>JBQGCL010000174.1:0-2068 GCA_052038485.1 Thermoleophilaceae bacterium | reverse complement strand
ACTCCAAGACGTAGTCGGAGCCGGACTCGTAATTGCCGCGTCGTGCAGTGTCCATGATCCAGATCGCGCGGGGAGCCCGGGCGCGTCGTCATCCTACGGCCGATTCCTTCAGCGACGAGAGGTCTGCAACCCGGTTTGCATGCTCAAGCCCAGAGCTTGCGCAGCACCCGCAGGGCGTTCTTGTGGGTGATCAGGTCGGCGTCGGCTCCGTAGTCGCGCTTGAGCCGTGCCTCGAGCTTGACCATGTCGCCCATGTGCTCCAGGCCGCTCATGGTCGGCTTGATGAATCCGTCGAAGTCGCTGCCGAAGGCAACGTACTCGAGGCTGCCCGTGACGTCGGCGATCTTGTCGATGTGGCGCTTGATCACGTCCCACGACTCCTCGAAGTTGCTCGTGTGTGAGCGGCGGATGCCGTTGTTGAGCTGGTACTGGGCGAGGATCAGCCCGACCACGCCTTCGCGCCGCTTGATCTCGAGCAGGGTGTCCTCGTCGTGCATGTACTTCTGGCCGCCGAAGCGGTAGCCGGCGTGCGAGGAGATCAGCGGGAAGTCGCAGCCCGGGTCGACGTCGGGCTTGTCGAGCACGGCGACCGTCTCGGCGATCCCGTTCGGGTGCATGTGCGAGACGTCGATCAGCACGCGGTGCTTGACGCAGGCGCGGATCGCGGCCTCGCCGAGCGGGGTCAGGCCCTGGGTCTTGGGCTTGGGGAAGAGCAGGTTGTAGACCCAGTCCCACTTCAGGAACGGGATCGCGGGGCCGACCTTGGCGATCTGCCGGTGGAGCAGGTGGGCGACGGTCACGTAGCCGACGCCGAGGCCGGCGAGCTTCTTGATGTTGGCGTCGATCTCGGCGGCGTCGTCGCCGACGTGGAAGCTGCCCTCGACGGCGTGCACGAGCGCGGTGGCGCCGGGCGGGCAGGCGTCGAGCTCGGCGAGGTTGTGGACGAGCCGGATGCGGCTCGGGTTGTACATCTCGACCTCTTCCTCGACGTCCGCGAGGTCTTCGAGCAGCCTGTCGAAGTACTTCGACTCGGGCGGGGCCGTGTAGGACTTGCCGAGCTCCTCGCCGGGGCGGTAGAGGACGGACAGGGCGAGCGAGACGCGGCCGTCGCGCAGGCGCGTGGGGGTGATCCGGTAGTCGCTGAACGGGGTGCGGTGGCTGGCGAACATGCTCGCGAGCCGGAGCAGGATCGCGCGAAGCTTGCTGCGCTTCCCCTTGACGCGACGCAGCTCGTCGAACGTGGACCGCGGCGTGAGGTCCTCCACCACACGCATCGGATAGTGAGCGTGGAGGTCGGCAAACATCCTCGGTGCAGACCATAACCGGTTGGTGGGGGCGATTCGAGTGGTGGCGCCGCTTACGAGGAGGTGGGCGACTCGCGACTCGTGCTGGTGGTCGAGGACGATCAGGTCACCAGGAGCTTCCTGCTCGACAACCTGGCCGCTGACGGGTTTCGCGTGGCCGGCGCGTCGGGGGCGGGGGAGGGCCTGCGGGCGATCGAGGTCCGCCAGCCGGGGCTGGTCGTGCTCGACCTGGGGTTGGAGGACGGCAACGGCCTCGCTTTGCTCGATCGCGTGCGCGGGGCGGACGGGCTGGCGTCGCGGATCGACCCCGACCTGCCGGTGATCGTCTTGAGCGGGCGGGTCGGGGATGCCGACCGGGTGCGGTCGTTCGTGCGAGGTGCGGACGACCACGTCTGCAAGCCGTTTCTGTACGAGGAGCTGCTGGCGCGGATGCGGGCCGTGCTGCGCCGGACCGACGGGCGCCGGTCGAGCGGCGTGGTGAGGGTGGCCGAGCTGACGCTCGATCCCGCGAGCCGGGCGGTGCGGCTGTCGGGGCGGCGGGTCGAGCTGGCGGCGAAGGAGTTCGCGCTGCTGCACGCGCTGGCGCAGCAGCCCACGCGCGTGTTCGGCAAGCAGGAGCTGCTGCGCGACGTCTGGGGCTTCCTGTCGCCCGGCAACACGCGCACGCTGGACGCGCACGCCTGCCGGCTGCGCCGCAAGCTCGCGCCGTCGACGCGACCGTGGGTGGTGAACGTGCGCGGGGTGGGCTACAAGCTGACGGAGTC
>JBQGCL010000173.1:0-69314 GCA_052038485.1 Thermoleophilaceae bacterium | reverse complement strand
ATGCGCAGGGCGCCGAGCGGCTCCCCGCCGGAGCCGTTCTGGAGGCACACGACGGTGGCGCCCATCCGCTCGATCTCGCGGATCCGGTCGCGGTGGACCTCGGGGTCTGAGCTGACGATGTACGACTCCATGAACTCCTCGTCGGAGACCTCGGCCTCCGCCTGCTCGTACATCGCCTGGGGGTCGTGCCAGTCGTCGGTGAAGTACTCCGGCGGTTGAGTGGCCTTCCACACACGCGCGCCGGCGAGCGCGGCCTGGTCGTCGGGCGCCCACGAGAAGCCGGTCTGGAGGACGATCTCGCCCGGCTCCTTCTCTATCGCCTCGCACTCGCGCCTGTAGACCTCGATCAGGTCGGGCGCCGACTCCGGGTCGGCCAGCGTCCACAGGCCGTCGCCGAAGCGCGCCGCCACCTGGGCCGCGTCCGGCCCGAACGCCGACACGTACACCGGCGGCCGCTCGATCCCGCGCGTGTGGAGATAGGCGCGCTTCATTCGAAAGAAACGGCCCTCGTGGACGACGCGCTCGCCGTCGAGCAGCCGGTCGATGATGTCGAGCGCCTCCTCCATGCGCCGCACCTGATCGCCGGTGTCGGGCCAGTCCATCCCGACCGGCGACTCGTTGAGGGACTCGCCCGACCCGATGCCGAGGAAGCCGCGGCCCGGGAACAGCTCCTGAAGGGTCGCGCCGAACTGCGCCACGACGGCGGGGTTGTAGCGGTACACCGGCGCGGTGACCCCGGTGCCCACGGCGATCTGCTCGGTCGCCTGCCCGATCGCTCCGAGCAGCGCCCAGGCTTGGCCGGAATGGCCCGGCTCCCACCAGGGCTGGAAGTGGTCGCTCACGTTGAGGCCGTCGAACCCGGCGCGCTCTGCCTCGACCGCCTGGTCGACGAGCTCGCTTGGGGCGAACTGCTCGGTGGCCAGCTGGACCCAGTAGCGCGTCATGCCGCGGTGGCCGCCGGGGCGGCGCTGAGCGAGGCTTCGAGCGCGGCGTCGAGCCTCTGCCAGAGCCGGTCGGCCATGCCGCGCTCGGCGGCGCTGGTCTTCCGGCACAGCCGCTCCGTCTGGTCGTCGCCGGCGTGTTTCGCGATGCGCGCGAGCTGCTCGTAGGCGCCCACCTCGAGGAACTCGAACGCGTAGGCGAACGCGGCGAGCTTGGCCGGCGTGTCCGGCGGGCCGGCGAGCTGGATCGCGCCGCGCTCGGGCTGGCTCGGCGTGCCGCCACGGGCCTCGAGCCGCTCGTGCACCCCCCGCTGGTGCTCGCGGCTCTCGTCGAGGTGCTCCTCGTAGACGTGCGCCAGCTCGGGGTCGCCCGCCAGCCTGGGGGCGCGCTCGAGCAGGTCGATCGCCTGGGCCTCGATGGCGTGCGCGTCGGCGAGGTGCTTGTTCAGCTGCTCGTCGAGGTTGGCGCGACCGGCCACGCGCAGCGAGGCCTCCACCGCTCTGTCGAAGCAGGCCTCGAGCCGCTCGGCCATCGCCCGCTCGTCCTCGCGGATCGCGGCCGCGACGACCTGTGTGGTGTCGTCGCCCGCCAGGCGAGCGATGCGCCGCAGCAGCTCGTATTCCGCGAGCTCGAGGTGCTCGTAGGCGAGCGCGTGACTGACCAGCTTGGGGGGCGTATCCGCCTTGAAGACCGCATTCTTGAGCCGAGTGGGGGACACGCCTCGGGCCTCGAGCCGGTCCCGGATCAGCTCCTCGTGGTGCTCCGTCTCTACGGAATGCTGGCGAAACGCAGTCGCCAGCGGGAGGTCGACCGCCATGTCGGGGGCGGCGCGCATCTGCGGCACCGACCGCTGCTCGATTGCGTGCGCGTCACGCAGATACGCGTCCAGTTGCGCATCTAGAAAAGCCATCTACGGGACCTACCCGTGAAGGCCATCTGGAAACGGCTTCAGCCCTGCGCTCCAGTGGAGTCGTGCGCCGCCCCGACGGGCTTCGACTCGGGCGATCCGCGCTGGCGCAGATAGACGGCGAGGATCGCCATCGAGCCGACCGCGAGGAACTCCGACTGCCAGTTCTGGAGGGTCTTCTCCCAGAAGTCGGCCCGGCCGAGGTACTCGAACCAGGAGACCGGCAGCTGGTGGTGGTCGAGCCGGTCGGTGTTGTACTCGCTGACGCCTGTGACCGACTGGGCGAACCAGCTGGCCACCCAGATCGCTGCCATCACGATCAACAGCGAGTTCTCGTAGAGCGTGCGCCGGAGATCGCGGGCCTTCGCCCAACGCGGCGAGTCCTGTCGGGCGTGGGGGCCGACCCGCTGATCCTCGTCCGACTCACGCCCGGCCTTGTGGAGCTCCTTGGACTCCGGCGAACCGCGCTGGAGCAGCCAGACGGTGGCCACGATGAAGAGCGTGAACTGCAGGTACTCGGACTGCCAGTTCTCCAGCACGGCGACCCCGAAGTGGGACGACAGCACGTAGCGGCCGAGCGACATCGTCGGGTCGCCGTGACGCAGCTGGTCCTCGTTGAAGTCCGCGTGGCCGGCGAACGCCTGGCCGACCAGCGCTCCGAGGAACAGCACCAGGAAGAAGACCGACAGGCCGTTGTGCTTGAGGAACGCGCGCACGACTAGTTGTGCAGGAGGCCGATGGTCGTGTAGAGGACCAGGCCGGCGACGATCACCGCGAGGTAGATCACGAACATCGCCCGCATCTCAGTTCTCCAGCTCGCAGTCGAAGGGGAGGTCGGGCGCGGTAGGTGAGCAGCCGGCGGCTGAGATCTCCCAGCCATCCGGGACCTCGTTCAGGAACAGCGTGCCCCCACCGAGCAGCGAGACCGCGGTGGAGGTGGCCTCGACGTCCGTGTCGCCGACACGGCTGCCGGTGGGCAGCGCGAGCCCGAGGATCGCCTCGTCGCACGGCTTGCCCTCCTGCCGCTGGAGCGCCTCCGAGGTCTCCTCGCTGAGCTCGGCGCAGGCGGCGGGGCCGTCGCCGTCGGCGAGCGCGGCCTGAAACCGCTCGACCACGGTGGTGGCATCGGCCTCGCGACCGGACGTGCCGCAGGCGGACAGCAGGCACGCCAAGGCGAGCAATGTTGCTGTCCCGACCGGCCGCACACCGTGCTAATTCCCTCTCGCTGGTTTGGGCAACCGCGCTGGGGGACAAGGGCAAGGGATGGCCGCGCTCAGCTCACTCTGGCTCGACACCGCCGAGCACGCTCAGCGGCCTCCGCTGTCCCAGGACGTCCACGCCGACGTCTGCGTCGTGGGGGGCGGCATCACCGGGCTCAGTGTGGCGCTCGAGCTGAACCGCACCGGTGCGCGCGTGGTCGTGCTGGAGGCCCGCTTCCTTGGCGCGGGTGCGACCGGGTACACCACGGCCAAGCTCAGCTCGCTGCACGGGCTCAGCTACGCGCGGCTCGAGCGGCAGCTCGGCGACGCCGCCGCCCGGGTCTACGGTCAGGCCAACCAGCGCGGGATAGAGCGCGCCTTCGAGCTGGTCAACGAGCTCGGGATGGACTGCGACCTGCGCCGGAAGCCAAACCTGACCTACGCCGAGTCCGCTGCCGACCGCGAGCAGATCGAGGCCGAGGTCGAGGCCGCGCGGCGGGCCGGGCTGCCGGCGTCGCTCGTCGAGGAGACCGACCTGCCCTACGCGATCGACGCGGCCGTGCGCTTCGCCGACCAGGCCGAGTTCCACCCGGCCCGGTTCGTCCAGGGGCTGGCGCGCCGCCTCGAAGCTGCCGGCGGACAGGTCTACGAGGGGACGGTCGCGCAGGCCGTGGACGACGGCTCGCCCTGCCGGGTGCGCACCGACACGGGCCGGACGGTGACCGCGAGCAGCGTGATCGTCGCGACCCACCTGCCGTTCCTGGACCGCGGCCTCTACTTCGCGCGCTGCCACCCCGAGCGCTCCTACGTGGTGGCGGCCCCATATGAGCGGCCGGCGGCGACCGGCGGTATGTACCTGAGCACGGAGTCGCCCGCCCACTCGATCCGCACGCACACGCTCGGGGAGCGGACCTGGCTGCTGGTGGGCGGCGAGAGCCACAAGACCGGTCAGGGCGACGCGGCCGAGCGCTACGAGCGGCTCGCGCGCTGGGCCCGCGAGCGGTTCGGCATCGACCCGGTGATGCGCTGGGCTACGCAGGACCAGATGCCCGCCGACGGCGTCCCGTACATCGGGCCGGTCGACCCGATCTCCAAGCACGTCTTCGTGGCCACCGGCTTTCGCAAGTGGGGGCTCGCGATGGGGATCGCGGCGGCCGAGCTGCTGACGGCGTGGGTGGAGGGGCGCGACCATCCGTGGCGGTCCCTCTTCGACACGCGCCGGGTGCGGTTGCGGGCGAGCGCCGCGACGCTGGCGAAGGAGAACCTCAACGTGGCGCTGAGGTTCGTGGGCGACCGGGTCGTCAAGCGCGCGGACGTCGAGTCGATCCATCCGGGCCAGGGGCGCATCGTCGGGACGGGGCTGAGCCAGAGGGCGGTCCACCGGGACGACCAGGGCGAGCTGCACGCGCTGTCGGCCCGCTGCACCCACCTGGGCTGCATCGTCAACTGGAACTCGGGCGAGGGCACCTGGGACTGCCCCTGTCACGGATCCCGCTTCGCGGCGACCGGAGAGGTGATCATGGGCCCGGCCGTGCGAGGCCTGCCGCGACGCGAGCCGCCGGACTGAGCCGCCGGGTGCTAGCGCTTCGGCCGCAGCCGCTCGACGCGGCGCTCGTGCTTGGCGACCTCACGCCACAGCTCGCGCACCTCGCGGCGCGCGTCGCGTTCGGCGTCCTCCGCAGCGCCGAGCGCCTCGCGAGCGGCCTCCGCCGTCGACAGCGTGTCCGTGTGCACGGCCTCGGCGCGGCCCAGGGCCTCACGCGCCTCGGCCAGCGCGCGCTCGGCCTCGACCAGGCGTGGGTCGGGAGCTGAAGCGGGCCGCGTCCTGGGCTCGGAGCGCTCGGCCGCGTCCGGCTCGGCCGCGTCCGGCTCGGCCGCGCCGCTCTTCGCCGCCGACGACCGCTTCGCGCCGGTCTTCGTCGCCGAGCGGCCGCCCTTCGGCGGTGCCGCCGCGGCGGCCGCCGCCAGCTCGCTTCCGAACGGGCCCAGCCCGACCGCCTCGCGCTCGCGAACGAACCGGCCCGACTCGAGCTCGACGCGCGCCTCCTCCTGCACGGCGGCCGCGTGCAGCGTCGCCCTCACCCGGTCGCGCAGAGCCGGCCCGCTCTTGCCGGTCTCGCTTGCGATCGCCTCCGCGCAGTCGGCCAGCGCCGACGTGAGCGAGCGCTCCTCCTCCATGGTCTCGCGCAGCACCGCCGGGTCGCCGCCGTTGAGCAGCTCCTCGTGGGCCGCGCGCAACCGCTTGCCGGTCGCCAGCAGCGCGTCCGTATCGGCGCGCCGCCGCCGCACCGCTTGGTTGAGCGCCCACGCCCCGACCGTCGGCTTGCGCAACGACTTGACGCGCGTACCCGACTCGCGGTCGCCCTCGCGCGTCAGCCTCCGGGCCAGCTCGTCGCGCTCGTGCACGAACTCGTCGAGCGGCGTTCCGTAGAGGCGGTCGATCTCCTGGTCGAGGTCCATCCCGAAGAGCGTACGACGGGGCGCCGCCGGCCGCTCGGCGGCCCTCCAACGTCATACCTATTTTCGTTGACGGTGATACCCATTCGGGCTACCGTCCGCGACCACCACGGATGGCCTATCTCAACTGCCCCACGTGCCGGCTCACGATCTATAGCCCGACGGCTTCGGCGACGTCGGAGGAGTGTCCGCGCTGCCGGGCCAAGCTCGGCAAGGTGAGCCGCCTGTTCCGCTCGAAGCTGCCACCGCGACTCCAGGAGAAGATGGGGAAGTCGCCGCCCGGGGACGGGCGTGAACGAAGCGCATCTGCCCCCTAGACTCCCGGCGGTGGACCAGACCGCCCATGTCGAGTCGCCGCACGGCGAGCAGCTCGCCGAGATCACCAACGGCATCGTCGGGCTGTTCTCCGAGTTCTACGGGCGCGGGCCCACGCGGGCGAAGAGCTACCTGCTCGACGACCACTACCTGGTCACCGTCCTGAGGGACACGATGACGACCGTCGAGCACACGCTCGTCGAGGCCGGCCACGCCGACCAGGTCCGAAGCGTCCGGCTCAGGTTCCAGGAGGCGATGGCGGAGTCCTTCACGGCGGTCGTCGAGGGTGCACTAGGACGCCCCGTGACCGCCTACCACAGCCAGCTGCTCGTCGACGCCGACATCGGCTTCGAGCTGTTCGTGCTCGAGGACCCGCCTCAGCCCTGATTGGTCTCGAGCTTGCGCGTGTCGCGCGGCTCGACGAACGGCTCCTTGTCCTCCGGGCGCATGCCGCCCTCGATCGCTCGCCCGCGCTCGAGCTCCGCGTTGAACTCGGCCCCGAGCAGGATCATGATGTTCGAGATCCAGAGCCAGACCAGGAACACGATCGGTCCGGCCAGCGCACCGTAGGTCTTGTTGTACGAGCCGAAGTTCGAGACGTAGAACGCGAACGCCAGCGACGCGATCACCCAGCCGGCGACCGCGAGCAGGCCACCCGGGGTGATCCAGCGGAAGCCGGGCTGCTTGACGTTCGGCGCCGCCCAGTAGAGCACCGCGAACAGGAAGCTCACGAACAGCAGCAGCACCGGCCACTTGGCGATGTTCCAGACGTCGACCGCCGTGTCGCCGACGCCGATCACGTTGCCGACCTCCTGTGCCAGCCCGCCGCTGAGCGTCACGGCGAACGCGGTGATCGCCGTCAGCAACATCAACAGCACGGTCAGCCCGACGCGCAGCGGGAGCGTCTTCCAGATCGGCCGGCCCTCCTCGATGTCGTAGATCGCGTTGGAGGCGCGCATGAACGCCCCGATGTACCCGGACGCGGACCAGATCGCCGCCGCCAGCCCGATCACGAAGAAGACTCCGGCGGCGCCCTGACTGCCCTCGATGTTCTCGATCGCGCTCGTGAAGATGTCCTTGGCCGGCCCCGGCGCCACGCTGCCGAGGTTGTCGATCAGCGGCTGGGTGGCCGACTCGCCGATCAGCCCGAGCACCGAGACCAGGACGATCAGACCCGGGAAGATCGACAGCACCGCGTAGTAGGTGAGCGCCGCCGCCCAGTCGGTCAGGTTGTCGTCGCGGAACTCGGTGCCGGTGCGCCTGAGCACGCCGAGCCATGAGCGAGTCTTGAGCTGCGTAGGGCCTGTCGCGGAGGCGTCCATAGGGTCGGCTACCCGCCAGGCTGCGGGGTTACTCAGGCTACTTCGGAGAGCGCCGCGACCTCGCGGAACTCGGCGAGCCGCTCGAGCGCCTTGTGCTCGATGCGGCGGACGCGCTCCGGCGACAGGCCGAGTTGCCGCCCGGCCTCCCGCAGCGGTGTCGGCTCGGCTCCGCCCAGCCCGAAGCGCAGGCCGATCACCTCGCGCTCCTGCTCGGGCAGCTGATCGAGCGCGGCCCGCACGGTCTGGTCGCGCAGGCCGATCTCGACCTCCTCGTGCGGCTCGATCTCGTCGCTGGCGAGCAGGTCGCCGAGCTCCGTGTCGCCCTCGGCGCCGATCGGGCGCTCCAGGCTCGTGATCGTGCGCATCACCTCGCGCGTCTCGTGCAGCTCGTCGAGCGTGATCTCGGCCGCGGCGGCGACCTCCTCGTCGGTCGGCGGCCGGCCGTGCTTGGCGGCCAGCTCGCGCTCGGCGCGCGCGATCTTGCGCTCGCGCTGGCCGATGTGGACCGGGATCCGGATCGTTCGCCCCTGGTTGGCGAGCCCGCGCTGGATCGCCTGGCGGATCCAGAAGGTCGCGTAGGTGGAGAACTTGTAGCCCTTGCGCCAGTCGAACTTCTCGGCCGCGCGGATCAAGCCGAGGATGCCCTCCTGGATCAGGTCGAGCAGTGCCAGCTCGTGGCCCTGGTACTTCTTGGCGAGCGAGACGACCAGCCGCAGGTTCGAGTTGACCATCCGCTCCTTCGCCTCGAGGTCGCCGCGCTCGATCCGCTTGGCCAGCTCGACCTCCTCGTCGGCGGTGAGCAGCGGGTGGCGGCGGACGTCGCGCAGGAACAGCTGGAGCGTGTCGCTGGTCATCGCGACGAGCTCCTCGTTGTTGTAGTGGAAGCCCGGCGGGGCGCCGTTGGCGCAGTCGTCCGACACGTCGATGCCGCGCGACTCGAGCCGCTCGTGCAGCGCGGTCAGCTCGTCGTCGGGAAGCTCCAGCTCCTGGGCGAGCTCGGCGAGCTCGGACATGGTCACGCAGCCGGCCTCCTCGCCCCGCTCGAACAGGGCGTCGATTCGGCGCTCGGCCAGTCCCTCCGACATCTCGGCCATGCAAAAGGTCTACCCCATGGGCCGACCATGAAACGGCCCGGCCGCTACTCGGCGGAGAGCCTCTCGAGGCGCTTGCGAGCGCGCGACAGCCCGCGCGCGAACGAGGCGATGTCGGCCCAGGGGTCGCCCTTGGCGCGCAGGCGCCTGAGGACGTTCGTGACGGTCCAGCGGTCGGCCCGCAGCTTCGAGTCGGACAGCTCCTCCCAGGCGATCGGGGTGGCCACCGGCGCCCCCGGCCGCGGCCGGATCGCGTAGGGCGGCACGGCGGTTTGCGCGTAGGCGTTGCGCATCACGTCGATCAGGATGCGGCCGCCGCGCTCGGCCTTGCGGAACTCGGTCGTCAGGTCGTCCGGGTAGCGCGCGGCGAGCACCTCGGCGGCGGTGCGGGCGAACGGCTTGACCTCCTCGAAGGTGGCGCGCCGCCGCAGCGGCGACCAGACGTGGATGCCCTTCGAGCCGGTCACCTGCGCGAACGGCTCGAGCCCGAGCTCGCGCAGCAGGTCGCCGGTCTGACGGGCGGCGCGGCGGACGGCGGCGAAGTCGGCGCCCGGGGCGGGGTCGAGGTCGAACACGATGCGGTCGGGTTGACGCAGCCGGTCGGCGCGCGACAGCCAGACGTGCGGCGTGATCATGTTCTGGCCGACGAGGTAGACGAGCGTGTCGGCGGTCGAGATCACCGAGTGGTTGACGGTGCCGCCCTTCTTCTCGGCCTCCACCCGCTTGATCCAGTCGGGGTAGTGGCCCGGAGTGTTCTTCTGGAAGAAGCCCTGGCCTTCGATCCCGTCGGGGAAGATCATCAGGCTGAGCGGCCGGTCGCGCACGTGCTGGAGCATCCACTCCGCGACGTTCTCGTAGTAGGCCGCGATGTCGGCCTTGCTGAGCCCGTCGTCGGGGAAGAGCAGCTTGTCCGGGTGCGTGATCGAGACCGTCACGCCGCGCGCTCCCGCACGACCTCGCGCGCCGGCTTGTCGGTGCGCAGGCCGAGGAAGCGCGGGTGGCGCAGCCGGCCGTCGCGGGTCCACTCGGTGAACGCGATCTGGCCGACCAGCTCGGGCTCGACCCAGTGCGTCCCGCGCGGGATGGGGTGCACGTCGTAGAACGGCGGGTCGTCGCGCTCGAGGCCGCGCAGGCGCTCGCCGAGCTCGCGCAGCGTGTCCTGGTCGAACCCGGTCCCGACCTTGCCGGCATAGCTCAGCCTGCCGTCCTCGAAGTAGCCGACGAGCAGCGCGCCGAAGTCGGTGCGCGACCCCTGCGGGGCGGTGTAGCCGCCGATCACGAGCTCCTGCTCGGCGTGGCACTTGAGCTTGCGCCAGTCGCTCGAGCGGGTCGCGCGGTAGGGGCTGTCGGCGCGCTTGGCCATGCTCCCCTCGAGGCCCTTGCGGCAGGCCTCGCGAAACAGCTCCTCGCCGTGGCCGTTGCGGTGCGCAGAGAAGCGGATCGGCCCCTTGAACGCGAGCGCGCGGCGCAGCTCCGCCTTGCGCTGGCGCAGCGGCCTGTCGCGCGTGTCCTCGCCGTCCAGCCGCAGCAGGTCGAAGACGTAGTAGAAGATCGCCACCCGCTCGCGGTGGCGGCGCTGGAGCCGCGAGAAGCTCGTGACGCCGGGGCTGCCGAACGCGACCACCTCGCCGTCCACGACGAAGTCCTCGCAGGCCTCGGCCTCGAGCGCGGCCACGATCTCAGGGTAGTCGGCGTTCATGCTCCGATCCGTGCGCGAAACGAGCGACACGCCGCGCTTGTCGCGGTGCGCGAGGCAGCGCACGCCGTCCAGCTTGCGCTCGAAGATCCAGCCTGGGTCGGAGAAGGCCTCGTCCCAGAGGACGGCCTTCATCGCGTCGTATCCGTTCAGGGCTTCCCCCGCTCGACCCGGAGCGCCTTGCCCTCGATCACTCGGCCGGACACGACCGACTCGGGCCTTTCTGTGACCGGGTCTCCGCTGTCGGCGTACTCGTCGCGGCGTTTGACGAGCAGCCAGCGGCGGCCGTCGACGCGGCGCAGGCTCCAGCCGCCCTGCAGCTTCTCGCCCTCGAGCCAGAAGGACGCGTGGCCGGCGGCCAGCGCCTCCTCCATCGGCTCGTCGCGCAGGTTCTCGTAGGAGCCGCGGTCCCAGACGATCACCGGTCCCGCGCCGTACTCGCCCTCGCCGATCGTCCCCTCGAAGTCGCCCCATCCGATGCTGTGGTCCTCGACGGCCATCGCGAGGCGCTTGTCGCGCGGGCTCGTCGACGGGCCCTTCGGCACCGCCCAGGACTTGAACGTGCCGGCCACCTCGAGGCGGAAGTCCCAGTGCATGCTGGTGGCGTGGTGCTGCTGGATCACGAAGCGCGGCATCGCTAGGCCCGGTTCCCGGGATTGAGCGGCGCTATCTCGAGCGGGCCCTCGTGGCGGGCCTCGACCTGGAGCGTCGTGTGCTCGATGCCGAAGCGCTCGTGCAGCAGCTCGGCGAGCTGGCGGCGGTGCGACTGGGTGTCGCAGCCGGCCCGCACGGTCACGTGGGCGGACAGCGACGGCATGCCCGACGTGACCTCCCAGACGTGCAGGTCGTGGACCTCGACGACGTGGTGCTCGGCCGCGAGCGTGCGGCCGATCTCCTCCGGGTCGAGGCCACGCGGCGCCGCCTCGAGCAGTACGCGGCCCGAGTCGCGCAGCAGCGCCCAGCCGGAGCGCAGCATCAGCGCCGCGACCAGCAGCGCGGCGATGCCGTCCGCACGCCCGAAGTCGGTGGCGAGGATGACGACCCCGGCGATCGCGGTCGCGACGAAGGCGAACAGGTCGGTCAGCACGTGCTGGAAGGCGCCCTCGACGTTCAGGCTGCGCCGGTCGGCGCCCGCGAGCACCCAGGTCGCCAGCAGGTTCACGACGATCCCGGCCAGGGCGACGACCAGCACCAGGGCGCCGTCGACGGACGGAGGGTCGATCAGCCGGCGGATCCCCTCGGCGAGGATCACCGCCGCGAGCGCCACCAGCGTGGCCCCGTTGATCTGGGCAGACAGGATCTCGGCGCGCTTCAGCCCGAACGTGTAGCCGCCGGCGGCGGGGCGGGACGCGAGCCGGGCCGCGACCAGCGCCAGGGCGATCGCCCCGGCGTCGGTGAGCATGTGGGCGGCGTCCGACAGCAGCGCCAGCGAGTCGGCCAGGATCCCGGCCACCACCTCGACGGCCATGAAGCCGAGGATCAGCGCGAGCGCGACGCCGAGCCGGCGGGTGTCACCGGTCGGTACGTGGTGGTGATGGTGGTCGTGCGCGTGGGACAAGCCGCCCAGATGGTGACACGGTGGTTCAGGCCATCCTGGCCGGGTAGCCAGTACTCATGCTCGGTCAAGTAATGGCCGTCGTACGCCACGTGAGCTGGTGGCTCGAGTGGCAGGCCCGCCTCAAGCCAGACTCCGGCAGCCGGGACCTCACGGACGTGGACCTTCAGCCGTGCGCGTCGTCGTAACCGGCGCCAGCGGCAACGTCGGAACGAGCCTGCTCCGCTCGCTCGCAGACGAGCCGGCGGTGGAGTCCGTCCTGGGGCTGTGCCGACGGGTCCCGAAGACGAGCTTCGCCAAGGTCGAGTGGCGCGCGGCGGACGTCGCACGCTCGCCGCTGCGGCCGCTGTTCCAGGGGGCGGACGCGGTGGTCCACCTGGCCTGGCTGATCCAGCCGGCGCGCGATCGTGCCCTGGTGCACTCCGTCAACGTCGACGGCAGCGCTCGAGTGTTCGCTGCGGCCGCGGCTGCCGGCGTGAAGGCGCTGGTCTACGCGTCGTCGGTGGGCGCGTACGCGCCCGGGCCCAAGGACCGGCGGGTGGACGAAACCTGGCCCACGACAGGCATTCCGTCCTCCTTCTACTCACGCCACAAGGCTGAGGTCGAGCGGCTGCTCGACCGCTTCGAGGCCGAGCACGAGCGCACCCGCGTGGTGCGTCTGCGGCCCGGGCTGATCTTCAAGCGCGAGGCGGCCTCCGGGATCCGACGCCTGTTCGCCGGGCCGCTGCTGCCGGGATCGCTGCTGCGGCCCGCGCTGATCCCGGTGTTCCCGGAGCTCGAGCGGCTGGTGTTCCAGGCGGTGCACTCGTATGACGTCGGCGAGGCATACCGGCTGGCACTCGTGAGCGACGTGGCCGGGGCGTTCAACGTCGCAGCCGAGCCGGTCCTCGACCCCGATCAGCTCGCGCGCGTATTCGAAGCGCGGCGCGTGCGCCTGCCCGCGCGCCTGGCGCGTGCCGGAGCCGCCCTCAGCTACGGGCTGCGGCTCCAGCCGTCCGAGCCGGGCTGGCTCGACATGGGCGTCGAGTTGCCGCTGATGGACACCACGCGCGCTCGCGAGCTGCTGGGCTGGCGTGCGAGGCACTCGGCGACCGACGCACTGCGCGACCTCGTGTCCGGCATGCGCGACGGCGCCGGGCTCGAGACGCCCCCGCTCGAGCCGGGCGGCGCCGGCCCGCTCCGAGCGCGGGAGCTGCTCAGCGGCGTCGGCGGCCGGACCGGCTAGGCCTCGACCCGGTCGCGGGCGCCGTCGACGCCCGATGCCTCGGCGCAGTGCGCAGCAGTACATCGAGCGAGTAGCGCCCGGCGTGCCCCCACGGCCGCGACGAGCCCGCTCGCGACGAGGATCGCTGCGAGCCATGGCGGGCCGCCACCGGTGGACGCCTGCTCCGGCCGGCGGGCGACCGACGCCATCACGCGGCCGCGATAGAGCACCTGAATCCGGTCGCCCCGCAACACCAGGCGGGCGCGCCAGGCGTGCCGGTCTACGCGATGCGGCAGGTCGAGGCAGAGGGACGTGCGCTTGAGCGTGTCGAGCGCGTGGATGAACGGGTGCTCGCCGCCCGAGTAGAACGTGTACACCCAACGACCGCCGGGCCCTGTCGTACGCGTCATCGGCGAACCGCGCATCGGCTCGTCCGGCTCCGAGGGGTCGACGACCGGCTCGCGCAACAGCCGGCCCGCGCGCAGGTCGTAGGCGCGCACGGCGTAGCCGCCGGTCCTCGCGTTGGTGATCTCGATCAGGAACAAGGTCGATGCGTCCGGCGAGAGCGCGTCGAAGCGCCAGTCGCCCTCCAGCTCGATCGTGCGCCGCAGTTGGAGCCGACCGGTGCCGAGCACCGCCAGCGTGGTGCGACGGGCGGGGTAGGTGCTCGGAGCGCGGGCGATGACGAGCGTCGACCCGTCTGCCGAGAGCCCGCCGGAGCCGAAGTCGAACGTGACGATCGGGACACGCCAGCGACCCTCGAGCACGGTGGCCCGCACGACGCGGCCGTCCGAGACGGTGGTCTTGGTGACCACGGTGCCGCCGGGTGTCGCGAGTGCGCCGAAGCGGACGGCACCGTCGGGGCCGACGACTCCCTCCGGTCCGGCGCCCGACTCGGTGGGAGGGATGCCCCCGGCCGCGGCGCTGGTGGGCGGCAGCAGGAGCAGAAGGGCGAGGGGGAGCACGCGCAGGAGGCTCATGCCCCCGATACGCGCGCCGCGAGGCGTGGGGTCCCTAGGGCTGGGCCGGTGTGGTCGGCGTGGTCTCGCCGGGGGCGGGCTCGCCCGACGGGGCGGGCGTGGCCGGGGTGGTGGTCGTCTCGGTCTCGGGCGCGGTGGGCTGTTCCTCGGTATCGGTCGGCTGCTGCTCGGTTTCGGTGGACTCCGGGGCGGTCTGCTGCGGAGCCTCCTGCTGAGTCGAGTCCTTCTTCTTCGTCGAGCCGCCGACCAGCGTGGTGCGGCGGTCGTTGTTGCCGGCCGACCCGCCGCCGATCAGCTCGCCGAGCGTGAGCGTGAACGCGCCGATTACGAAGGCGATCGCCGCCGTGCCGAACACGACGCCGTAGGCGATCTTGCGCCGGCGGGGGGCACGCGTGCGCGTGGCGGACTCGGAGCGGTAGACGCGCGTGGGGGCGGGCGGAGCGAGGCGCGCCCCGCGAGGCAGGGCGGAGCCGGAGCTTCGTGGCGCTCCGCGCCCGGGCTGCGGAGCGGTCGGTTCGTGTCGCGCCGGCGCCTCCGGGTCCGGCAGCGGCTCGTCCGCTCCGCGCAGCCGCTCGGCCACGCGGGCCGCCGCCGCGGCCGGGGCTTCGGGGTCGGGCAGCGCGGGTCGGTCGAGCGTCATTCCGCGGGCGATTCGGTCGGTCGGCCGGCGCAGCACCTCGCTGACCAGCGTGACCAGCACAGGCGTCATCGCCGCGGCGATCCAGGTGCCGGCGATCCACAGCCGCGAGGTGACGAGCGCGGCCGTCGCGGATGCCGCGCTCGCGATTACGAGCGTGCGCAGGTTGAGGCGCTGCTCCTCCTCGCGCGAGCTGCGCGGGGGTGAGCTCATCGCGGCCTCACCATAACGAGACCTGCCTGCGCGGAGGCTCGCCCCGCCTCTTGCGAGAGCGCGCCCCGCGCCGGGATAGGCTCTCTCGCGCCATGCCCGAGCTCCAGACCCGCGACGCCGACCTCGCCGTGATCGGCGCCGGCCTGGCCGGGCTGTCGGCGGCCCGCGTGGCGGCCGCGGCAGGCGCCTCCGTGGTGGTCGTCGAGGCCCGCGACCGCGTCGGCGGCCGGATCCTCAACGAGGACATCGGCGGGGGCAACGTGGTCGAGGTCGGCGGCCAGTGGATCGGGCCCACCCAGGACAGGCTGGCCGCGATCGCGAGCGAGCTCGGGGTCGCCACCTTCCCCACCTACGGCGACGGCGAAAACGTGATCGAGTACGGCGGCCGCCTGCGCCGCTACCGCGGCACGATCCCGCGCATCAATCCGGTCGTGCTGCTCGACGTGGAGCGCGCCCAGCGCAAGCTGAACCGGATGGCCGCCAAGGTGCCGCTCGAGGCGCCGTGGGACGCGCCCGGTGCCGCCGCGCTCGATGCCCAGACGGCCGCGACCTGGATGAAGCGCAACGTCGCCACCAAGGCCGGGCGGATGCTGCTGGAGCTCGGCATCGAGGCGGTCTGGGCGGCCCAGCCCGAGGACATGTCGCTGCTCCACGTCCTCTTCTACATCCACTCGGCCGGAAGCCTCCAGATGCTGTTCGACACCGAGGGCGGCGCCCAGCAGGACCGCTTCGTCGGCGGCTCTCAGCGCGTCGCGATCCTGATGGCGGAGCAGCTCGGCCGCGACAACCTGCTGCTCGACGCGCCCGTCCGCAAGATCAGCAAGGGCGACCACGGCGTGACCGTCGAAGCCGACGGCGCCGTGGTGCGCGCCCGTCGCGCCGTGGTGGCGCTCGCGCCGACGCTGGCCGGCCGGATCGCCTACGCCCCGGCGCTGCCCGGCTTCCGCGACCAGCTCACCCAACGCATGCCACTCGGCACCGTCGCCAAGTGCATGGCGATCTACGACGAGCCGTTCTGGCGCGCCGACGGCCTATCCGGCCAGGGCACCAGCGACACGGGGCCCGTCAAGCTGACCTTCGACAACTCGCCGCCCGAGGGCTCGCCCGGAGTGCTGCTGGGCTTCCTCGAGGGCCGCCAGGCGCGCGAGCTCGGGCGGCTGCGGCTCGAGGAGCGACGCGCGGCCGTCATCGACTGCTTCGCCCGGCTGTTCGGCCCGAAGGCGGGCAGCCCGGCCGCCTACGTCGAGCGGCTCTGGGCGGAGGAGGAGTGGTCGCGCGGCTGCTACGGCTGCCACATGCCCACCGGGGCTTGGACCAACTACGGCCCCGCGCTGCGCGAGCCGATCGGCCCGCTGCACTGGGCGGGCGCCGAGTACTCGACGGTCTGGAACGGCTACATGGACGGCGCCGTGCGCTCCGGGGAGGCGGCCGCGAGCGCCGTCTTGGAACGCCTCTAGCAAGGGTCGTTTAGCGGTCGAGGGTCCCGGTATCCCGACCATATGGCCAATCGACTCGAAGACAAGAAGGTCGCCTTCCTGGCGACCGACGGGGTTGAGCAGATCGAGCTCACCGAGCCGTGGAAGGCAGTTCAGAACGAAGGCGGCACGCCTGAGCTGATCTCGCTCGAGAGTGGCGAGATCCAGGGCTTCGACCACCTCGACAAGGACAAGACGTTCGCGGTCGACCGTACGGTCGGCGAGGCGAGCCAGGACGACTACGACGGGCTCGTGCTGCCGGGTGGCGTCGCGAACCCGGACTTCCTGCGCGCGAACGAGGACGCGGTGCGCTTCACGCGCTCGTTCTTCGAGGCGGGCAAGCCCGTGGCGGTGATCTGCCACGGACCGTGGACGCTGGTGGAGGCCGACGTCGTGCGCGGCCGCACGATCACGTCGTGGCCGAGCCTCCAGACCGACATCCGCAACGCCGGCGGAAACTGGGTCGACGAGGAGGTCGTCGTCGACGGCGGGCTCGTCTCGAGCCGCAAGCCCGACGACCTGCCCGCGTTCTGCGACAAGCTCGTCGAAGAGATCTGCGAGGGCCGGCACGAGCAGCAGGCCCTCCAGACCGCGGGCTCCGCTGACTGAGTCGCGGCGCCCGCACCCCCGACCCGCGACGAGGCGTCCCAGCGGCGCCTCGTCGTCGTTGAGGAGCCCCCCGCGTATCGTCCGTGGGGATGATTGAGCGCCTCGCGGCCCTGGCGAACCGCCACGCGCGCCGCACGCTCGCGCTCGCGGCCGTCTTCTTCGTGGTCGCCGGCGCGCTCGGCGCCGGGGTGGCCGACCGGCTCGATCCCTCCGGCGCCGACGATCCCGACACCGAGAGCGTGATCGCCGACAACCGGCTCCACGACGCCGGCTACCGCGACATCGGCGTCGTCGTGGTCGCGGAGCGTCGCGCGGACGTGGGCGCTCTCGCGGCCGAGCTGCAAAGCGACCCCGACGTAGCGCGGGTGACCCGCGGCGGCGTCTCGCGCGACGGCCGCCTGACCTACCTCGCCGCCTCCCTGAAGCCGACCGACGACGACGCCCGCCAGGACGCGGCCGAGCGCATCGCCGACCAGCTGGCGGGCCCCGGCGTCAAGGTCGGCGGTCCGGCGGTCGCCCAGCGCGAGGTCAACCAGCAGGTCGAGCACGACCTGCGCACGGCCGAGCTGTACGCGTTCCCGCTGCTGTTCGTCCTGTCACTGCTGTTCTTCCGCAGCCTTGTCGCGGCTCTGCTGCCGCTGCTGGTCGGCGGGCTCGCGATCGTGGGGACGTTCCTGATGCTGCGTGTGGCGAGCGAGCTGACCTCGGTGTCGATCTTCGCCCTCAACCTCGTCACCGGGCTCGGGCTCGGCCTCGCGATCGACTACAGCCTGTTCATCGTCTCGCGCTACCGCGAGGAGATCGCGCGCAGCGGGCCGGGCCCTGTCGCGATGCGCCGCACGATGCATTCGGCCGGCCGCACCGTGCTGTTCAGCTCGCTCACCGTCGCCGGGGCGATCGCCTCGCTGGCCGTGTTCCCGCAGCGCTTCCTCTACTCGATGGGCATCGGCGGCTTCTGCGTCGCCCTGATCGCCGCGGCCATCGCGCTGATCGTGCTGCCCGCCGTGCTCACGCTGCTGGGCACCCGCGTCAACTCACTCACGCCGGCCTTCCTCGCTCGCCGCGCTGAGCGGGACGCGCGGCCCGCGCACGAGGGCTTCTGGTACCGGCTCTCGCAGCTCGTGATGCGCTACCCGGCCCGGATCGCCGCCGGCACCGCGGCGCTGCTGATCGCGCTCGGCATCCCGTTCCTGAGCATCAACTTCACCTCGGTCGACGCTCAGGTGCTGCCCGAGTCGGCCAGCGCACGTCAGGTCGACGACGTGCTGCGCTCCGAGTTCCCGCCTTACCGCGACACGCCCGTCACGCTCGCGGTGAACGGCGGCGCCGGGGAGGCGGCCCGGGTGGCGCGCGAGGCGCGGGTGGTACCGGGCGCCGCGGCGGTCGCGCCCCCGCGGCAGCTCGAGGGCGGTGTCTACGCGGTCGACGTGATCTCGGCACACGCTCCGCTGGACGACCCCTCCCAGAGGCTCGTGCGCGACCTGCGCCGCCTCGACGGCGACGTCCTCGTGACCGGCAACACGGCGGGGTTCCTCGACCTCCAGGACAGCCTCGTCGACCACCTGCCGTTGGTGCTGGCGATCGTCGTGGCGGTGACGGTCGCGGTGCTGTTCGTGATGACCGGCTCGGTGATCCTGCCGATCAAGCAGGTGCTGATGAACGCGCTCGGCCTGAGCGCGGTGTTCGGGATCCTGGTGCTGATCTTCCAGGACGGCCGGCTCGAAGGCCTGCTCGGCTACACGAGCCAGGGCGGGCTCGAGTCCACCCAGCCGCTGCTCCTGTTCGCGGTCCTGTTCGGGCTCTCCACCGATTACGGGGTGTTCCTGCTGTCGCGCATCAAGGAGGCGCGCGACGCCGGCCACTCGGACTCGGAGGCGGTCGCCGTCGGACTGGAGCGCACCGGGCGCATCGTCACCGCCGCGGCGCTGCTGTTCTGCATCGCGATCGGGGCGTTCGTGACCTCGCAGATCGTGTTCATCAAGCAGCTCGGCCTCGGCACGGCGATCGCCGTGCTGATCGACGCGACGATCATCCGCGCCCTGCTGGTGCCCGCGCTCATGCAGCTGCTGGGTAAGTGGAACTGGTGGGCGCCGGGACCACTGACGCGGCTGCACTCCCGGATCGGGTTGCGGGAGGCGTGAGCGAGGTCGTCTACCAGGTCTATCCGCGCTCGTTCCAGGACTCGGACGGGGATGGCGTGGGCGACCTGGCCGGGATCCGGTCGCGGCTGGACCACCTCGTCTGGCTGGGCGTGGACGCGCTCTGGCTGTCGCCGATCTACCCGTCGCCGAACGCGGACTTCGGCTACGACGTCGCCGACTACACCGGCATCGACCCGGTCTACGGCGACCTGGCCGACTTCGACGCGCTGGCCGAGGCCGCGCACGAGCGCGGGCTCGAGCTGTTGATGGACGTGGTGCCCTGCCACACGTCGATCGAGCACGCCTGGTTTCGCGAGCACCCGGACTGGTACATCTGGCGCGACGAGCCGAACAACTGGCTGTCGGCCTTCGGCGGCTCCGCCTGGACGAAGCTCGGCGAGCGCTACTACCTGCACAGCTTCTACCCCGAGCAGCCCGACCTCGACTGGCGCAACCCCGAGGTCGTAGCCGCGATGCAGGACGTGCTCCGCTTCTGGCTCGAGCGCGGCGCGGACGGCTACCGGATCGACGCGATCGACCGGCTGCTCAAGGACGAACGGCTGCGCGACGAACCGCCGGCCACCGAGCCGTTCGGCCTGCCGCTGACCGAGGAGGAGGCGAAGTTCGCCCACATCTACCAGGGCAACGCGCCCGACACCGGCGCGGCGCTGGCGAAGATCCGCGAGGCCTGCGGCGACGCCTTCCTGGTCGGCGAGGTCTACCTGCCGAGCACCAAGTGGCAGCCCTACACGGACTTTTTCGACGCGGTGTTCGCGTTCGAGCTGCTGCACTCGCCCTGGGAGGCGGGCGCGCTGCGCACCGCGATCGAAGCGACCACCCGCGCGTCGCGCGCCGCCTGGGTGCTGTCGAACCACGACTTCGGCCGGCTCGCCACCCGCTTCGGCGACGAGAACGCGCGCGCCGCGGCGATGCTGCTGCTGACCCTGCCCGGCCCGGCCTTCCTCTACCAGGGCGACGAGATCGGCCAGGGGGAGGGGCCGCCGGGGTCGCGCTACGACCGCGCCGGCCGCGACCGCCACCGCCACCCGATGCAGTGGGACCCCTCGCCGACCGGCGGGTTCACGCCCGGCGAGCCCTGGTTGCCGGCCGTCGATCCGGCCGAGCGCAACGTCGCGGACCAGCGCGACGACCCGGCCTCGACGCTGTCGCTGGTACGCGAGCTGATCGGCCTGCGGCGCGAGCTCGGCGAGGGGTTCGAGCTGCTCGACGCGGACGAGGGCGTGCTGGCGTTCCGGCGCGGCGACCACACCGTCGCGATCAACACCACGCCCGAGCCGCGCCCGGCGCCGCTGTCCGGCGAGCCGAGGCTGTCCACCGAACCGGGCGCGTTGCGCGACGGCTCGCTCCGCGCTCACGCAGGAGCGATTGCGTTGGATTAAGCGTCCACTCCGGAGGGTATGCCGTCCGGTAGGAGGAGGGGGATTTGCACGGACGACACCTGCTCGCCACCACAGCGCTCGTACTGCTGAGCGCGACCCTGGTGGCCTGCGGGGGGCTCGGTGCCGACGAGGGCGGCAGCGGTCGCAACGCGATCAACTGGTACGTCTTCAACGAGCCCGGCGGCTCCTACGACAAGGCCGTCGCCGACTGCAACAAGGAAGCCGGCGGCAAGTACCAGATCAACTACGTCAAGCTGCCCACGGACGCCAACCAGCAGCGCGAGCTGATCGTCCGCCGCCTCGCCGCCGAGGACAAGGACATCGACCTGATCGGCATGGACGTGATCTGGACCGCCGAGCTGGCCGAGGCGGGCTGGATCCTGCCGTGGGAGGGCGAGCACAAGACCGCCGCGACCGAGGGCAAGCTCGAGGGTCCGCTCAAGACCGTCGAGTACAAGGGTGAGGTCTACGGGATCCCGTTCACGAGCAACACCCAGCTGCTCTGGTACCGCAAGGACAAGGTCGACGCCCCGCCCGACGACTTCACCTGGGACGAGATGATCGACGACGCGCTCGCCAAGAAGACGCACGTCGAGGTGCAGGCACGCCAGTACGAGGGGCTGACGGTGTGGGTCAACGCGCTGATCGCCGGCGCGGGCGGCCAGATCGTCGACCAGCAGGGCAACGTGAAGGTCAACGACACCGCCAAGACCGCGGCCGAGATCATCAGCAAGCTCGGCAAGTCCGCGGCAGCGCCTCCGGGCATGTCGACCAACGCCGAGGACCAGGCACGCCAGGGCTTCGAGTCGGGCCGCTCGTACTACGAGGTCAACTACCCGTTCGTCTACCCGAGCGCAGCCGAAATCGGCGAGGACTTCCAGAAGAACATGGGCTGGGCCCGCTACCCGCGCAGCGTCAAGGACAAGGAGAGCCGGCCGCCCCTGGGCGGGATCAACATCGGGGTCTCCAAGTACGGCGAGACGCCCGACCTCGCCTTCGAGGCGGCCGAGTGCATCGCCAGCGAGCAGCACCAGGGCGACGCCGCCGAGCTGGGCGGCCTGCCGCCCACGACGGAGGCCGTCTACGAGACCGACCAGGTCAAGAAGGCGTACCCGTTCGCCGACCTGCTGCGCGAGTCGATCGAGGCCGCCGCCCCGCGCCCGGTGACGCCGGCGTACAGCGATATCTCGCTGGCGGTCCAGAAGACCTACAGCCCGCCTGACGGGATCGACCCGGACGGGATCGTGGACAAGCTGAGGGACCGGATCGAGCGAGCGGTGGAAGGGAAGATCTTCTGATGGCGACTGCCGAAGCGACAGCACCGGCCACGACCAAGAAGAAGGGCATCTCCGACCGCGCCCGGGCCGAGCGCAAGCTGGCCTGGCTGCTGTGCGCACCGGCCGTGATCGCGATGCTGATCGTGACCGGATATCCGATCGGCTACGCCGTCTACCTGTCGCTGCAGCGCTACGACCTGCGCTTTCCGGACGACAAGGAGTTCGTCGGCCTCTCGAACTACGGCGACGTGCTCACCTCGAGCACCTGGTGGGGCGACGTCTGGAACACGGTCGTCATCACCGTGGTCTCGGTCTCGCTCGAGCTCGTGCTCGGCATGGCGATCGCGCTCGTCATGCACCGCGCGATCTTCGGCCGCGGCCCGGTGCGCGCGGCGATCCTGATCCCCTACGGGATCATCACCGTGGTCGCCGCGTTCGCCTGGAAGTACGCGTTCGACCCCACCAGCGGCTTCGTCGCCGGGCTGCCGCTGATCTCCGACGACGCGCAGCCGCTCAACACCCACAACGGGTCGATGCTGGTGATCATCCTGGCCGAGGTCTGGAAGACGACCCCGTTCATGGCGCTGCTGCTGCTCGCCGGGCTCGCGCTCGTGCCGGACGAGCTGCACGAGGCGGCCAAGGTAGACGGCGCCAGCACGGTGCAGCGCTTCTTCCGGATCACGATCCCGCTGATGAAGCCGGCGATCCTGGTGGCGTTGCTGTTCCGCACGCTCGACGCGTTCCGGATCTTCGACAACATCTACATCATCCAACCGGGCGGCGCTCTCAACACCGAGAGCGTGTCGATCCTCGGCTACAACGTGACGATCAACCGGGTCAACGTCGGGCTCGGCTCGGCGATCTCGATCCTGATCTTCATCTGCGTGATCTTGATCGCCGTCTTCTTCGTGAAGGCGCTCGGCACCAGCACCGCCCAGCAGCGAGGGGAGACCTGAGGTGACGCACACCAACAAGGAGCGCGCGCTGTGGGGGATCGGGATCCTCGTCGTGTTGCTCTACGCGCTTATCCCGGTCGTATGGATCGCGTCGCTGTCGCTCAAGACGCCCGCGCAGGTCGGCGATCGGAAGTTCTTCTCGGGCTTCTCGTTCGACAACTACGACGTGATCTTCTCGGACGACACGTTCATCGCGGCGTTGGTCAACTCGATCGGCATCGCCTCGATCGCGACGTTCATCTCGATCGTGCTGGCGGCGATGGCGGCCTACGCGACGTCGCGTCTGAACTTCACCGGCAAGGCGCTGATCCTGTCGGGCGCGCTGGCGGTGGCGATGTTCCCGCCGATCTCGATCGTCGGGTCGCTGTTCGACATGTGGCGAGCGGTCGGTCTCTACGACACCTGGGCGGGCCTGATCATCCCCTACATGACGTTCACGCTGCCGCTCGCGATCTACACGCTGTCGGCGTTCTTCCGGGAGATCCCGTGGGAGCTCGAGCAGGCGGCCCAGGTCGACGGCGCCACCCCGTTCCAGGCGTTCCGCAAGATCATCGTGCCGCTGGCCGCGCCGGGCGTCTTCACGGCCGCGATCCTGGTGTTCATCTTCGCCTGGAACGACTTCATCTTCGCCAACACGCTCACCTCGACCGACAATGCGCGAACCGTGCCAGCGGCGCTCGCCTTCTTCACGGGAGCGTCGCAGTTCGAGCAGCCGATCGGCGCCGTCTGCGCGGCCTCGGTCGTGGTCACGGTTCCCATCATCCTCATGGTGCTGATCTTCCAGCGCCGGATCGTCGCGGGCCTGACCGCCGGCGCAGTGAAGGGATAGGAAGGAGAGAGATGGCCCAGATCACGTTGGATCACATCACCAAGCGCTACCCCGACGGCTTCGAGGCCGTGAAGGACATGAGCCTCGAGATCCAGGACGGGGAGTTCGTGATCCTCGTCGGGCCGTCGGGATGTGGAAAGTCGACGGCGCTGCGGATGATCGCCGGACTCGAGGACATCACGGACGGCGAGCTGCGGATCGGCGACCAGGTCGTCAACGACAAGGCGCCCAAGGACCGCGACATCGCGATGGTCTTCCAGAACTACGCGCTCTATCCGCACATGAGCGTGCGCGAGAACATGGGCTTCGCGCTCAAGTTGCGCGGCGCGCCGTCGGAGGAGATCAACGGCAAGGTCGAGGAGGCCGCGCGCATCCTCGACCTCGAGCAGCACCTCGACCGCAAGCCGGCGCAGCTGTCAGGCGGTCAGCGTCAGCGCGTGGCCATGGGACGCGCGATCGTGCGCGACCCGTCGGCGTTCCTGATGGACGAGCCGCTGTCGAACCTCGACGCGAAGCTGCGCGTGCAGATGCGCACGGAGGTCTCGCGGATCCAGCAGCGGCTGGGGACCACCACGATCTACGTGACGCACGACCAGACCGAGGCGATGACGCTCGGCGACCGCGTCGCGGTCATGCGATCGGGCGAGCTGCAGCAGGTCGGGTCGCCGATGGAGCTCTACAACAACCCGCTCAACCTGTTCGTGGCGGGCTTCATCGGATCGCCGGCGATGAACTTCATGCCGGCGACGATCGAGGGCGGGAAGGTCAAGCTGCCGATCGCCGACGTCGACCTGCCGTCCGAGGTGCAGAGCCGCCTCGGTGACGTGCAGGGACGCAACCTGATCGCGGGCATCCGGCCGGAGAACTTCGAGGACGCCGCCCTCGTGGGCGAGGTGCGCGACCGCGGCACCGTGTTCAAGGCGCAGGTCGAGGTGCTCGAGTCGCTCGGGTCGGAGCTGTACGCGCACTTCACGGTGGCGTCGGACCAGCAGATCGAGTCGCAGGAGCTGCGCGAGCTCGCCGAGGACGTAGGAGGGGGGGAAGTGCCGATGGCCGGCGAGGAGGGCCGCATCGTGGCTCGCCTCGAGCCGGCATCGCAGGTCCGGGTGGGACAGGAGGCGGAGCTCTGGGTGGACGCGTCGAAGGTGCACCTCTTCGATCCCGAAGACGGGCGCAACCTGACGACCGACGCCCAGGGCCCCTCCGCCGTCCCGGCCGACGCGGGACAGGCTTCCCAGGCAACTCCCAGTTAGAAGGAGGACACGGCCGCGCCGTGAAGTTTCCGGCGTGAGCCCCCGATTCGGCCGCATCGCGCCGCGCAACGACGAGACGCTGCTCGCCGCGACGGTCGATGTCCTGGCGGGTACGCTGGGCCTGCGCGACGGGCACACGGGCGAGCATTCGGACCGGGTTGTGGGCCTGTCGCACCGCATCGGAGAGCGACTGGGGTTGGGAAGGCGCGAACTGCGTGACCTCAGCTATGCGGCGCGGCTGCACGACATCGGCAAGGTCGGAGTGCCCGACCTCGTGCTGCACAAGCCCGGTCCGCTGGACGACGAGGAGAGGGAGCTGATCAAGGGCCACTCGGTATGGGGCGCGGACCTGGTCGGCCGCATCCCCGGGCTCCAGGACGTGGCCCGGATCGTCAGGCACCACCACGAGCGATACGACGGCGAGGGCTACCCCGACCGCCTGGTCGGCCGCGACATCCCGCTGGCGTCGCGGATCCTGACCGTCGCCGATGCATATGTGGCGATGACGGAGGACCGGCCCTACCGCCGAGCCCGCCCCCGCTTCGAGGTGGACCACGAGTTCAGGGACTGCGCGGGAAAGCAGTTCGACCCGTACGTGGTGCACGCCCTCCGGGAGGTCGTGGCGGAGGCGCACTAGCGTGACCTCCAAGCCGCGACGGGTACCTGGCCCGGCTCGAGGCGATGGACCTTCCGTCTGCCCGATTCACCGTCGAGCCGACTCAGCCGCCGGTCTCGGTCTACCCCGACTGGGTGCTCGTCATGGTCGAGGTTCACGCGGAGCGCTCGGGCCGTTCCCTCCACAACTTCGCCGCCCACGTGCTCCGCGTCGAGGGCGGCCGGATCACCGAGTGGCGGATGGTGGACGCAAAGCCGGCCGAGAGCGACCGGTTCTGGGCGTAGCTAGTCGGCGCGGGGCTCCAGCACGACGAGCGGGATCTCCCGCTCGGTCCGCTTCTGGTAGCCGGCGTAGCCCGCGTACGCCTGGATGACCTTGGGCCACAGACGGGTCCGCTCGTCCGGGGTCGCCACGCGTGCACGGACGGGCCTGTGCTTCGAGCCCACCTGCACGGTGACGTCGGGGTGAGCGCGGAGGTTGTGGAACCACGCCGGGTTTCGAGGATTGCCGCCCTTCGAGGCGACGATGACGAGGTCGGGGCCGTCCTCGATGTAGCTGAGCGCGGTCGTTCGCTTGGTGCCGCTCTTCGCGCCCACGTGGTCGAGCAGCAAGGTCGGCGGGGCGCCGGGGAAGCGGTGACCGATGAGGCCGCCGGTCGTGCGGTAGGCGAGCGTGTGGCCCTTCATGAGCTGGTTGAGGACCGGCCACATGTGCTCGCGGACGCCCACGGGCGGAGCGTACCCGCTTGCTTGCAGGCGCCGGGAGGGCGGCACTCTGCCGCCCTCCCGTGTGCGCCTTGTGTCAGCGGATTCGCTTCATGTCAGCGGACCCCGATCGGGCCGCGGAACTCGCGGTGCTTGGCCGCGCGGCGGGCCCGCTTCTTGGCCTTCGCCGTGCGGGCGGCCGTCTCGACCGGGCCGACCAGCGGGCTCTTCGAGCGCGCCAGCGTCCAGGTCGCGTGGGCCACGCCGTCGGCCAGCTGACCGAGGCCGACGGCACCGTTGCCGTCCATCGCCGCGGCGTCCTCGGCCGACTCCAGGCCGTCCGCGTCCGGGAACGGCGGCATGCCCAGGACCGTTGCGAACGTGTCGCACGCCTGGTGGTAGCACGGGTCGTACCAGGACCCGGCCGCGCCGCCGTAGGTCGCCGCCTGCTCCTCGGTCTTGACGCCCTCGGCACCCGAGAACAGACCGCCCGCCGCGACGAGCGCCTCCGGCGCGATGAACGGCCCGTAGTCCGAGCGGCCGTCGAACGCCGTCGGGTCGGTCGCCAGGCCCTGGGACGCGAAGTAGCGCAGGAACAACTGCTCGATCTCCGCGGAGCCGGGCGGGCCGACGTCGCCCTCACCGGTCGAGTTGTCGCCGTCGTAGACGAAGCGGACGAAGTTGGGCGAGGCGAGCATGTCGAAGTTGAGGTTCGCCTCGACATCGTCGATCTCGCCCGAATCGATCAGGTCCGCCACGTACGCCGTGGAGCCGACCAGGCCGGCCTCCTCGGCGCCCCAGAACGCGAACCGGAGCCGGTTGCGCGGCTTCTTGCCGAGCTTCGCGATCTGCTCAGCGACCTCCAGATCGGTCGACGACCCCGACCCGTTGTCGTTGATGCCCGGGCCCTCCTCGACCGAGTCGAGGTGCGAGCCGACCACGATCGTCCGCTCGGGATCGCCCCACTTGCTGTCGGCGATCAGGTTGTACTGCGGGACCTCCTCGGTGGTCGTGTTCACGCTGAACGTGACGTTGACCGGACCGGACTGCAGCGCGGTATAGAGCGCCGACCCGACCGCGTAGCTCGTCATCGCCACCGGGATGCCGATGAACGGCGGCGCACCGATCTGGAACGGCTCGGTGCGATCCGCGTAGCCGTCGTTGAAGATCAGCACCGCGGCAGCGCCGAGCTGCTTGGCGAGGTTGATCTTGTCGACGAACGCACAAGTGCCGCGCTCGATCAGCGCGATCTTGCCGGTCAGGTCCTGGCCGCCCCAGTCGGTCTCCTCACAGCCGCTGGTGCCGCTGCCGGGCTCGCCGGTCGGCTCGAGCACGATGTCGTTGGTGGTGACCAGCGGAGCGGTCACGTTGCCCGAGCCGGAGAACTGCGCGATCGCGTAGTCGCCGCCGCCCTCGGGCGGCCCCTCCGTATAGGCCGGCTGGCCCTCGCGCATCAGCGTCGCCGGGCCGATCTGCTCCCAGGCGGCGAATGGAAACTCGTCGCGAGTGACCTTGTAGCCGGCCTTCTCGAGCCGGCGCTGGACGTAGTCGAGCGACGCTTCGTAGCCCGAAGTGGTTGCGGCGCGATTGCCGTCATTGGCGTTCGCGATCCGCTGTAGGGCGCGCATGTGGTCGAGCACGCCCGCCGCCGTAACGCCCTTACGCAGCTTCTTGGTGTTGACGTCGTCGATTGCCGACGCCGCCGGGGCCACCAGAAGCGCGGCTGCCAGGGCCGCTACGGCACCGATGAGAGATCGTCTCACCGTCCCTCCTTAGGTAGTGATGATGGCCGACCGCCTTTGTGGGCGAACGGCCGGAAACGGCGGCTTCGAGGATCTCCCGGGCCGCCGTCGGCGGACCTACCCCGGGGCTCGCCACCCCTAACCCGTCCGTCCGTCCATCTAGCTTCAGCGCGTGCTGAAGTTCGCTCGTCGCGAACCGTCCGCGGTGCTCCTTGCCGCCCAGCTCGCGGGTGTCCTGATCTATCCGTTCATCGAGGAGGGCGGCGTCGGCCGCTCGCTGTTCAGCATCTTCGGCATCGCGATCCTCGGCCTCGTCGTGCTGGCCGTGCGCAGCACGCCCGGGCTGACCTGGGTCGGCATCACGCTCGGCATCCCGGCCACCGTGCTGCTCCTGATCCAGGCGGTCACCGGCGACGACGCTCTGCTGCCGTACTCCTCCGCGTTCGAAGCCGTCCTGTACTTCTACGCGGCCGGCGCGCTGATCGCCTACATGCTCGCCGACCACGAGATCACCCGCGACGAGCTGTTCGCCGTGGGAGCCACCTTCACGCTCGTCGCCTGGGCCTTCGCCTACTCCTTCACCGTGTACCAGGCGATCGAGCCCCACAGCTTCACCGCGGCGGTCGACCCAAACGGCGACCGCAGCTGGATGGAGCTGCTCTTCCTCAGCTTCACCACCCTCTCAAGCACCGGCCTCAGCGACGTCGTCCCGATCAAGCCGTTCGGCCGCAGCCTGGTCATGCTCGAGCAGCTCGCGGGCGTCGCGTACATCGCGATGGTCGTCTCGCGCCTCGTCGGCCTGCTGGTGATTCGCCGACCGAAGGTGGACTAGCCAGACCAGCGCCCCCACCGGCGGGGCTGACTCATTTGAGCTCCTTGCGAAGCCTCCTCACCATCGTGTCCTCCTCCCACGACGGCGTCTCCAGCTCGCGGCGCACGGATTCGATCACCTCGTCGTCCCAGGAGTGGGTGCGCAGGAGCAGGTAGCGCAGGTGGGCGACGCGCATGTAGGTCTCGGTCTCGGTGCCGCGACGGATCAGCTCGGCCTCGCGCAGCATCTCGACCACCGGGAGGTACTCCTCGTGGAACCAGGCCGAGGCGACCTCAGCTCTGCTCATCAGCTGGTCGCGCACCTGGCACGCCCGGAAGCCCCACGCCTCCACGGCCTCAGCCAGCGCCGCGTAGCGCCACTCGTCCGACAGCTTGATCTGCGACCGCGCCTCCGGCGACAGCGGCACCCGTTCGAAGAACAGTCGCTGGTGGCTCTTCAGCGCGAGGTCGGCGATCCGGATCTCCCGCTCGGCCCCGAGCTCCGTGATCACCTCGGTCACGTACGCCTCGATCGCGTCGTAGCCCAGCTCGCGCGCCACCGACACGCGGTGATGCCCGTCCTTGACGAAGTGCAGCTCGCCGATCCGGTACACGTCGATCGGCGGCATCGCCTGGCCCTTGCGCTGCGCCATCGCGATTCGCTCCCACCGCGGCCGCACGCGCGATGAGGTCGGCCGGAACGCCCGGTCGAACTCGCGGCTGCGGTCGACGGTCCCGACGATCGAGTCCAGCGGGATCGTCTGCAGCCCCACCCGCCGCTCGCCGCGCCGCCCGAGCGCCTCCACGACCTCGTCGAACGGGAGGATCACGTTCACGTCGCTCGGCTCGCGCCGCAGCGACGCCGCCAGCCGCGACATGGCCCTCCGCCGGCGCGCGCGCCCGAAGTCGAACTGCGCGTCCGTCTCGGGGAGTCCGGTGTCGCGGGCCATGCCCTCAAGGTACCCATCGCCCACCTGCGAAGATCACGGCGATGAGCACGGCCTCGCGCACGCCGCGACTGACCGCCGTGCCGCGCTCCGAGGAACGGGTCACCCCGCTCGAGCTGTTCTTCGACCTCGTCTTCGTGCTCGCCCTGACCCAGTGCACGGCGCTGATGGCGGTGCACGCGACCTGGGGCGAGCTCGCCAGGGGCCTGCTCGTGCTCGCCCTGATGTGGTGGTCGTGGGTCGGCTACGCGTGGCTGACCAGCGTCGTCAATCCCGAGGAGGGCGCCGTCCGCTTCGCGATCTTCGCCGCGATGGCGGCGCTGCTCGTGGTCGCCCTCTGCGTCCCGGACGCGTTCGGCGACTCGGCGATGCTGTTCGCCGTCGCGTACACCTTCGTCCGCTTCGGCCAGATCGCCCTGATGCTGCTCGCGAGCCGGGACGATCCCGCCCTGCGCGCCTCCACCAACGGCCTCGCAGTCGGCACCGCCCTCGGCTGCGGGCTGCTGATCGTCGGCGCGCTGTTCGAGGACGACCGCACGCAGATCGTGATCTGGGCGGTGGCGCTCGCGCTCGACATGCTCGAGCCCTACCTGTTCCGCTCAGAGGGCTGGAAGCTGCGGCCCAGCCACTTCGCCGAGCGCCACGGCCTGATCATCATCATCGCGCTCGGCGAGTCGATCGTCGCGATCGGCGTGGGGGCGGGCCACGACGTGGACGCCGGCGTCGTCGCCGCCGCCGTGCTCGGCATCGCGGTCGCCGGGGCGCTCTGGTGGCTCTACTTCGACATCGTCGCGCTCGTCGCCGAGCGCCGGCTCGCCAACGCCGAGGTCGGTCGCGAGCAGAACGAGATCGCGCGCGACTCGTTCTCCTACCTCCACTTTCCGATGGTCGCCGGGATCGTGCTGTTGGCCCTCGGGATGAAGAAGACGCTCGAGCACGTGGACGAGCCGCTCAAGACCGTTCCCGCTGTCGCCACGCTCGGCGGCGCCGCGATCTACCTGCTTGCGCACGTCGCGTTCCGCTGGCGCAACGTGCACCGCTTCAGCAGCGCCCGCACGCTGACCGCTGTCGTGCTGGTCGCGCTGATCCCGGTCGCCATCGAGGTCGACGCGATCGTGACGATCGCGCTGGTCGCCGTCCTGCTGGCCGCCCTGATCGCCTACGAGACGATCCGCTTCGCCGAGCTACGCGACCGGATGCGCCACCAGCTCGATCACGGCGCGAGCGCGTAGGGGAACTCGGTCAGCCGCTCGTAGCCGTCCTCGGTCACGAGCGCCAGGTCCTCCAGCCGCACCCCGCCGTACCCGTGCCGGTAGCAGCCCGGCTCGATCGCCACCACGTCGCCGGCCACGAGCGGGTCCGTTCCCGTGCGGCCCAGCGACGGCTCCTCGTGCACCTCCAGCCCGACCCCGTGCCCGAGCGAGTGGAAGAACCCGTCGCGCAGCGGCTCGCCGTCGGGCTTCGTGCGCTGGGTCAGCTCGCCGGCCGCCTCGAACACGTCGCAGGCGGCGGCGAACAGCTCCTGCCCGGTCACGCCCGGGCGCAGCAGGCCGTACACGGCCTCGAGGGCCCGCTCGCAGAGCCCGTGCCAGGCGACCACGTCGGCCGCGGGCTCGCCAACGACGAACGTCCGTGTCATGTCGCTGAAGCAGCCCGACGCCTCGTCGCACGGCCACATATCGATGATCACCGGCTCACCCGGCGGCAGCGGCCCGGTGCCGGTCTCGTGCCCGCTCGCCCCGGCGGCGCCGGGCGCCACGATGATGTCCTCGCTCGCGGGGGCGCCGTGCTCGGCGCAGACCTCGCGGATGCGTGCCCGCACGGCCTCGGCGGTCGGCTCGCCGCCGCCGCGCAGGAGCTCGGCCGCTGCGGCCATGCCCGCGTCGGCGGCCGCCTGTGCGCGCCTGACGCCGGCCACCTCGGCCGCGGTCTTCGAGCGGCGCCGCCGGATGAACTCCTTCGCATCGGGCACCACCTCGATGCCGTCGGCGCGCAGGCGGTCCGCCACCGCCACCGGCAGCTCCGGCGGCACCACGACGCGGCTCACCCCGAGCCGCTGCGCGGCTCGCGCGCACAGCTCGGACTCGAGCTCGTCCCAGCGCATCCCGCGCCCGATCAGCTCGTCGAGCCCGAGCTCGTAGGGGTCGATCACCTCGACGCCCGGGGCGGCCTCCTCGACCCGGCCGGCCTCCAGCGACGAGATCACCGCCACACGGCGACCGTTCATCTCGAAGTATGAGAACGGGTCGATGATCCCCAGCGGCAGCTCGTGCCGGAGCGGGGCCGAGCGGTGGGTATCTCCGTGAATCAGGACGTCGGGCGGCATGCGCAGACGCTACCTGAGCAAGGTCACGCGCTTCCGCTTCCGGGTCGCGTTGCCGGATTCGTCGACCGCCGTCACCGTGACCACGAGCTTGGCCGAGCGACGCGTGCGCGCGGGGAGGACCAGCTCAACGGCCTCGCCCTCCGAGGTCATCGCGGGCGCGGCCCGCACGCGCCGCGTGGGCTCGGCGCGCGCGCCGACCAGGCAGGCCTCGCGCGGACAGCGGGCGGTCACCGAGATGCTGTCGCGCTGGCGCCCGCGCACGCTGATCCGCAGCGCGGGCGGAGAGCTGTCGGTCGTGTGGCCCTCGGGCCGGCACGACTCGGTCAGCAGCGCGTCCGCGTCGTCGAAGTAGGGCTGGTAGCCGTCGCGGTTGTGCGGTGCCGGACGCTCGACGTCGGCGATCCAGATTCCGTAGCCGTCCGCGCTCGTGCCGTAGTCCTCCTCGCCCTCGGCGATTTCGCGCTGCCGCACCAGCACGGCCGTGTCGAGGAACCAGAGCAGCTGGAGCTCGGGCTTGCGCGGAAAGCCGCGGTAGTCGCCCTTGCTGAGCGACCGGTGCATCGAGAAGAACCCGGCGAACGGGTTGCCCTTCTTGTCGAGGTTGCGCATGCCCGACTCCGCGAGGGCGGCCATCACCGGGAGCTCCTGCGGGACGTCGCGCAGGGCGGCGGCGCGCGCCATCCAGTGCGCAAGCGGCTTGCGCGCGGCGTCGTCGCCGGGGTAGGCCGCCGGGCACGGGTCGCCCGGTCCGGGCACCGGCGTACCGCCGCTCTGGGCGCGGGCGGGCGCGGCCGTGAGCGGCACGATGGCGGCCGCCAGCAGGGCGATCGATCGGCGCACGCCGGGGGATGGTGCCAGGCCGAGCGGCCGCGCGCGTGGCATGCTGCCGCCTCCATGAAGGTGTTCGTCACCCGGGCGCTGCCCGGCGGCGCGCTCGACCGGCTCGTTGCAGAGCACGAGGTCCACGTTTGGCCGGACCGCCGCCCGCCGCCCCGTGAAGCGCTGCTCGAGGGCGTGCGTGACGCCGACGGGCTGCTGCCGATGCTGACCGACCGGGTCGACGCGGAGCTGATGGACGCCGCCCCCAACCTGCGCGCGATCTCGAACTACGCGGTCGGCGTGGACAACATCGACGTCGAGGCCGCCACCGAGCGCGGGCTTCCGGTGGGCAACACCCCCGGCGTGCTGACCGACACGACCGCCGACCTCGCCGTGGCGCTGATGCTCGGCATCGCGCGGCGCCTGCTGGACGGCGACGCGTACGTGCGGCGGGGCGACTGGCTGACCTGGGAGCCCGACCAGCTGCTCGGCCGCGACCTGTACGGGTCGACCGTGGGGATCGTGGGATTCGGCCGCATCGGGCAGGCCGTGGCGCGGCGGCTGGAGGGCTTCGGGTGCACGGTGCTGCACACGAGCCGCAGCGGCGGGGTCCGGTTCGAGGAGCTGCTGGAGCGCTCCGACTTCGTCTCGGTGCACACGCCGCTGACGCCCGAGACGCGAGGGCTGATCGACGCCGGCGCGCTGCGCCGGATGAGGCCGACCGCCTACCTGGTCAACACCGCCCGCGGGCCGGTCGTCGACACGGAGGCGCTGGCGGCGGCGCTGCACGCCGGCGAGATCGCCGGCGCGGCGCTCGACGTCACCGACCCCGAGCCGCTCCCGGCCGACCACCCGCTGCTCGACGCGCCCAACCTGCTCGTGCTGCCCCACCTGGGCTCGGCCACGCACGCCACCCGCGAGCGGATGGCCGACATGGCCGTCGACAACATGCTGGCCGCGCTGCGCGGCGAGCCGATGCCGAACCAGGTGAACTGAGCGGGCCGCAGGCCCGCGTTCTCGCCGCCTGGATGGCGAGCGATGCCGTCAGAGCGCGGGCAGACGCCGCAAGGGCACTCATTCCCCAAGCACCTTGATCACCATCCGCTTCGGCCGCCGGCCGTCGAACTCGCAGTAGAAGACCTGCTGCCACGGGCCCAGGTCGAGGCGGCCGCCGGTGACCGGCACGATCACCTGGTGATGGACGAGCAGGTTCTTGAGGTGGGCGTCGCCGTTGTCCTCGCCGCCGCGGTGGTGGCGGTAGTCGCCCGGGTCGGGCAGCAGCTCCTTCGCGACCTCGTTGACGGGCGGCTTCCAGCTCGGCGGCGCGATCTTGTCGAGCCATTCGAGCACGTCCTCGTGCAGTCCGGACTCGTCGTCGTTGATCCAGACCGCCGCGGTGATGTGCATGGCGGCGACCAGCGCCAGGCCCTCCTGGATGCCGGCCTCGTCGACCGCGTCCTGCACGTCCTCGGTGATGCGGATCAGCTCGCGGCGCTCCGCGGTTTGGAACGTCCGGTAGACGGTGTTTGACTTCATGCGCGTGAACCTCGGTCTCGACGGCAGGCTGTGCGTTGTCACCGGCGCGACGCGTGGCATCGGCGCGGCGACCGCCCGCATGCTGAAGCAAGAGGGCGCCGAGGTGCTCGGTGTGGCCCGCCGGGGCGCCGATCTCGAGCTCGACGTCACCGCCTCCGACGCACCCGACCGCCTGCTGGCGGCCTGCCCGGCCACGCCCTGGGCGCTGGTCAACGCAGCCGGCACGACCATGACGCGGACGCTCGACGAGCTGACCGACGCGGACTGGAAGGAGCAGTGGGAGCTGCACGTGATGGGCCCGATGCGGGTGATGCGCGCGCTGGCGCCGCTGATGGCCGAGGCCGGTGGCGGGCGGATCGTCAACGTCGCGTCCTCGTCCGGCAAGCGGCCCTCGCGCCGCCTGGACGGCTCCTACTCGGTGACCAAGGCGGCCGAGCTGTCGCTCAGCCGACTGTTCGCGGACACCTGGAGCGGTCAGGGCGTGACGGTCAACGCGGTGGCGCCGGGCCCGATCGCGGGCGACTCGTGGACCGCTCCGGGCGGCCTTGCCGAGCAGCTCGCCGGGCGCGGCGGCAAGTCGGCGGAGCAGGTGCTCGCCGACACGGCCGCAGGCCTGCCGCGCGGCCGCATGGGCACCGACGACGAGGCCGCCGCGGTGATCGTCTTCCTGTGCTCGCAGCTCGCCGCGAACGTGACCGGCGCGGCCTGGTCGGTCGACGGTGGCTCGGTGCCAATCATCGTCTGAGGGCTGGATGCCGTCAGGACCGGCGCTTAGGCTGGCTGAAGGTGACGGCGATTCCGTACCGCATCAGGCGCTCCGAGCGGGCGCGGCGCGCGCGCATCCTGGTGGACGGCGACGGGATCGAGGTCGTCGTACCGCAGCGCTTTCCGCTCCGGGACGTGGAGCCGTTCGTCGAGGAGAAGCGCGCCTGGATCGAGCGCACGCTGGAGCGGATGCGCGAGACCGAGGCCGAGCTGCCGCCGGCCCGGCTAACCGACGGCGGCGAGGTGCCCTACCTGGGCGAGCGGCTCGGCCTCGACGTCCGGGTCGAGCGCAGGCGCGTGCGCGAGCACGTGGCCCGGCGCGGCGATCGCCTGCAGGTCGCTCTGCCGCGCGGCACGACCGTGCGGGACGCGCTCGAGCGCTGGTACCGCCGCCAGGCCCGGGCCGAGGTGGCGCCCCGCCTCGACGCCGCCTGCGGCCGCTGGGGCTCGTCCTACACGAAGCTCCAGATCCGCGGTCAGCGCACGCGCTGGGCGTCGTGCTCCTCCACCGGGGCGATGAGCTTCAACTGGCGTCTGATGCTGGCGCCGCCGCTGGTGCTCGACTACGTCGTCGAGCACGAGGTGGTCCACCTCGACGTGCTCGACCACTCGCAGCGCTTCTGGATCCTGCTCAGCGAGCGGGTGCCCGACTGGCGCGAGCACGAGCGCTGGCTGCGCCGCAACGGCCACGCGCTCAGGCTCTAGGCGCTACTCCCACCTGAAGTAGCGGACGGCCAGGAACAGCCCCGCCACCGTCCAGCCGCCCACGACGAGCGCGGCCGTCCCCGCGTCCCCGCCGCCGCCCACGATCGCCTCGGACAGCCCGTCGATCAGGTGCTTCAGCGGCAGCGCCTCGGCGATCGCCTTGAGCACGTCGGGCAGGTCGTCGGACGAGTAGAAGACACCGGAGATGAAGATCGTCGGCAGGAACACCGCGTTCGTGTAGGCGGGCGCGGCGTCCTCGTTCGGGATCGCGTGCGAGAAGGCGACCCCGAGCGCCGCGAAGCAGACCACCCCGAGCGCCGTGAACAGCACGAGCATGAGCGGGTCCTGGGGCCACTCGACCCCGTAGACGAGGTTGCCGATCGTCACCACGAGCACCACCTGCGCGAACGCGTTGACCGCCGCCGAGGCGAGCAGGCCGGCCAGGTACGACCCCGCGGGCATCGGTGTGCCGCGCCAGCGCTTGAGCACGCCGTCGTCGCGCAGGATCGTGATGTTGAAGGCCAGCGCGGTGAAGGTGGTGGCGAGCACGCCCATTCCGGCGATGCCGGGGATCAGCACCTCCAGCTCGTCCTCGTCGGCCGAGAACGCGCTCGCCGTCAGGAAGAGCAGCAGCAGCGGCAGCAGGAAGTTGAAGAAGGCCGCGCTCGGGTTGCGCCAGAACAGCTTGCGCTCGAAGCGGAATTGCTGCCAGGCGAGGGCGATCGGGCTCACGCCGTGTCGGCCTCCCGGGTCAGCTCGAGGTAGATCTCCTCCAGCGTCGGGCGGGTCACCTCGAGCCCCTCGAGTCGCTCGTCGCGGGCCAGCGCGTCGCGGGTGAGCCGGTGCAGCAGCTCGGTCGGGTCGTCGGTCTGGTGCTCCACGCGCCGCCCCTCGGACACGTATGAGATCCGGTAGCGCGAGCTGCCCGGCCCGAGGCTGTCGGGCGGGCCCTCGGCGACGATCCGGCCGTCCTTCACGATCGCGACCCGGTCGGCCAGCTCCTGGGCCTCGTCGAGGTAGTGGGTCGTGAGCAGCATCGTCTTGCCGAGCTCCTTGAGCTTGCGCACGACCCCCCAGGCGGTCCGGCGCGCGGCCGGGTCGAACCCCGTGGTCGGCTCGTCCAGGAAGATCAGGTCGGGGTCGCCGATCAGCGCGAGTGCGAGGTCCAGGCGCCGCCGCTGGCCGCCGGACAGGTCCTTCGTGCGCGCGTCGGCCTTCTCGTCGAGGCCGACCAGCGAAATCGTCTCCTCGGGGTCGCGCGGCGCGGGATAGGCCTTGGCGAAATGGGTCACCGCCTCGCGCACGGTCACGCGCGGGTAGAAGCCGCTCGACTGGAGCACGATGCCCACCCGCTCCTGGAGGTGGCGGTCGCGCACCTCCGGGTCCTTGCCGAGCACCCGCACGTCGCCGCCGGAGCGGTCGCGGTAGCCCTCGAGGATCTCGACTGTGGTCGTCTTGCCCGCGCCGTTGGGCCCGAGCAGCCCGAAGATCTCGCCCGGCTGGACCTCGAACGAGACCCCGCGCACGGCCTCGAGCGAGCCGTACGACTTGCGCAGCTCGGAGACCTCGATCGCGGGCGCCATCAGACCCCGGCGCCGGCGCCGCCGCGGCCCTCGCCGGCGGCGAACCGCGACGCACCCGCCCAGGCGGTCTCGCGCGTGGGGAGGGCGGAGCGCGCCTCGAGCCGCATGCCCTCCTCGAACGTGAGCCCGATGCCCTCGAGCGCGGCGGCGCGGTCGGCGAGCATCGTGTCCTGCGGGAAGCGGGCGAGGGCCTCCGCGATCTCGACCGCACGCGCCAGGTGCTGCCCGGCCGGCACGACGGACGTGACCAGCCCGATCCGCTCGGCCTCCTCGGCCTCGACGATCCGGCCGGTGAGGATCATGTCGAGTGCGCGGCCGAGCCCGACGATGCGCGGCAGGCGCTGCGTGCCGCCGTCGATCAACGGGACGCCGAAGCGGCGCTCGGTGAAGCCGAGCTTGGCGTCCTCGGTGGCGATGCGCAGGTCGCACCAGAGCGCGAGCTCGAGCCCGCCGGCGAGGCACCAGCCCGAGATCGCGGCGATCGTCGGCTTGGGCGAGATCAGGCGCGTGAAGCCCAGCGGCCCGTCCTCGAGCCCGAGCCGCGGGGCGAAGCTCTCGATCGCCTTCAGGTCGGCCCCGGCGCAGAAGGCCAGCTCGCCGGCGCCGGTGATGACCAGCACGCGCGCCTCGTCGTCGGCGACGAAACGCCGGTAGCCCTCGGTCAGCAGCTCCGCGGTCGGCCCGTCGATGGCGTTGCGGCGCTCCTGGCGGTCGATCGTGAGGACCGCGGCGGCGCCGCTGCGCTCGTATCTGACGTCGTCGGGCATGGCGGGGAAGCTTGCCAGAGGTTTCTCAGACTGTTCACACCGGAGCCCTCGTGGGGCGCCAGCATTGTCAGTGCAGATCCCTCCTCGCGCTCGCAGCCCCGCCCCGACGGGGCTGCGGCCTTTCTGGGAGCTACCAGCCGACGCGCTTGCGCAGCTCGCTCGCCTTGCGCTCTTCCTTGCGCCGCTCCAGCGACGACTGCCACGCGGTCAGCAGCGTGACCAGCAGCGTGAAGGCCACGACCAGGCCGAGGCAGAAGAAGGTGATGATGCGGTCGTCGGTCTCGCCGACCAGGCCCTCGCCGTTGTCGCCGGCGAAGGCGGGCGCCGCGAGCAGCAGCCAGGTGGGGAGGACGACCAAGGCGATCCGCATGGGTCAGGAACGATACCCAGCCCGGCGAACGGCCACCACCGTCGCCGCCGCGAGCAGCGCGAACACCGAGCACATGATCCAGGCGAGCGCGAAGTGGTCGGCGTGCGCGAGCAGGCCGATGGCGAGCGGTCCCGCCACCGCGCCGGCGAACAGCCCGCCCAGCATCACCCCGACAGCCCAGGCCGGCGCGTCCGGGCTGTACTGAACGACGGCCAGGTTGAGCGCCCCCGGCCACGCCCAGCCGAAGCTGCCGACCGCGAGCGCGGCGATCACGATCACGATCGGCTCGCCGACGATCAGCAGCAGGTAGCCGGCCGCGCTGACCAGGAACATCGCCGGGACGGGTCGCAACGCGTCCTGGCTGCCGCGGTCGGCCAGCACCCCCAGCGCGATCCGGGAAGCCGCCGCGCAGCCGCTCACCACGGCCAGCAGGATGCCGGCCTCGCTGTCGGAGATGCCGCGGTCGACCGAGTAGCTGACCAGGAACGCGATGAAGCCGACGCTCGCCGCGCTCGCCAGGAACGCGGTGAGCCCGATCGCGTGCACGACGTTGAGCCCGCGCGGCGGCCGGCCGCGCTCGGCCGGATGTGGGCGCGGGATGCCCGCGGGCGACGCCGCGGCTGCCGCCAGCGCCAGCGCCGCCACGCCGACGTATGCCCACTGCCAGCCGAACGGGATCGCGACCGCCGGCAGCGCGAGGCCCGCCAGCAGCGCGCCGATCGACGCGCCGGCCTGCTGCGACCCGAACGCCAGCCCGCGCCGAGCCGGTGCGATCTCGTGCTTGAGCGAGGCGCTCACCGCCGGGCTGGCCAGCGCGTTGCCGATCCCGGCGAAGGAGAGCAGCACGATCAACGACGCCGCGTCGCTCGCGAAGGCCGCCACGAGCAGGCAGGCGAGCGCGGTCAGGCCGGCGGAGCCGCGTACGCCGGCGACCGCCCCGATCCGCTCGACCAGCCGGCCCATCGGCGTCGAGAGGACCATGCTGACCAGGTAGTAGAGCGCGGTCGCGACGCCCAGCGACGAGCTCGAGAAGGGGAAGTCGTCGCGGATGTTCGGCGCGAGCGCCGCGGCGAGAAAGCCGGGTAGCGCCCCGGTGGCCACGAGCGTTACGCCGGTCGCGAGGGCGCGCCGTCCCCGCGACGCGAGCTGGTCCGAGCTGGCGGGTGCTGGCTTTGCGATCGCGGAAAGAGTAAGAAATGCTGACATGAATGAGCGGACCCAGGTGGGGATCGTCGGCGCGGGCCCGGCCGGGCTCGTCCTCGGCCACCTCCTGCACCTGCGCGGGATCGAGGCCGTCGTGCTGGAGGACCGCAGCCGCGAGTACGTCGAGCAGCGCGTGCGCGCCGGCGTGCTCGAGCATGGGACGGTCGACCTGCTCAAGCGGATCGGCGTGGGCGAGCGCATGGAGCGCCAGGGGCTCGTGCACCACGGCGTGGAGCTGCGCTTCGCCGAGCGCGGCCACCGGATCGACTTCGCGGACCTGACCGGGCGCGCGATCACGGTCTACGGCCAGCAGGAGGTCGTCAAGGACCTGATCGCCGCGCGGCTCGATTTCGGCGGGCCGCTCCTGTTTGAGGTCGACGACGTGCGCCCCGAGGGCATCGAGACCGACGCGCCCGCGCTGCGCTTCCGCCACGAGGGCGAGGAGCACCTGCTGCGCTGCGACGTGATCGCCGGCTGCGACGGCTTCCACGGTGTCTGCCGCGGGGCGGTTCCGGCGGGCGTGCTGACCTTCCACGAGCGCGAGTGGCCGTTCGCCTGGCTCGGCATCCTCGCCGAGGCGGCGCCGTCCAGCGACGAGCTGATCTACGCCCATCACGAGCGCGGCTTCGCGCTGCAGAGCATGCGATCGCCGACGGTCACGCGGCTCTACCTCCAGTGCGAGCCGACCGACGAGCTCGAGGCCTGGCCCGACGAGCGCATCTGGGAGGAGCTCCAGCTGCGGCTCGCGAGCGGCGACTTCCGCCTCAACGAGGGACCGATCTTCGAGCGCGGCATCACCCCGATGCGCAGCTTCGTGACCGAGCCGATGCAGCACGGCCGCCTCTACCTCGCCGGCGACGCGGTGCACATCGTCCCGCCGACCGGCGCGAAGGGGCTGAACCTGGCCGTCGCCGACGTGAAGGTGCTGGCCGACGCGCTCGAGCGCTGGTTCTCGACCGGCGACGACAGCCTCTTGGCCGCCTACTCGGACACCTGCCTGCGGCGCGTCTGGCACACGCAGCACTTCTCGTGGTGGATGACCTCGATGCTGCACCGGATGCCCGACGACGTCGACGGCTTCCAGGCGAAGCTCCAAGTCGCGCAGCTCGACTACGTGTGCGGCTCGCGCGCGGCCTCCACCTCGCTGGCCGAGAACTACGTCGGGCTCGACCTTCCCGAATAAATTCAAATTGTCTGATATTTGAGTGATACGGTTGTCACGGTGGCCATCGCCGGGTCCAACATCAACGGAGGCAACCCGATGGCTTCCGACCGCCTGCGCGAGCTCGTGCAGCTGGTCCGGGAGCGGAACCCGTTCTGGAGCCAGCGTCTAGAGGCGCTCGACCTCGGCGACGATCCCGCTCTCGGCGAGATCCCGCCGCTCACCAAGCTCGAGCTGGTTCACGACCAGGAGCGCCACCCGCCGTTCGGCACCAACCTGACCTACCCGCTCGACCGCTACACCCAGCTGCATCAGACCAGCGGCACGACCGGGCCGCCGCTGCGGGTGCTCGACACGAGCGAGGACTGGGCCTGGTGGCGCGAGCGCTTCGCGCACACGCTGACGGTCGCCGGCGTGGGGGCCGACGACCGGGTCGCGCTGACCTACTCGTTCGGCCCGCACGTGCAGTTCTGGGCGGCCAAGGCCGGGCTCGAGGAGGTCGGTGCGATGGCGATCGCACTCGGCGGCATGGGCTCGACCCAGCGCCTCCAGACGATCGACGAGCTCGGCGCCACTGCGATCTGGTGCACGCCGACCTACGCGCTGCGGCTGCTCGAGGTCGCCGTGGAGCAGCGGCTGGAGTCGGCGCTCGACTCGGTCGCGCACGTGCTCTGCACCGGCGAGCCGGGAGCCTCGCTGCCGGCCGTGCGGGCGCGCATCGAGGAGGGCTTCGGAGCGCGCTGCATCGACCACGCCGGGCTGACCGAGGCGGGCCCCTTCGGCTACCCCTGCCCCGACGGCCACGGCCTGCACGTGGACGAGAGCGAGTTCATCTGCGAGATCGTCGACGAGCAGCTGCACCCGACCCCGCTCGGCGAGCGCGGCGAGCTGCTGCTCACGCCGCTGCGCCGGACCGGCTTCCCGGTGCTGCGCTATCGCACCGGGGACGTCGTCGTGAACACCGCCGAGCGCTGCCCGGCCGGCCACGAGGGCCGCTGGCTGCCGGGCGGGATCGTCGGCCGGGCCGACGACATGGTCGTGATCCGCGGCATGAACGTCTACCCGTCGGCGATCGAGGAGGCGGTGCGTCACGCCAGCGGCTCGGGCGAGTTCCGCATCACCTTCTACTCCGAGCCGAGCGGCATGGACGAGATCAAGTTGGAGGTCGAGCTGGCCGACGGCAAGGCGGCGCGCGAGCTCCAGGACGTGATGCGCAAGCAGCTCGGCCTGCGCGTGCGCGTCGTGCCGGTGACGCCCGGGGTGCTGCCGCGCCACGACTCAAAGGCGCGCCGGGTGGTGGACGAGCGCTCGGCGAAGTGGTCGGGCCAGTGACAAACGAGCGCACGCGAGTTCGCTCGCCACGGCCCCGAACGCGGCTGATTCGCGGCGCCAGCGAGCAGGTCGCCATCCAGATCCAGCACTACATCCAGGAGGAGGGGCTCGGGCCGGGCGACTTCCTCGGCCGCGAGGAGGACCTCGCCTCCGACTTCGGCGTCAGCCGGCCGACCCTGCGCGAGGCGCTCAAGCTGCTCGCGAGCGGCAACCTGATCCGGGCGAGCAAGGGCCCGGGCGGCGGCATCTTCGTCGCGCACACCGCGGACGAGGGGATGGGCCGCAGCCTCAGCGACGCGATCGCGATGATGCTCGAGACGGGCTCGGTCACGCTCGAGGAGCTGCTCGACGCCCGCCTGCTGCTGGAGGTGCCGCTGGCCGGGCTGGCCGCCTACCATGCCGATGCGGACGATGTCCGCCGCCTGCGCGACGCCGTCGAGGCGGCCTCGGCAGCGTCCGACCTGGACGAGCTGGCTCACTTCGACAGCCAGATCCACGAGGCGATCGCCGCGGCGGGCGGCAACCGAATGCTCCAGGCGCTGACGGGGTGGGTCTTCGAGGTCGTGCAGCCGTCCGTCAACACCGCGCTGCACGGGGCGATCGTGCAGTCGGCGATCGTCGAGCAGCACGAGGCGCTGCTGGCCGCGATCGAGAAGGGCGACGCGCCGCGCGCCGAACGGGCGATGAAGGACCACCTCCTGTATCTCCGGGACGTGCTGCGGATGGTCCGCAGCTGAGGAAAGGAAACGCGAATGGCCCAACGGGTGACACGGGGAGTGGAGATCGTCGGCTATCGGCGCGACGACGCGGAGGTCGATCCGCCCTACCTGTACGCGGACTACGTGGCCACCCGCACACGCGCACCCAAGAAGCCGCTGCTGCTCCTTCCGCACACGCTCTCCGAGGTCACGGGCCCGGTCTATGGGCACGACCGCATCGGCGAGCTCGACCACGACCTGACCCGGCAGCACGAGGGCGAGCCGCTCGGCGAGCGGATCATCCTGCACGGCCAGGTGCTGGACGGCGACGGGCGCCCGGTGCGCGGGACGCTCGTCGAGATCTGGCAGGCCAACGCGGCCGGCCGCTACCGGCACGTGGTCGACGGCCACCCCGCGCCGCTCGACCCCAACTTCACGGGCGCCGGCCGCTGTCTGACAGACGACGAGGGCCGCTACCGCTTCATCACGGTCAAGCCGGGCGCGTATCCGTGGCCGAACCACCCGAACGCCTGGCGCGCCGAGCACGTGCACTTCTCCGTGTTCGGGCCGGCGTTCGCCACGCGCCTGGTCACGCAGATGTACTTCCCGGGCGACCCGCTGTTCTTCCAGGACCCGATCTTCCACTCGGTGCGCGACCCCAAGCACCGCGACCGCATGATCTCCGCCTTCGACCTCGACAACACGATCGAGGAGTGGGCGCTCGCCTATCGCTTCGACATCGTCCTGCGCGGCCGCGACGCCACGCCGATGGAGGACTGACGTGCGGTTGATGCCGACCCCCTCGCAGACCGTCGGCCCCTACTTCGCGATCGGGGTCGACGACGGGTTCATCGGTCCGGACCTGGTGCCGGCCGATCATCCAGGCGCCGTGCGTCTGTTCGGAACGGTGAGCGACGGCGAGGGCGTGCCGGTCAACGACACGATGATCGAGATCTGGCAGGCGAACGCCGCCGGGCGCTACGCGCACCCGGTGGACACGCGCGACGAGATCCCCCTCGAGGACGGCTTCGACGGCTTCGGCCGCGCGCAGACCGACGCCGGCGGGCGCTTCGAGCTCGTGACGGTGAAGCCGGGCGCCGTGCCCGGGCCGAACGGGGAGATGCAGGCGCCGCACATCGAGGTGTCGGTGTTCGCCCGCGGGCTGCTGAAGCGGCTGGTCACGCGGGTGTACTTCCCGGACGAGAGCGCGGCCAACGAGGCCGATCCGGTGCTGCGCTCGATCGAGGACGCCGCGGCGCGGGCGGCCCTCGTGGCCGTTCCGGACGACGGCGGGCTACGGTTCGACATCAACTTGCAAGGCGACCGCGAGACGACCTTCTTTGCCGTTTGACGCGCTGTTCGTCCCGGCGGACGTGCGCGAAGCCACCGGCGAGCGCGCCTGGGTGCAGGCGATGCTCGACTTCGAGGCGGCGCTGGCGCGGGCGCAGGGGGATGACGAGCTCGCCGCTCAGATCGCGTCCGTCTCGCCGCCTGCCCTGACGGATCCCTCCGCGGGAAACCCCGTTCCCTCGCTCGTGAAGGCGCTCCCCGACGGGGCCCACCGTGGGGCGACGAGCCAGGACGTGATGGACACGGCGGCGGTGCTGGTCGCCAAACGCACGCTGCCGCTGATCGACGGGTCGCTCGCGCGGGTCGCCTCCCGCTGCGCCGAGCTCGCGCGCTCGCATCGCGGCACGCCGATGGCGGCTCGCACTCTGCTCCAGCAGGCGCTGCCCACGACCTTCGGCTTCAAGGCGGCGGGATGGCTCGTCTCCGTGGACGAGGCCCGCGTGCTGCTGCGTGACGTGCCGCTCGAAGCCGAGCTGGGCGGCGCGGCGGGAACGCTCGCCTCGTTGGCCGACGACGGGCTCTCGGTCGCCGCCGCCGTCGCCGCCGAGCTGGAGTTGGAGCAGCCGCTGCTGCCCTGGCACACGCGCCGCTTGCGAATCGGGCAGCTCGGCGCCGCCCTCGCGCTGGCCGCCGGGGCGGTCGAGAAGATCGCGCTCGACGTGAAGCTGATGGCGCAGACCGAGGTGGGGGAGGCGTCGGAGTCGTCGGCCGGGGGGCGGGGCGGGTCCTCGACCCTGCCGCACAAGCGCAATCCGGTCGGGGCGGCGCTGGCGATCGCCTGCGCGCACGGGGTGAGGGGTGCGGCGTCGGTGCTGATCGGGACGCAGGCGCAGGAGCACGAGCGGGCGGCGGGGGCGTGGCAGGCGGAGTGGGAGGCGCTGTCGCGGGCTTTGGCGCTGACCGGCGGCGCGGCGGCGGCGCTGGCGGAGGGGCTCGACGGACTCGAGGTCCACGCCGACCGGATGCGCGCCAACCTGGACCTGACCGCCGGGCTGCTGCTGACCGAGGCGGTGGCGACGCGGCTCGGCCGGCCCGACGCGAAGGCGGTCGTCTGGGCCGCAGCCGAGCGCGCATCCGCGTCGGGTCGCCCGCTGCGCGACGAGCTGATCGACGACGACTCCGTCTCGCTCACGCCCGACGAGATCGACAGCGCGCTCGACCCGGCGGGATATCTGGGCTCGGCGGAGGCGTTCGTGGACCGCGCGCTGGATGCGCACGAGAGGAGGGGCGATGGCGGATGAGCCGCACGAGCGCGGGATGAAGGTGCGCCGCGAGGTGCTCGGCGACGAGCACGTGGACCGCGCGATCGAGCGCACGACGCCGTTCACCGCCGACTACCAGGACCTGATCACGCGCTACGCGTGGGGCGAGATCTGGACGCGACCGGGCCTGGACCGGCGCACCCGGAGCGCGATGACGCTGACCGCGCTGATCGCGCTGGGGCGCTTCGAGGAGCTGCGAATGCACATACGCGCCGCGCTGCGCAACGGCCTGGAGGAGGACGAGATCAAGGAAGTCCTGCTCCAGAGCGCGATCTACTGCGGCGTGCCTGCGGCGAACACGGCGTTCGCGGTGGCGCAGGAAGTGCTCGAGGAGAGCTAGCGAGGCGCGTTTCGGGCGGCGACGCCGGGGGCGGCCACTAACCTGCCGCCGCGGTGTCGACGCTCGAGGCAATCGTGCTGGGCATCGTCCAGGGGCTGACCGAGTTCCTGCCGATCTCCAGCACCGGACATCTGCGCATCGTGCCGGCGTTCCTCGGTTGGGAGGACCCGGGCGCCGCGTTCACGGCCGTCACCCAGCTGGGGACGATGGCCGCCGTCCTCCTCTACTTCCGGCACGACCTGATCCGGATCGCCTTGGCCTGGCTGCGTTCGCTGCGCGACCGCTCGGCGCGCCGCGAGCTCGACGCGCGCATCGGCTGGTACATCGTGCTCGGCACGATCCCGATCGGGATCTTCGGCGTGCTGTTCAAGGACCAGATCGAGACGGGCGCGCGCGACCTCTACCTGATCGGCACCGCGCTGATCGTGCTGGGCTTCGTGCTGCTGCTGGCGGAGCGGATGGGGACCAAGACGCGGACAATCGAGCAGATCGAGGCGCGCGACGGGCTGGCGGTGGGGTTCGCCCAGGCGCTGGCGCTGGTCCCGGGCGTGTCACGGTCGGGGGCGACGATCACGGCGGGACTGTTCCTCGGCCTCGACCGGCCGACGGCGGCCCGCTTCTCGTTCCTGCTGTCGGTGCCGGCTGTGGTGCTGTCAGGGCTGTTCGAGCTCGGCTCGATCCTGAGCGGGGAGGAGGGCGAGCACGTCTCGACCGGCAACCTGATCATCGCGACCGCGCTGGCCTTCGTGACCGGCTATGCGGCGATCGCATGGCTGCTGCGCTACCTGACCACGCACTCGATGATGATCTTCGTCGTCTACCGGGTTGCACTCGGCGTGCTCGTGCTCGCGCTCGTGAGCTCCGGGGCGATCAAGTAGGAGTGCGGCTAGCCTTCCCACCATGCAATTCGCCTGGAAACTTGGCGTTGTTGCACTGATCGCGCTCGCGTTCGCGGTGCTGCCCGGGGGCGGCAACGCGCTCGACGTGGTGCTCGCAATGCTGAGCGTCGTATTCCTGGCGGCGATCGCGCTGCTCGGCTACCGGCTCTACCACCAGTACCGGCTCGACATCGACACGCTCGACCCCAACGTGCGGCTGGCGCTGTACGGGTCGATCGGACTGGCGATCATCACGATCGTCGCCACCGACCGTCTCTTCGACGTCGGCGGCGCGGGCATCATCGCGTGGTTCGCCCTACTGGCGCTCTGCTCGTACGGCATCTACTGGGTGTGGCTGCAGTACCGCAGCTACAGCTGACCCGTCACACACTTGTAGCCCTCCCGCGTTGAGTCGTCACACGTCTCGCGCGAGCGTCCGCGCGTATGACGAGACACGGCGACCGCGAGCGCGGGCAGGCGACGATCGAGCTGGTGGCGATGGTGCCCGTGGTGCTGCTGGTGGGCCTGATCGCCTGGCAGCTCGCCCTGGCCGGCCACGCGGCCTGGCTGACGGCGAACGCCGCCCGGGTCGCCGCACGCGCCTCTCTCGTGGGACACGATCCGGAGGCCGCGGCGCGCAGGGCAGTGCCGGCGTCGATGCGGCGCGGCCTGACCGTCACGCGTGCGCCTGGGGGAGGCGTCCGCGTCTCAGCCCACATCCCGGCGCTCCTCCACGGATCGCGCGCTCCGGTCCGCATCGCCGCGACGTCTTCGCTGGGTCGGCAGCGATGAGGCTGCGCCCGCGCGAGCGCGGACAGGCGACGGTGGAGACGGTGGCGCTGGCGCCGCTACTGCTCGTGGTCGGGCTGGGGTTGATGCAGCTGCTGGCGGTCGGCTACGCGAGCGTCCTGGCCGGCGGGGCGGCTGAGGCGGGCGCGCTCGCGGTGGCGAGCGGCCGGGACCCGAAGGCGGCGGCGAGGGAGGCGCTGCCGGGATGGTCGGAGGCCAAGGCGAGGCTGACCGTGAGCGGCGGCAAGGTCGAGCTCCGCCTCCGGCCGCCGTCGGTCCTCGACGCGCTCGCGAGGCGCCTCGAGGTGACCGCGACCGCCGAGGTGGAGGCGCCATGAGTGGAGCGCCGCGCCTCGCCGCGCCCGGCGGCGCCGGCCGCCGCGCCGGTGCCGGCGCCCGCCGCCCCGTTGCCGGCGCCCGCGGGCCGCTCGCCGTCCGGCGCGGCTCGCTTGCCGCCGCCCTCTCCACGGCCGGCGCCTGGCTGCTCGAGCCGGCCGAGCCCTCGCGCGAGCCGGTGCTTGCCGCTCCCGCTTCGTCCCGGCCGGTCGTTGCCGTGTTCGGCTTGGCGAGAGGTTGCGGGGCCACCGTTGTCGCTCGGGCGCTCGCCGCCGAGCTCGCCAGCCGCGACCCTGACGGCGCCGCGGCGGTTCACTGCGAGGCCCGCGCCGCCGGTATCCCGCTCGCCACTCATGCCGCAAGTCGGCTGGCGCGCCGGCTGGCCGATGTGGCCGGCGCCGAGACCCGCGCGGTCGGCCGGCTCTGTCTCATCGGCGGCGCCGACGCCGGCGCCCTTGCGGACACCGCTCGCCACGTCGCCCCGCTCGTACTCGACGCGGGGACCTCGTCGCTCGGGGGAGTGCCGGCCGCGCTCGCTGACCAGGTGGTCGTCGTCAGCGGACCGTCGACCGAGCCCGCACTCGGCCTCGTCGCTGCCGACTGCCTCGCGCGCCTCGGCCACGAGCCGATCGTCGTCCGCAACCGCGCCCGAGAGCCATCGCCCGCCGCCCACGCCCTGCCGGACGCCCGCATGGGCGCCCAGCTCGCCCTCGGCGGCCGCGAGCCGCGCGGCGATCTGGGCCGGGCGATCGCGGAGCTGGCCGACCGCTGCGAGGGGCGCTGATGTCGCCTGTAGGAGCTCCCGTTCGAATGGCGAGGGGGGCTTACGCGCCCGCGAGCGGGCTCTCGACCCTTCACCGAGCTCGACAGCTCGAGCGCGAGCTCGCTGGAGCCTTCCCGACAACGCCGCCTGAGCCGTCGCTGGCTGTTGCCAGGTGCGTAGCTTGCCCAGGCCGTCCTAGGAGTTACCACGGATGGAACCCCCCTTGGGCTCGCCTACGGTCGCGTGCGACAGTCGGATGCCGGTGTATCTGGCCGAGGCTGGAAATCAACCGAGCTCCGCGAAGCTGGCGAAACGGGACCCCTAGTCCCGAGGAGGACGAGCCAATGCCCGCCACCAAGCCCAAGCCAAAGTCGGCACCGGCGGCCCGCAAGCGTGCCCCGGCCAAGCGGGCGAAGCCCGCGCGAGCCGGCGCGATCGGGCGCACCACGGACCTGTCCGACGACGTGCTCCACTCGGTCGAGTCGGGGCAGCGAGCCGCAATCGAGGCGGTGCGCAAGTTCGTCGACACCGTCGATCGGGCGCTGCCACCGGGTGGCGCCGAGCCGTCGAGGCGGCAGGATGTCGTCGACGCGGCGATGGAGATGGCCGACAAGCTGGTCCACACGCAGTACGACTTCCTCCGTAAGGTGGTGCACAGCGCCGGTCAGTCGCTGACCAGGTCGAACGGGAAGTAGAAGACGGCCCGAGGGGAGCGGCGGACGCGAGTCAGCCGCTCCCTGCCAGGCCAAGCCGGACGGCGCACCGCCAGGGCGCGCAGAAAGCGAAGACGACGTGCCGAACTCGAAGCTCAAGGAGACGACGCTCCACGGCCACAAGGTCAGCTACCGGACGGCTGGGGAGCGGGGGCCCGTGGTCGTCCTCATACACGGGATCGCCGGCACATCGGAGATCTGGGACCGCGTACTGCCGCTGCTGGGAGAGCACCACCAGGTGATCGCGCCCGATCTGCTCGGGCACGGGGACTCGGCAAGCGGCGGCGATTACTCGCTGGGGGCCTACGCGAGCGGCACCCGAGATCTGCTCGCCGCCCTCGGGCACGACCGCGCGACGATCGTAGGCCACTCGCTGGGAGGGGGTGTGGCGATGCAGTTCGCCTACCAGTTCCCGGAGATGCTGGAGCGGCTGGCGCTCGTGTCGAGCGGCGGCCTCGGCAAGGACCTCAACCTGCTGTTGCGCTCAGCCGCGCTGCCCGGGGCCGAGTACGTCCTGCCGCTGATGTTCGCGGCGGGCCTTCCGAGCACGGGCACGAAGATCGCCGGCCTGATCGGTCGCATCGGCATTCGCGGCGGGTCGGACCTCGAGGAGATCGGGCGCGGCTTCGCCTCGCTGGCCGATACAGGGGCCCGCCGGGCCTTCATCCACACCGTGCGGGGGGTGATCGACCCGAGCGGCCAGCGCGTGGACGCGAGCAACCGCTTGTACCTCGCCGCCGGCATCCCGATGTTGATCGTCTGGGGAGCACGCGACACGATGATCCCGGTCGAGCACGCTCACGCCGCCCACCGCCGGGTGCCGGGGAGCAGGCTCGAGATCTTCGAGCAGGCGGGGCACTTTCCCCACCTCAGCGAGCCGGGCCGGTTCGCCGAGGTCCTGTCGAGGTTCATCGCCGAGACCGAGCCTGCGAAGCTCGACCCGGAGCGCCTGCGGGAGCTGCTCCTGCACGGCGCTGGCCCCAGCGGGCGGGCACAGCGGCGCCGCAAGCCGGAGCAGGGCGGCACGACAGCTCGCAGGCGCTAACGCGGCCGGCGAGGAAGGCGAGCCCGACTTAGAGCAGGACTGCCCCCAGCGCCGCGACGGCCGCTTCAAGTCGCTCGAGCACCTCGTCGACCTCCTCCGCCGTGATCGTGAGCGGCGGCATCACCTGCAGCGCCGACTGACGGTTGAAGGCGAAGATCGCGAGCAGGCCGTGCTGGAAGCATTGCTTCGTGAGCTCGAAGCCGAGCTCGTCTGAGCGGGTCTCCAGCGCGAGCATCAGACCGAGGCCGCGCACCTCCACGAGCCGGTCGGGGTAGCGCTCCACCAGCGCCGCCAGGCCCGCCCGCAGCCGTGCGCCCATCTCGTTGACGTGCGGGAGCAGTCCTGGGTCCTGGTAGCGGTCGACGACGGCTTCGATCACGCGCGCGCCGAGCTCCGAGCCCGCGAAGCTCGACGGATGGAAGAAGGGGTCCGCGGCGAAATGGGTCTCCACGCGATCGCCGAAGCAGCAGGCGGCGATCGGATAGACGCCGGCGCTTGTGCCCTTGCCGGTTATCAGCACGTCCGGCACCACGCCGAAGTGCTCGAAGGCCCAGAGGCGGCCGGTGCGACCCAGTCCGGCCTGTACCTCGTCGAGGATCAGCAGAGCTCCTCGCTCGTCGCAGAGTCGGCGCATCTCCGGGAAGTAGCCCCCCGGCGGCACGAGGTATCCGCCCGTCGCCGGAATGGTCTCCATGATCACCGCCGAGGTAGCGTCGCCGATCGCGCGCTCGAGGCCGTCGAGCTCGCCGAAGGGCACCCGTACGATCCCGGGGGTGAGCGGGCGGTAGCGGTCCGACAGCTGCGGATCGTCCATCGCGAGCGAGAATCCGACATGGCCGTGGTAGCCGTGCTCAGCGCACACGAACTCGGTTCTGCCGGTCACCGAGCGGGCCAGCTTGCAGGCCACCTCAACGGCCTCGGCGCCGGAGGCGGTGAAGAAGGAATAGCGCAGCGGCTCGGGCAGCAGGCTGGCCAGCGCCGCGGCGCCCTCGGCGCGCCGCAACGACGGCAGCAGCCAGTCGCCCATGTCATGCTCGCGCACCGCGGTGGCCAGTGCCTCGACAGCGAAATCGGGGTGGTGCCCGAAGTTGAACACCCCGCCAGAGCTGCGGCAGTTGATGTAGTCGCCGCCGTCGAGGTCCCAGATCCGCACGCCCTCGCGCCGCCCTTGGACGAGGTCGATCCCGAGCCCGCGGAAGGCCTCGGCCTTGTGCGGCGAGAGATGGCGGGCGATCAGCGCGAACGCCTCGGCGCTGGTTGTCGGATGGTCGTTCACGACGTTCATCGGCCCTCGCTCTCGGGTAGCTCCTGGGGTCCGTAACCGTACGGCGGAGGCAGCAGGAAGGGGTACGGCCGACGCCGCACCCGCAGCTGCCAGGCGCGGTCGGCGCGGCGCAACCGCTGCATCAGAAGCCAGAGCTTCTTGTCGCGGGCGAAGTAGCGATGCACCTCAGTCTCGTCGACCGGCGGCGAGACGCGCGCGGCGGTCGACCGGAGGAACACGGGTAGCCAGCGGTCCAGCCGTTCCTTGACGAGGTTCGCGGCCACGTCGAGCAGCACGGTGCGGGCGTCGTGATACTGGCCCATGACGCGGTGCGCCACCGGCACCAGCACGCCGCGGAGAGCCCAGGGGTAGATCGACAGGAACAACGACAGGTCGAGTCCGTGCCGTCCGTCCGGCGAGCGCATGAGCGGGGTGGACAGGTCGAAGCAGGCGAGCCCGCCGTCCTCCACGGCCCAGTTCGACGCCTGCGCGTCCAGCCCGAGCTCACGGTCGACGACCGCGGCGACCTGCTCGACCAGCGTTTCCAGCAGCGCGGCTCCGGTCTCCGGCGTGACCTCCCGCAGCAGCGCGTTGAGGTGCCGGTCACGCGGCACGAGCGGCTGGATCAGATAGGCGCGCGGGGATCCGCCCTCGCTCCCCGTGGCGCGCAGCTCGGTGGGCAGCACGCGGACGCCACGACCGCGCAGCGCCGCCATATAGCTTTCGAGCAGATCGCGATAGCGGTCGAGCTGCGCGACGTCACGGAAGGGCGGGAGCCGCTTGACCGCGAACTCGGGGCGCTCGCGAGGCCAGCCGAACACCAGGGTGAGCTCGCCGTAGCCGAGCACCCGGAGCACCCCTGGCTCGCCGACGCGGATCGCCTCCTCGACGGCGCGGTCGATGGGCTCGATATCCAGCGCCTGCGCCCGGTCGCCGGCGATGGTCATCGGCCAGGCGTAAGCGGCGCGGGCCGCCGGCCCGGGCGCCGCGCCAGCTCCAGAAGCTCGGAGAGCGAGTCCTCGAGGCCACACCGCAGCTCGTCGAGGTCCGGCACCGTCGCGCGATCGGCGTTCAAGCCGAAGGTCAGCTTGCCGTTGTAGCTCACCGCGGCGATGCCGACCGAGTGGCGAGCGAAGATCGGGACGAGCGGGACCACGCTGCACACGGGAGCGCCGAACGCGTAGAGCTGCGTCTGCGGGCCGGGCACGTTCGTGATCGTGACGTTGAAGAGGCGTGGCGCAAACGACAGTCGCGCCACGAACGCGTGCAACACCGGTGGCGCCAGCCCGGCGAGATCGACCATCGCTTCGGCGCCCGACGAGCGCCTGCCGGCCTTCAGCCCCTTGGTGGCGGCCACCGTCTTCCGGTAGCGCGAGAGCGGGGTGCGGGCACTCACGGGCAAGTCCACGAAGAGTGAGCTCACGCGATTGCCGAGCGCGAGCAGGTCACCCGCCTCCCGCACACTGACCGGGACCTGTGCGCGCAGACCCGCCGCCGGCAGCGGCTCGCCGCGGCTGCGCAGGAGACGCCGCAGCCCGCCGGCGCACGCGGCCAGCACGACGTCGTTGACGGTGCCGCCGAGCGAGCGCTTGACCTCCTTGAGGTCGGCGAGGGGGACGGTGAGCGATCTCATTCGCCTGGTCGCCCCAATGTCCAGGTTGAGGCTTGAGGGCGGCGCAGCCACCAGCTCGTCGTGGACGATGAAGTCGACGAGCGCGCGCGAGCGCTCGACCATCCCTGCGAGACGGCGCGGGTGGAGCGCCACGCCCACGCCCGCACGAGCTCCGTGCGCGACCAGCGTCAGCGGCGCGCCCACTCCGGGATCGCCCGTCGGCGGGTCCGGAAGCGTTTCGAGCAGCCCGCGGGAGCCGGCCGGCGGCTCGGGCTCGGCGTCGAGCATCACGCTTGTCACCAGCGCCCCGCTGACCCCGTCCACCAGGCAGTGATGCACCTTGCAGGCGAGCGCCCAACGGCGATCTTCGAGCCCGTCGAGGAGAGTGATCTCCCACAGCGGGTGGGCCCGGTCGAGCCGGTGCGAGTAGAAGTCGCCGAGCCACTCGAGCAGCTCGGCGTCTCCGCCCGGTGCCGGGAGGCTCGCGCGCCGCACGTGATTCGCCAGTTCGAAAGCGGGATCCTCGACCCACTCCGGCCAGGACATGCGCCCGACGCGCGGCGAGTTGAGCCGCAGCCGGAAGCGCGGAAGCAGGTCCAGTCGCTCCGCCAGGAGCGCGATGAGCTGCTCGGCGCCGGGCGTCCCGCCCCCCGGGAGGGGGTCGAACACGAGCGTCCAGCCCACATGCATGTGCGAGGACTCGTCGCCGTCCTCGAGCTCGAGGAATGCCGCATCCAGTGGCGTGAGGTGGTCGGCCATGTCGCGCTCCTCAGCGCAACCTACGCCCCCCGGGGAGGCCCGACATCGCGGGAGGCTACGGATCTCACATAAGGGTTCGGCGCGAGGTCGCTCGGGACGAGGCGATCGCGGCGGACTACGGACCCCGGAATGGGCAGGCCACCCGGATGGCGCGCGCACCCCCGGACCGTACGATGCGCCAAAGGGGAGGGAAAGGTCCCGAATGTCCACAGCCACAGCCCCCGCGGCGAACCCGGCCGCGGCTGACTCACCGGTCTCGCCCGAGATCGCCACCCGCCTCGACGGCTACGTGGAGCGCGCCCAGGCGGCGGCGTCCGCCTTCCGCGAGCTCGACCAGGAGGCGGTCGACCGCATCGTCTGGGCGATGGTGGTTGCCGGTCTCCACGGCGCGGTCGAGCTCGCCGAGCTGGCGATGGAGGAGACCGGCTTCGGCGTGTTCGAGGACAAGGTCGTCAAGAACTACATCGCCACCGAGTTCCTCTACGACTACCTGAAGGGCAAGCGCTCCGTCGGTGTGATCGACGAGGATCCGGAGCGCGGGATCCAGTACGTCGCGGAGCCGATCGGCGTGCTGCTGGCGCTGACTCCGATCACGAACCCCACGTCCACGGTCCTCTTCAAGTCGATCGTGGCCGCCAAGACCCGCAACGCGATCATCTTCCGGCCTTCGGCGGCTGCCGCCCGCTGCTCACAGCGGGCGGTCGAGATCCTGCAGGAGGCCGGCCAGCGCGCCGGCCTGCCGCCCGATGCGCTCCAGGTGATCCCGGACCCGACGCTGGACGTCTCGCAGTACCTGTTCCACCACGACGGGATCGACTTCATCTGGACGACCGGCGGGCCGAAGGCCGTGGCGGCGGCGAACGAGGCCGGCAAGCCGTGCCTCAGCGTCGGTGCCGGCAACGCCCCGGTGTACATCCACCGCAGCGCCGACATCCGCATGGCGGTCGTCGACATGCTGATCTCGAAGACCTTCGACTCCTCGGTCATCTGCCCGGCGGAGCAGACCTGCGTGATCGACGAACCGATCTGGGACGAGACCGTGGCCGAGCTGGAGCGCATGGGGGCGCGGCTGCTCGACCCGGATGAGGTCGAGCGGCTCGGCGAGCTCGCGTTCGGGCCCGACGGGCGGGTGGAGATCCGCGCCCTCGGCCAGTCGTGCGTGAACCTTGGCCAGATGGCAGGCTTCGAGGCCAGCGAGCGCGACAAGGTGCTGCTCGCCCCGCTGCCATCGGACCCCGACGAGCTCGCCCGCCATCCGCTCATCCAGGAGAAGCTGATGCCGGTGCTGGGACTGGTGCGCTCCGCTTCGGTCGAGCACGCTCTCGGCGTCTGCGAGCTGGTAACCGAGCACGGCGGCCTCGGGCACACCTCGGCCGTGTACGCCACCGACCAGGCCGTGATCGATCGCTTCGCGCGAACGATCCGGACGGGACGCATCCTCGTCAACGCCCCGACCGCGGTCGGGGCCCTGGGCGGCGTCTACAACTCGATGACGCCGACCTTCTCGCTCGGCTGCGGCACCTGGGGCGGCTCGGTCACCACAGACAACATCAACTACCGCAACCTGCTGAACGTCAAGACGGTGTCCCGGCGCCAGGCGCCGCCGCAGTGGTTCCGGGTGCCCTCGGACACCTACTTCAACCCCGGCGCGATCGACAGCCTGCGCGAGGTGCGCGCTCGCCAGGCGATGCTCGTCACCGACCCCGACGCGGAGGCACGCGGGGTGGCCGAGGAGGTGCGCCGCCATCTCGGCGACGTCGGCGTGCACGTCTTCTCGGAGATCGAGCCCGAGCCGCGCGAGGCGCAGATCCGGGCGGGCGTGAAAGTGCTCGACGAGCTGCACCCCGACCTGTTGATCGCGGTCGGCGGCGGATCGGTGATCGACGCGGCGAAGGTCATGCGCCTCTTCTACGAGAGCCCCGAGCTGTCGCTCGACGAGCTGACGCTGCCCTTCCTCGACGCCCGCAAGCGCGTCGCCCACTTCCCCGAGATCGATCACTCCATCCGGCTGGCGGCGGTGCCCACCACGGCCGGCACCGGCTCTGAGGTGTCGCCCGCCGCGGTGCTGACCGTGAATGGGCGCAAGGAGACGCTGGTCGACTACTCGCTCGTGCCCGACATGGCCGTGGTCGAGCCGCGCCTGACGCTCACGATGCCCCCGACGCTGACCGCGGACACGGGCATCGACGCGCTCACGCACGCGCTCGAGGCGGCCGTCTCGATCTTCGGGTCGCCCTACACCGACGCGTTCTGCGTCCAGGCGGTGCACCAGATCCTGCCCAACCTGCCGCGGGCCTTCGCGGACGGGTCCGACCTGGAGGCGCGCACGGCGATGTCGAACGCGGCCACGATCGCGGGGCTCGCGTTCTCGAACGCATTCGTGGGCGTCAATCACGCGCTCGCGCACGCCGTCGGTGCGCGCTTCGGGATCGCACACGGTCGCGCCAACGCCATCTTCCTCCCGCACGTGCTGCGCTACAACGCGTCGCTTCCGACCAAGTTCATGCCCGCGCCGGGCTACACGGCCTACGTGGCTCCGGAGAAGTACGCGCAGATCGGCTGGATCATCGGCCTCGGCGGCAAGACCGAGGAGCAACGGCGGGAGCGGCTGTTCGCGAAGGTCGAGGAGCTGCTCGACAGCCTCGAGATGCCGCACTCGCTCGAGCAGGCGGGCGTGACGCGCGCCGAGTTCGACGCGGCGCTGCCCGACCTGGCGCGGATGGCGTTCGGCGACCCGAGCATCCGCACCAACCCGCGCATCCCGCTCGTGCGCGAGCTGACCGAGCTGCTCGAGGCGGGCTTCCAGGGCTGGCAGAGCCGATGAGCCGGCAATCCCTGCCGGCCGCCGACGCCGCCTGGCTGCACATGGACAGCGTCACCAATCCGATGGTGGTGAACGCGGTGATCTGGTTTGACGAGCCACTCGATTGGGAGCGCGCCAAAGACGTGTTCCGCGAGCGGCTGGTCGACCGGTTCCCGCGCTTCTCTCAGCGCGTCGCCGAGCCACTCGGGCGCCCCGCGTTCGAGGACGATCCCGGCTTTGACATCGAACAGCACCTGCACCGCCTGGCGCTCCCGGCGCCGGGTGACCGAGCTGCTCTCCAGGAGCTCGTCAGCGATCTCATCACGCCACCGCTGGACCGCACGCGCCCGCTGTGGCACGTGTACCTGATCGAGGACTTCGGCGACGGCTGCGCGGTGCTGTTTCGCATCCACCACTGCATCGCCGACGGGATCGCGCTGTCCCAGGTGATGCTGTCGCTGACGGACGAAGAGCCCCACCCGCGGGACGTCGACTCGCCGTCCGCGCCCCCCGACTCTTCCGGAGGCGGGCCGCTGCGCCCCCTGCTGAGACTGACGGGCGCGATCGCTCACGAGGGAATCGAGTCGCTCCTGCATCCGGACCACCTCACCCGGCTCGCCGGCACCGCTGCCCAGGACGCGGGCACGCTGGCGCGACTGCTCACGACACCTTCGGACGCGCGCACCGTCCTCAAAGCTCCCTTGCACGGCACCCGGCGCGTTGCGTGGTCGACTCCCTTCCCGCTGGATCGGGTGAAGGCGGCCGGCCGCCGCAGCCACGCCACGGTCAACGATGTGCTCGTGACCGCCGTGACCGGTTCGGTGCGCAGCTACCTCGAGGGGCGCGGGGACCTTCCCGACGAGGTCCACGTCATGGTGCCGTTCAACCTGCGCGCCCTGGATCAACCCGTGCCGCGCGACCTCGGGAACGACTTCGCGCTGATCCTGCTCGGGCTGCCGGTGGGCATCGGGGACGTGAGCGAGCGCATGCGAGACGTAAAGATGCGCATGGACAAGATCAAGAACTCGCACGAGGGTCCGATCTCGTTCGGGATCCTGGCCGCGATCGGGATGACGCCGGCTCAGGTCGAGAACCGCCTGATCAGCTACTTCTCGGACAAGGCGAGCGCGGTTGTGACCAATGTGCCCGGCCCCCGTGGAGAGATCTACCTCGCCGGCTCTCCGGTCCGTGGCGTGCTCGTGTGGGCGCCCTGCTCCGGCGGCCTCGGGATGACCGTCAGCATCTTCAGCTACGCGGGCGAGGTGACCGTCGGCTTCATGACCGACATCGGATTGGTGCCCGATCCCGAGCCGCTGGTCAAGGCCTTCGACCAAGAGCTTCGCGCGCTTTGCCGGGGGACACGGACGCGCACCGCTCGCCGGCGACTGAGTCCGACAACCCCAGGATCGAGGAGGCAGACGTGACCACGCTGCGGACGAGCCCGGCGCGGAGGACCGCGCCCACGAAGAGCACGGCCAAGAAGTAGACCGTGGGGACCACCGTGATCGAGGGCGGCGAGCCCCCGCTGGAGGTCGTCATCGCCGGGGGCGGCGTGGCGGGACTCGAGGCGCTGCTCGCGCTGCGCGAGTTCGCCGGCCCGCGCGTGAACGTCGTGCTGCTCGCGCCCGAGCGCGAGTTCGTCTACCGGCCGCTCGCCGTGGCCGAGCCGTTCAGGCTCGTCCACCCGGCCCGGTTCGACCTGGCCGAGCTGGCCGCCGAGCACGGCGCACGCCATCGCCGGGACGCACTGGCGAGCCTCGACCCCGAGCGGCGGACGCTGCATACGGACAGCGGCCGCACGCTGCGGTACGAGGCGCTCCTGCTGGCGGTCGGGACACAGCCCGTTGAGGCGGTGCCCGGCGCGCTCACGTTTCGGGGCCCCGCCGACGTCGAGGCGTTCGGCGACCTGCTCCGGGAGATCGAGCACGGCAAGGTGCGCCGTGTCGCGTTCGCTGTGCATCCCGGGGTCAGGTGGCCGCTGCCGCTCTACGAGCTTGCCCTCCTGTCGGCGGCGCATCTCAGCGGGAGGGCCGTCGAGTGGACGCTCGTCACGCACGAGGCGGCACCGCTCGAGGTCTTCGGGGCCCGCGCCGGCCGCGCCGTCGCGGACCTGCTCCAAGAGGCGGGTATCGAGCTCATGACCTCACGCGTTCCGCTCAGGGCGAGCGGCGGGCGCCTCCTGCTCGAAGACGGCGGCGAGCTGGACGCGGAGCGCGTAGTGGCTCTGCCCGAGCTGCGGGTCCCATTCTTCCCGGGCGTCCCGCGTGGAGTGGGGGGCTTCATCCCGACCGACGGGCGGGGCCGGGTGAAGGGCCTGCAGCACGTCTTCGCGGCCGGGGACGCCACCTCGTTTCCGATCAAGCAGGGTGGCCTGGCGGCTCAGCAGGCGGACACCGCCGCGGCCGCGATCGCGGAGCTCGCCGGAGCGCAGGTCGAGCCACGCGCGCCGGACCTCCTGCTGCGCGCGGCGCTGATCACCGGCTCCGCGCCGCGCTTCCTGCGGACCGCGCTCGCCGACCGTGAGGCGACTTCCACCGCGGGCCGCGACGTCCTCTGGTGGCCGCCCGGCAAGATCGCCGCCCGCTACCTCGCTCCCTACATCGCCGGCCGGACCGAGGGTGGGCAGCCGCCACCGCTCGACGACGTCGAGACGCTGCTCGGCGAGGAGGCCGAGGTCGCCGAGGCCGATCGCAGCGCGGCGCTCGACCTCGCACTAACGGCCGCCGACGCTGACGCCGGCTGGCAGGACTACGAGAGCGCCCTCAAGTGGCTCGAGGTCGCCGAGCGACTAAACGTGACGCTCCCGCCGCCCTACGCCGAGAAACGCGAGGACTGGACCCGGCTCGGCGCTACGGCCGCCGGCGCGGACTTGGGTGATCGTGACCCTCCGACAGGATGACCAGCAGCGGAAAGCCCATCGCGAGCACGACGCCCAGCCCGAGCGCGACGATCACGGCGACGCCCCCGCCCTCGACGACGAGAGCAGCGACGACCGCGAGCACGTACAGCGTCAGGACGGTCAGGTGAACCCTCATGGGAAGCTCCTTTGCCTCGGCAAGGATTCTTCGCCGACTGCTCGGCCGGCACATCCGGAAGAGCCGCTCGACCTGATGCGTGACAACTACGGACCGATCCGCCTGCCGGGCCGCTGATGCGGGCCGCCCGCGCCGTCATCCTCGACTTCAACGGCACGCTCGCCGATGACGAGGCCCTGCTCATCGGCATCTACGAGGACCTGCTGCGGGAGCATGGCGTCGCGTTCGACGCGGGCGAGTACCCGCGCTACGCCGGCCTGCCGGATCGAGCGATGATCGCTCGCCTGTTCCAGGACCGTGGGCAGCCGCTGGAGGCAGCCGCCGCGGATCGCCTGCTTCGCGAGCGCGTCGGGCGCTACCGATCGGCGGTCAGCGACGGCCACCCCGTCGCGGACGAAACCGCCGCCTTCGTGCGCACCATCGCGGCTCAAGTGCCCGTGGGCATCGCGTCGGGCGCCTTCAGGGAGGAGATCGAGCACGTCCTGGAGCTCGCCGGCCTGGCCGACCTCGTGTCGGTGATCGTCTCGATCGACGAGGTCCGGGCCGGCAAGCCGGATCCCGAGAGCTTCACCGCCGCGCTGGCCCACATCAACCGGGACCGCCACCAAGCGATCGAGCCGGAGGAGACGGTGGTGGTCGAGGACGCGACCGATGGCGCCCGGGCCGCCTGGGCCGCCGGGATGCGCTGCGTCGCCATCCGCGGCCGCGCGTACGACGAGGACAGCGGCGTGGCAGAGCTCGTCGTAGACCGCCTCACGGTCGAGCTGGCGCACGCGCTGCTGGGCGCGGGGAAATGACGCCTGAGGATCGCGTGGCCGCCGCGATCGAAGCGGTGCCCGAGCTGCGCGGCACCCGAAGCCTCGAGCGGATGGGCGGGATCACGAACGCCAACTTCAAGGTCGAGTCCCCGGCGGGCACGTTCGTGGTGCGCCTCGACGCGCCGGACGGCGACGTCCTCGACATCGACCGTGTCAGCGAGGTGGCCAACTGCCGGGCGGCGTCGGCCGCCGAGGTGGGGGCGCCCTTCGTCGTGTGGCTGCCGGAGCAGGGGGTCATGATCACCCGTTTCCTCGCGGGGCGGACGCTGACGCCCGAGGACCTGCGCCGCGGCGACCGGCTGGCCGAGGTCGCGGCGCTGCTGCGCCGGCTGCACCGCGGCTGCCGCTTTCGCGGGAACGTGGACATGTTCCGCCGCCAGCGCGACTATCGGGTGGCGGTGCTGGCTCGCGGGCTCGCGCTGCCCGACGGCTACCTGCGCTACGAGCGCCACGTCGACCGGATCGAGCGGGCATTCGCCGCCAATCCCGTCACCCCGATGGCCTGCCACAACGACGTGGTGGCCGAGAACCTGATCGACACGTCCGCGGGCCTGCGGCTGATCGACTACGACTACTCGGGCAACAACGACCCCTGCTCGGACCTCGGCGACACCTGGGCCGAGTCGCACCTGTCCCTGGAGCAGCTCGAGCAACTCGTCGGCCACTACTTCGGCGAGCCCGACCCGGCGCGCGTGGCGCGCGCCCGGCTCTGGGCGCTGATGTCCAAGTACGGCTGGACGCTGTGGGCGGTCCTGCGCCACGAGGTCGCTCCAGACCCCGCGCTGATGTCATGGGGTCTGCGGCTCTACTCGGAGGCCGCCGCGGAGTTCGACGGCGACGAGTTCGAACGGCTCCTCGAGGATGCGGCCGCCACGCCGGGCACGCCGCGTTCGAGCCGCCAAGACCGCTAGCCGTCGAGCGCACGCGGGGGGCCGGGTGACGGGTCGCCCGCCACCGTCATCACCCAACCCGGCTCTGCCCGCCACCACCCCTCGGCCCGCCTTCCGCCGTCGGCCCAGGTCACCGCGAGCCGCTGCCATGCGGGGATCGCCGCGTCGAGCCCGTCGATGTCGGCGACGGCGTCTCGGACGTCGAGGCGCAGCCCTTCGCGACGAGCCTTGGCAGCGGCTTCCTTGACGCTCCAGAGCAGGTTGGCCACCAAGTCTCGACGGTCGGCGCCGGCACGAGCCACGAGTGCCCGCTCGGGCGGAGCGAGCCAGTCGTTCACGAAGGCCTGGCTGCGCGGCTCGATCAGCTCGAGGTCGCAGCCGAGCGCCGCGTCCGCTTCGCCGACCACGGCCAGCGCGCGCCCCGCTCGATGGCTGAGCGACAGGCAGACCCCGGCTCGGTGGCCCTCCAGCCACGCTTCGGGGGCGCCGTCGGACGCCGCCTGGATCTCGACCTCGGCCGGGCGCACGCCCAGCCAGACCGCAACCGCGGCCTTCGCGGCGAAGCGGCCGAGCCGCCAGTCGGCCCGGCGCTTCTCGACCCGGAGGCCCGCGAGCACCTCGGCTTCGCCGGAGCAGAGCCAGCCGTCGTCCGCGGGGACGTCAGCGAACGAACGGGTCAGCCAGCCCGGCGATGTCATGGCCCGCGTCGACCCGCTCCAGCGCACGGCGGATGCCGCGCTCGACCGCGTCGATCAGGAACGGTCGCAGCGAGGCCGGCGCGATGATCCGGCTCACCGACCCCATCTCGAGCGCCCGCTCAACCGAGTGAATCGAGTCGAACTCCGCCGCCAGCGCCCCAAGCTGCCGGGCGTGCACCTCGGCCCAAGCGGCGCTCCGCTCGGCACGCAGGTGCTGGCGCTCGGCGCCCTCGGCGGCCTCGATCCGCAGGTCGAGCTCGGCGATCCGGGGATCCTGCGTCGTACGCCGCTTCACCTCCTGGGCGAACACGACGGCGGCGGCCGGCGAACCGCCGATCACCGAGGCGTGCGAGCCCTCGAGCGCCACCGCCTCGAGATCGTCGTTCAGCCGCTGCGAGAACACGACGAAGGCGCCGCCGTGGTAGCGCGAGACGACGCAGAAGACGATCGGGCCGCGGAAGTTGACCACGGCTCGCCCGATCTCGGCGCCGTACTCGAGCTGCCAGCGGGCCATCGACTCGGGCGACCCGTCGAACCCGGCGAGGTTGGCCACCACGACAACCGGCCGGCGGCCGCTCGCGGCGTTGATGGCGCGCGCGATCTTGCGCGACGACTGGGGAAAGAGCGTGCCCGACGTCCACAGCTCGGGGCCGTCAGCCGGCAGCGGCCCGTGGCGCGCCAGGGGTCTGGACTCGATGCCGAGCACGGACACCGGCCAGCCGCCCAGGTGGGCGTCCCACACCACGGCGCTATGGGCCTCCCGCCAGCCCGCCCAGCGCTCCAGCGGCGGATGGTCACGGTCCACGGTGGCTCGCATGACCGAGCGGATGTCGAACGGCTTCTTGCGGCCGGGGTTGGTGTCGTCGGAGAAGATCTCGCCCACCTCGCGCAGATCCGACCCGGGGGCGGCGTGGGGCGACGGCCTCACGTCGCGATCGGTCGGATCGGAGGTCTCGGCGCGGCGCGGGAAGCATTCGCCGGGCGCCACGTAGGTGTGCTCGTAGTGGGACAGCAACACCCGGCAGGCGCCCGCCAAGTCGGGCGCCCAGTACTGGGCTTGGCCGTTCGGGCCCATGATCCGCTCGTAGCCGCCGATGCCGAAGTTGTCCTCGGCGGAGACCCCGCCGGAGTAGTCGAGCGCCTGTTTGCCCGTCAGCACCAACGCGCTCTCCGGCGTCATCACCAGGATCCCGCGCGTATGCATGAGCATGGTGGCCTCGGCGTTCCAGTAGGGCTGAGCACCGACGTTGATCCCCGTTACGACCACGTTCAGCTCGCCGCCGCGCTGGGTGAACTCGATGATCCGGCGCAGCACCGCGGCGATCCAGTCCATGTTCTCGGTCCCGGAGTCCATCGCGATCTTGGCGCCGGCGGAGAGGGCGAACCACTCGACCGGCACGCCGAGCTCCTCTGCGAGGTCGAGCGCGGCGATGATCCGGGTGCACTCCGGCTCGGCCAGCGACCCGAGCGAGCGCGTGGGATCGCTCAGCAGCGCGACCCGCTGCATGCCGTCCGCGTACCGGTCGGTGTAGTTGCGCACCAGCCCGACGACGACGCTCGCCTCGTTCAGCGCCGGGCCGCGGGTCACGGGCGCGAGGCGTCCGTTCGCGTCGAGATCGTGTTCCACGAAGTCGCCAGGGGGGCGGCCCCCGCCATCGCGATCCTCGCCGCGCGCGGGGGCGAGCAGCTTGACGAGCTCGGCCGGATGGACCGTGCCGCGGCGCCGCGCCTGCACGACCCGCCGCGCGCCCTCGTCGAGCGGCCGCAGGGGATGGCTCGGCGGATCGTCGACCTCCACCACCACGCCACGGCCGGTGGGGCTGAAGAAGCGCAGCTCGCGCTCCCGCTGGCCTCCGTCCTCCTCGCGCATCGTGCCGCGCAGCTCGACCATCTCGATGCCGAGGCCGCCCGTCGCCCGGGCGTAGCGGTCGATCACGACGCGTATCTCCTCGGCCGCGAACTCGATGGTCGGCCAGGCGTAGAGCAGCACGCGGTTCCAGAGCAACCTCCGGCGCGGCTCGCGCGGACCCTGGAAGGCGCGCATCGCCTCGAGCGCCTCGACCAGCACCCGCTCCATCTCCGGGAGTCCCTGCAGCCGGCCCGCGTCGTCGCGAATCGGGGTCAGGTCGCGCACCTCGGCGACGCCGAAGAGGCGCTCGTCCTTCGGGTTCTCCCTGGACACCCCGTGATAGAGGTAGACGTCCTCCGCCGAGTCGAGTCGGGTCAGGTCGAACTCCGCGAGCCGCCACAGGCGCAGGCGCTCGGCCATCATCGGATGGAGGCCGCGCAGGGAGGCGTCCTCCCGGAAGCTGCCGTCCGTGGTGCGCCGGAACGTCGCGAAGTCGACGGCGGACATCCCGCGTCCGCGGGCCGGCTCGGCCACCGCGAACACCACCCGCTCCACCTGCGCCGGCAACGACGCCTTCTCGATCGCCTCGTGCAGCCGGGACCGGAGCTCCTCGCGGGGCACGGCCGGTTCGGGGTGGGCGGCGTAGAAGTCGGCCACGAGCCCGACCTCTGAATCCCCCGCGGCCGTGAGCTCGCCCAACGCGCGCGCCGTCGGCTCCGCCGCCTCGACCTCCATGAAGGCGGTGGCGAGGCGGCGGGTCTCGCCGTCCCGCTCGACCTCCGAGCAGAGGAAGTCCACGCCATCCACGCACGCAGGGCGGAACGGCGACAGGACGCCGGCGCGGTGGTAACGGCGGGTGATCGTCTCGAGCAGCGCCTGCCGCAGCGCCGGCTCCGCGGCGTGCATGCGTGCCGACAACATCGGCGCCAGCGGCTGCGGGCAGGCCACCAGCCTGCCGATGCGCTCGGCGCGGTCGGGCGCGTCGGGCGCCGAGGCGAGCACGGCCAGGTGCTCCGCCATCTCGGAGTAAGTCGCCTCGCGGGCCTCGGCGATCACCGGCTCGTCGTAGTAGCGGTAGCGCACCTGGCGGGCCAGGTCGGCCAGCACCCGGTCACGACCCTCCATCGTGGTCTCGAGGTGGTCCAACACCTCACGAAAGTCGGCGGGCACGTTGCCGGCCAGGTCGTCGGCCAGCTCGAGGCGGCGGTCGAGGATCGCCGTGACCGCCGCCCGCTGCGCGGCGACGCGCTGCTGGGACAGGGCGATCCGATAGCACGCCTCCTCCAGCGCCGGCGTGCGATCCAGGCTCGCAATCCCGTAGTGGGCGAGCGAACGTTGGAGCAGCGCGACGAAGCGCTCGGGGAGGCCTTCCGACTCGGCGTCAAGCGACCGCAGGAAGGCGTACAGGTACTCCTGCGGGCTGCGCAGCAGCTCGCCCTCGGGGTCCTCCTCGTGACGCGGCCGCGTCAGCGCGCGGAGGTCCGCGAACTGGCGCAGAAGCCGGTGCTCGCCGGGGATCAGCTCGGGGCTGCACGACAGGTCGGCGCACTCGCCGTGGAGGTCCGCGATCACCCGCTTGACGTCGGCGGTGGAAACGTCGTAGCCAAGGATGAGCCACTCCAGGCGGCGCAGGTTCTCCACGCAGCGCAGCGGCGCCTGCGGCAGCTCCACGCGGCCCGCTGGGAACTCGACGCGCTCCCCGTCCTCCGGCGCCTCGCCGTCGCCGACCTCGTCGATCTGGACGAGGGGCGCCCGGGCGCCGACCTGGGTGTTCGGGCCGACCATCACCCGGCGCACCCGGCCCGCCCGGGGCGCGGTCAGCGAGGACTCCATCTTCATGCTCTCGAGGACCGCGACGACCGCCCCGGCCTCCACGTCCTCGCCCTCCTCGACCGGGATCGAGACGACCACGCCCGGGGCATGGCTTCGTACGATTCCGCCCTCGTCGTGGTCGACGCGGTGCGGTACGCCGTCCACCTCCACGAGCAGATGGGTGCCCTGCTCGGAGATGACCGTCCTGTGGCCGCGACCGCCGGCGGCGAGCCGGCGCTCGTGGTCGCTCAGGCGCTCCACGTCCACCTCGACGACGGAGCCGTCGACCGTGACGCCGAAGCGGCCAGGCGCCAGCTGGAAGATCTGGAGGCGGTAGCTCTGCCCGTCGTACGCGAGGTCGATGGTACGGCCGACCTCGGCGCGGGCCTCCGGCCGCCCGCGGCGCGCGTAGGCGTAGAAGCGCGAGCGGTCGGCGGCCTCCTCCGCCTCCGCGAGCTCGATTGCGGCCTGCAGCAGGGCGACGTCGGCGTGGGCCGGGCGGCCGCCGCCGGCCTTGAGCCAGTGGCGGTCGAGCCAGGTGGTGTCCACCCGCCCGGCGAGGACGTCCGGGTTGTCGAGCAGCTGGAGCAGGAATCCCCGGTTGGTGCTGCCGTCCTCGATCAGGACCGTCGTCTCGCGCAGGGCGCGTCGGAGCCTCGCGATGGCCTCGTCGCGGTCGCGGCCGTGGGCGATCAGCTTCGCGATCATCGAGTCGAAGTCCGGCGGGATCTGGTCGCCGGCCTCCACTCCCCGGTCGACCCGCAGACCCGGACCGCTGGGCAGGTTCAGCAGCTCCACACGGCCGGGGGCTGGGGCGAAGTCCATGGCCGGGTCCTCCGCGTTCAGCCGGGCCTCCACGGCGTGACCGGCCGCCGGCGGGGGATCGCCCTCGAGTCTGCCGCCGGAGGCGACGTGCAGCTGGAGCTTGACCAGGTCGAGCCCCGTCGTCATCTCGGTCACCGGATGCTCCACCTGGAGGCGCGCGTTCACCTCCATGAAGGAGAGCCGCTGCTCGGCCGGCTCGTAGAGGAACTCCACGGTCGCGGCGCCCTGGTAGCCCGCCTCGAGGACGAGGCGGCGCCCAGCCTCCTTCGCCTGCTCCTCCTGCTCCGGCGTCAGGGCGGTGCTGGCCGACTCCTCCACCACCTTCTGGTGGCGGCGCTGGAGGCTGCAATCGCGAACGCCGACAGCCCACGCTGCGCCCGCGCCGTCGGCGATCGCCTGCACCTCCACGTGCCGCGCGCCCGTGATCAGGCGCTCCATGAGGACGGTCGGATCGCCGAATGCCTGCTCCGCCTCGGCTCGGGCCCGCTCGAACGCCAGAGCAAGCTCGTTCGGCCCATCGAGACGGCGGATCCCGCGCCCGCCACCGCCCGCGGTGGCCTTGATCATCAACGGATAGCCGATTGCCTTCGCGTGCGCGGCGGCTTCCTCGAGCGTGTCGACGGGACCGCGGCTCCACGGCGCGACCGGCACGCCGGCCGACTCCGCGAGCCGCTTCGAGCGGATCTTGTCGCCCAGCAGCCGCATCGTGTCCGAGCTCGGCCCCACGAACACGACGCCCAAGCGCTCGCAGAGCTCGGCGAAGGCCGGGTGCTCGGCGACGAACCCCCAGCCGACCCACGCGGCCTCGGCCCCGGTCTCGCGCAGAGCCCGCTCGAGTGCGTCGTAGTCGAGGTAGCCCGCACGGCGGCTGCCGTCGGGGGCGGTGTAGGTGGCCGGGCCGAGGCAGTAGCCCTCGTCGGAGCGACGCACGAACATCGCCTGTGCTTCCGGCTCGGTGTAGAGGGCGATCAGGTGAAGCTGACGCTCGCGCTCCTCGTTCAACTCGCGGGCCGCGTGCACGAGGCGCATGGCGGCCTCGCCTCGATTGACGATGGCCAGTCGGGTGAAGGACTCCTTCACGCGATCTCCTCCTCGTGCCAAACCTAGTCCATGGCGGCGCGGATCGGATCGAGCGCCTCCGGGTCGAGCCCGCCCGGCAGCGAGGTGGTCGCGTAGCCCTCGAGGCGCACCCGCACCCGCCCGGCGTCGTCCACCACCTCGGCGTCGACGACATCCCCGTCGCCCTCCCGCGGGTGGACGACGGCGAAGAGCGTGCCGTGCTCGTCTGCGCCCTCGAAGCGCTCGACGCGGTCCACGTGCGTTGGCAGTCCCATGCGACCGAACCGGCCGAGCTCCCATACGCCCGCGGTCTGGAAGCAGAGCTCGATCAGGCGCGGGGCGATCTCGGTCGGCAGGCCCGGCGGCTCGTGGGCCGGAGGCAGGTCGGACGCCAGGCGCCCCACCACGTCACCGTCCGCCCGCCACGCGCCCTCAAGCACCTGGTAGGCGGGGCCGTGGAAGTACACGCGGTAGACGGCCTCGCGGTCCAGCTCGCCGCGCTCGGCGGCGTTCGGGCGCCCGCGCTCGGGCGGGGCGGGGGGCGGCCCCTGGGCCAGGCGCGCGCGGCCGGTGAAGTGCACCGTCTCCTGCTCGCCCTGGCCAGGCAGGGTGCGCCGTCCGATCAGGCGGCAGTCGGCCACGATCGTGCCGTCTCCGCCGTCGCGCAGCAGAGCGCGCAGCTCGAGCGTGCGCGGCTCGTCGCGGTAGAACTTGAACGGGGCCCGGAGGTCCACGTCTTCGAGCGCGCTCACGTGCCAGCCGGGCAGCAGGGCGTGGGCGGCCTCGGCGAAGCCCTCCATCCCCATCACGCCCGGCAGCACGGGAGTGCCCTCGATCCGGTGGTCGTCGAGGAACTTCTGCCGGGCCGGGTCGAGCTCGGTCAGCACTGTCAGGCCCTGCGCGAGCGGCATCGAGGCGACCCGCCCGGTCATCGGACCCGCCACCTTCTCGCCGGCCGCGTCGGGGTCGAGGCCGCCCGTCGGGTGGCGCTCCTCCGCAAGCACTCCGAGCGAGCCGGCCACGACCACCTCGCCGCCCTGGCCGGCGGCCGTGATCTCGCGCCGGACGACCGGGATGCCCGCCTCGGGCGGGAGCATGTCGATGCCGGCCATCTCCATCATCTTCGGGATCGAGCCGCGGCTCGCCATGCCGATGCTCGCCCACGCCGTCCAGTCGATCGCCACCCCGCGCGTGTCCGGCGCGCTCCTGCGCAGGTTCGAGATGCTCTTGCAGAGCAGGTCGTTGGCAGCCGAGTAGTCGGTCTGGCCGGCGTTGCCGAAGCGACCGGCGATCGAGCTGAAGGCCACGGCTGTGCCGATCCGTACGTCTCGCAGGCCCCGCAGCAGCGACAGCCAGCCGTCGACCTTCACATCGAAGACGAGGTCGAACTCGCTCTGCGGCTTGTCCGCCAGGAAGTGGCTGAACTCGAGCCCGGCGCAGTGCATCAGCACGTCGACGCGCCCGCCCTCGCGCACCTCGGCCAGCGCCTCCCCGACCGCCTCCGGGTCGGTGAGGTTGCACTGGTGCCAGTGCGGGGTGCCGCCGGCCGCGCGGATTGCCTCGATCGCATCCAGGGCGGCGCTGGCACGCTCGATGCCGGCCAGCTCGCGCTCCACGAGCTTGGGCGTGGGGCGCTCGTCGCGCTGCTTGATCCGCTCGGCGAGATCGCGCTTCAGCCCGTCCCTGTCCGAGGCGAAACGGTCGAGGTCGGGGTCGGTCGCATCCGGCTCGGGGACCAGGTCGAGCAGGTGGAAGGTGGCCCCGGAGGCCCTGGCCAGGTCGGCCGTGATCGCGGACACGATGCTGCCGGCCGCGCCCGTGACCACGAACACCTGGTCTCCCGTGAGCTCGCGCTCGGGATCGGGCTCGGC
>JBQGCL010000172.1:0-4941 GCA_052038485.1 Thermoleophilaceae bacterium | reverse complement strand
GCTCGACGAGGCGATCATCAACTACGTCAAGCGCGAGTACAAGCTCATGATCGGCCAGCAGACGGCCGAGGAGGTCAAGCTCGAGATCGGCTCGGCCTTCCCGCTCGGCGAGGAGGTCCAGGCCGAGATCCGCGGCCGCGATCTCGTCTCCGGGCTGCCCAAGACGATCGTGCTGACCAGCGAAGAGGTCCGCATGGCGCTCGAGGAGCCGCTCCAGGCGATCATCGACGCCGTCAAGGAGACGCTCGACCGCACCCCGCCCGAGCTGGCCTCGGACATCATGGACCGGGGCATCATGCTCGCCGGAGGCGGGGCGCTGCTCCAGGGCCTGGACGAGCGCCTGCGCGACGAGACGCAGATGCCCGCGCACCTGGCAGAGTCCCCGCTGACGTGCGTCGCGGTGGGCTCCGGCCGCAGCCTCGAGGAGTTCGAGGCGATCCACCGCGCCAACAAGAATTCCCGAACGAGCCGGCGGCGGTAACAGCCGCCGGGCCCAGGTCGAGGCCTAGCGATGTACGACAGGAAGGTGGTCCGCAGACGGCGGGCGGCGCTCGCCGTCTTCGTGATCCTGTCGATCGCGATCCTGACCGCCTACTTCGGCGAGTCCGGTGGCGGCTTCTTCCACACCCTCCAGCGCGGCGCGCAGGAGGCGGTCGCGCCGATCGAGACCGGCGCCAGCCGCGCGCTCAAGCCGGTGCGCGACTTCTTCGGCTGGGCCGGCGACACGATCGACGCCAAGGACCAGAACGCCGACCTCAAGAAGGAGGTCCAGCGGCTGCGCTCCGACCTCGCCAGGACGCAGACGGAGCTGCGCGACGCCGACCAGCTCGACGCGCTCGCCAGCCTGCACGAGGAGAACTACTTCCCGCAGTCCACCGCGCCGGTCACCGCGCGCGTGATCGCGCGCTCGGCCACGGTCTGGTACTCGACGCTGAAGATCGACAAGGGCTCCGGCGACGGCCTGCGTGAGAACCAGCCCGTGATCGCCGCGGGCGGGCTGATCGGCAAGCTCACCAGCGTCACCGGCGGCACCGCCGAGGTCCGCCTGATCACCGACGGCGAGAGCGGCGTCTCGGCGCAGGTCTTCCCCGCCGGCGTGACCGGCGTCGTGCGTCCCGAGGTCGGCAACCCCAAGGACCTGCTGCTCGAGCACGTCGAGAGCGACCGCCGCGTCACCGAGAACACGCTCGTGATCACGTCGGGGTTCAAGTCGTCGCGAACCGAGTCGCTGTTCCCGCGTGGCATCCCGATCGGCCGCGTGACGAAGGTCGACCTCGACGAGCTCGAGACCTACCAGCGCGTCCACGTGAAGCCGTTCGCCGACCTCCAGCGGATCGACATCGTCCAGGTGCTGACGCGTCGCGGCGTCCAGCAGCAGGCGGCGTCGGTCGGGGGGCCGGGCGGATGATCCTGTCGGTCGGTGCCTTCGTGCGCGTGGGGCTCCTGCTGCTGGTGTCCGTGGTGCTGGAGCTGTCCGCGCTCAGCCAGCTGACCGTGTTCGGCGGGCACGCCGACGTCGTCGTGCTGGTCGTCGCGGCGGTCGCCTACTACGGCGGCAGCATCGCCGGCTGCTCCGCGGGATTCGCCGCGGGCCTGCTGATCGACCTGCTCGCGGGCACGACCATGGGCGCCTCCTCGCTGGTGCTGACGGCCGTCGGCTATGGCGTCGGGCGCTACCGCGAGGTGCGGGACCCGAGCCACGGCCTGATGCCGCTCGCGGTCGGCACGGTCGCAACGGCTTGCTGGGTCGTGGCCTTCGCCGCGGTTGCGCTGATGCTCGACATCGGCGCCCGCGTGAGCCCGCTGGTGCTGCGCGACATGGTCATCACGGTGCTGCTCAACGCGCTGCTGGCGCTGCCGGTCTTCACCGGCTGCCGCAAGCTGCTGCGCCCCTCGCTCGCGGTCGACCCACTCGAGCTGCGCCGCCGGCGGCGGCCGCCGCGCGAGGCCGGCCCGCTCGGCCTGCGAGGCCTGGAGATCTAGGCAGATCTGATGTACCTCGACAACGAACGCCGCCCCACGCTCACGCCGCAGCTCGCGGTGCGGGTCGCGATCCTCGGCGGGATCGCCCTGGCCGCGTTCGCGGTGATCTTCTTCCGGCTCTGGTTCCTCCAGGTGCTGTCGAGCGACGACTACGTCAAGGCGGCCCAGGGCAACCAGCGGCGCGAGATCCGCGTGCAGCCGCCGCGCGGCGACATCGTCGACCGCGAGGGCCGCGTGCTCGTGAGCACGCGCGTGGGCCTCGCCGTCGAGGTGACCCCCGAGGAGCTGTCCGAGGACCCCGCCGAGCGCCGGGCGGTCTACCGCCGCCTCGGCAGGCTGCTGCACATGCGCCCGGCGCGGATCCGGCGCACCGTGAACCGGCAGTTCAAGGAGCTGCCCTACTCGAAGGCGACGATCAAGACCGATGTCTCGCGTGACGCGGTGATGTACATCGCCGAGCGCGAGGAGGCCTTCAAGGGCGTCGAGGTCGACCCCGTCTTCCTGCGCGAGTACCCGCACAAGGAGCTCGGCGCCCACCTCTTCGGCTACGTCGGTGAGGTCACCGCCGGAGACCTCAAGGACCCCCGCTACTCGGGCGTCGAGAGCGGCGACCGCGTCGGCCAGGCCGGGCTCGAGGCCGAGTACGACGGTTACCTGCGCGGCACCAGCGGCGCGACCCGCGTGCAGGTCGACGCGCTCGGCAACTTCCGGCGCAAGCTGCCCGGCGTCCGGGCCGTTCAGGGCAGTCAGCTGCGGCTGTCGCTCGACCTCGACGTGCAGCGCGCCGGCCAGGAGGCGCTCGAGGGCGGGACCGGCAAGGGTGCGTTTGCGGTGATGGACATCCACAGCGGCCAGGTGCTCGGGCTCGGCTCGGAGCCGTCCTACGACCCCAACCTGTTCGCGAAGGTCGTGCGCCAGTCCGACTACAACCGGCTCACCGACGAGGAGAACGGCGACCCGCTCACCAACCGCGCGGTCGCGTCCGGCTACCCGACCGGCTCGACGTTCAAGCTGATCACCGCCACGGCGGCGCTCGAGTCCGGGCTGATCACGCCGGACACGCCGCTCAACGACCCGGGTGAGCTGACGATCGGCACACAGGTCTTCAAGAACGCCGGCGGCGCGGCGCACGGCGTGCTGTCGCTGCGCCAGGCGCTGACGGTCTCGAGCGACGTGTTCTTCTACCAGCTCGGGCGCGACATGAACGAGAAGGGCATGCCGCTCCAGCACTGGGCGCGCATGCTCGGGCTCGGTCACAAGACCGGCATCGACCTGCCCGAGGAAGGCAGCGGCTTCGTCCCGGGCCCGAAGTGGCGCGACGCGCAGTACGCCAAGTTCGAGCGCTGCAGGGAGCGCACGAACCCGACGCCCGAGGAGATCGCGCTCGGCAAATGCGGCTGGCAGGACCGCCCGTGGTCGGTCGGCGACAACATCAACCTGTCCGTCGGACAGGGCGACCTGGCCGCCAACCCGCTCCAGATGGCTGTCGCCTACGCGACGATCGCCAACGGCGGCCGGGTGGTGCGGCCGCGGCTCGGCATGCGGATCGAGAACTCGGCCGGCCAGGCCGAGCAGGATCTCGAGGCGCCCACGCCGCGCCGGCTCGACATCAACCCTGAGTTCCGCTCGGCGATCCTCGACGGCCTGCGCGGCGCGGCCAGTGCGCCCGGCGGCACCTCGACCTCCGTCTTCGAGGGCTTCCCGATCGACATCGCCGGTAAGACCGGCACCGCCGAGAAGGGCGCCGGCCGGGCCGACCAGTCGTGGTACGTCGCGCTCGCCCCGTGGCCCGATCCCAAGTACGTCGTCGCGGTCACCGACGAGGCGGGCGGCTTCGGCGCCGACACCGCCGCGCCGATGGCCCGGCGCATCCTGGCCGAGCTCTTCAACGTCGACGAGCAGCAGCTGGTCGAGGGCGGGGGGCCGTCCGACTGATGGCCGCCACCACCGCCGTCCAGGACTTCCGCGACACCGGCCCGCGGCTGCTGCGGCTGGACCCGCTGCTGCTGCTGGCGACGCTCGGCCTGACCGCGGCGAGCGTCTACACCGTGCGCCGGTCCACGCTCGGCGACATCGCGGGCGATCCCAACTACTTCATGAAGCGCCAGCTGATCTACATCGGCGTCGGGCTTGTGCTGATGGTGCTGCTGTCGCGCTTCGACTACTCACGGCTGCGCGAGTGGAAGCTGGGGGTCTACGGCTTCATGATCGCGTCGATCGTCTTCGTCTACCTGTTCGGCTTCTCCGCGCGCGGGTCGAAACGGGCGATCGAGTTCGGCTTCGTCAACTTCCAGGCGTCCGAGCTGGGCAAGTTGCTGCTGGTGGTTGCACTGGCGGCGTTCGCGGTCGACCGCGCCCGGCGCCTGGGCGAGCGCGAGACGACCAGCCGGATCGTCCTGCTGGCGCTGATCCCGGCGATGCTGGTCGTGGCCCAGCCGGACCTCGGGTCAGGGCTCGTCTACATCGCGATCGTGCTCGCCGTGCTGTTCGTGGCGGGCACCAAGTGGACCCACTTCGCCGCCCTGGCGGGGCTCGGGGCCACGGCGGTGATCGTCGTCGTGCTGGCCGGTCCGCTGCTCGGGGTCGAGGTCGTCAAGCCGTACCAGGTGGATCGCCTGACGGCGTTCCTCAACCCCTCGACCGATCCGGCCGATGAGGGTTATCAAATCAATCAGTCCCTGACCGCGATAGGCTCAGGGGGGAAGACGGGCCGTGGAGAACAATCCACGCAGACGAAGCTGGACTTCCTGCCGGAACACCACACGGACTTCATTTTCGCTGTGGTGGGCGAGGAATTCGGCTTCGTGGGAGCAGCACTCGTGCTGTCCCTGTTTGCGCTCGTAATCTGGAGAGCGTTGAGAATCCTGACGATGTCAAAGAACTTCTACGGCGCGCTTGTCGCCGGCGGCATCACCGCGATGCTGATGTTCCAGGTCTTCGTCAACGTGGGCATGACCA
>JBQGCL010000171.1:0-61341 GCA_052038485.1 Thermoleophilaceae bacterium | reverse complement strand
ACCTTGAACATCGGCAGGTACATCGAGATCACGATGAACCCGACGATCGCGCCGACGATCACGATCATCACCGGCTCGAGGATCGACGTGAGCGCCTTGACGGCGGCCTCCACCTGCTCCTCGTAGAAGTCGGCGACCTTCGTCATCATCGTCTCGAGCGCGCCGGTCTCCTCGCCCACGCCGATCATCTGCGTGACCATGACCGGGAAGGCCTCGGGCACGCGCGTCATCGGCTGGGTCAGCGAGCCGCCCTTCTTGACCGACTCGCGCACCTCCTCCATCGCCCGCTCGATCACCTTGTTGCCGGACGTCTTGCCGGTGATGTCGATCGCCTCGAGCATCGGCACGCCGGCCGCGATCAGGCCCGAGAACGTCCGCGAGAAGCGCGCCAGCGCGACCTTCTGGACGATGTCCCCGATCTTCATCGGGAACTTCAGCTTGAGGGTGTCCCACTGGATCCGTCCGCGCTCGCTGCGCTTCCAGTAGCGGAACGCCCAGACGACGGCGGCGATGACGGCGAACATGACGTACCAGCGCTGCGTGAACATGTGCGACAGCCACACCGTGAACTTGGTGATGGCCGGCAGCTCGCCGCCGAAGTCCTTGAAGATCTTCTCGAAGACCGGCACCAGGAAGGTGACCAGCGCGAACAGCACGACGAACGCGAAGCCGCCGATCAGCGACGGGTAGACCATCGCCGCCTTGATCTGGCGCCGGAGCGCCGCGTCCTTCTCGAGCTGCTCGGCCACGCGCACGAGCGTCTGGTCCAGGATTCCGCCCGTCTCACCGGCTTGCACCATCGCCACGTAGAGCTCGTTGAATGCCTCCGGGTGGCGCTGGAGCGCGTCCGACAGCGCGACGCCGGCCTCGACGTCCTTGCGCACGTTGATCCAGACCTCTCGCAGCTTCTCGTTCTCGGTCTGCTCCTCGATCACGTACAGCGCCCGCAGCAGCGACATGCCCGACTGCACCATCGTCGCGAGCTGGCGCGTGCCGATCACGAGATCGTCCGGCTTGATCTTCTTGAACCGCGCGAGCAGGTCGCCGGCGCTGGCCGGCGTCTGCTCCTCGATGTCGACGACGATCAGTCCGCGCGAGCGCAGCTGGGACGCGACGGTCTGCTTGTCGGACGCCTCGATCTCGCCCTTGCTCGGCGCGCCGGCGAGATCGAGTGCCTTGAAGGCGTAGGTGGCCATCGGGTCAGGCCACCCGCACCGTGCCCATCAGACGGCGCAGCTCCTCGGGCGTGCTGGAGCGCGACTCGGCCAGCTCGCGCGTGATCTTCTGATCGCGCACCAGCTGCGCCAGCGAGGCGTCCATCGTCTGCATCCCGAACTGGCCGCCCGTCTGGAGGGCCGAGTAGATCTGGTGGGTCTTGCCCTCGCGGATCAGGTTGCGAACGGCCGGGGTCGGCACGAGCACCTCCGTCGCCACGGTCCGCCCTGAGCCGTCGGCCTTGGGCAGCAGCTGCTGGGTCACGATGCCCTGGAGCGACACCGACAGCTGCACGCGCACCTGCTGCTGCTGGTCGGGCGGGAACACGTCGACGATTCGGTCCACGGTCTGGGCCGTGTCCTGCGTGTGCAGCGTCGCGAACACGAGGTGGCCGGTCTCGGCCGCGGTCAGCGCGGTCGAGATCGTCTCGAGGTCGCGCATCTCGCCCACGAGGATCACGTCGGGGTCCTGGCGCAGCGCCGCCTTGAGGCCGAGCGCGAACGACTGCGCGTCGGCGCCCAGCTCGCGCTGGTTGACGATGCACTTCTTGTGCTTGTGCAGGAACTCGATCGGATCCTCGATCGTCAGGATGTGCTCGTGGCGCTCGTCGTTGATCAGGTCGAGCATCGCCGCGAGCGTCGTCGACTTGCCCGAGCCGGTCGGGCCGGTCACGAGCACGAAGCCGCGCGGCTTCTTCGTGAACTCCTGGAGCACCGGCGGGAGGTCGAGGTCGCGCAGCTTCGGCATCTCGCTCGGGATCAGGCGGAACGCCGCCGACAGTGACGCGCGCTGGAAGTACACGTTCACGCGGTAGCGCGCCTTGCCCGGGATCGAGTAGGCCAGGTCGATCTGCCAGTCGGTCTCCAGCCGCTGCCGCTGGTCGTTGGTGAGGATCGAGTAGACGACCTCACGCGTCACCTGCGGCGTCAGGACCGGATAGTCCAGCGCGTGCAGCCGGCCGTGCTGGCGGATCATCGGTGGGGAGCCTGCGGTCAGGTGGAGGTCGGAGGCGTTCCGCTCCATCACCTGCAGCAGGACATCTGCGAAGTCGAACTCCATCGTCACTCCTTATCGGCCGGAGGCGGCGATCACGTGACCCTCGCAACCTCGGCGATGGACGTGATGCCGTTTTTGACCTTCTCGAACCCGTCGGCACGCAGCGGACGCATCCCCTGCGCGACAGCGATCTTGCGAATCTCTTCGGCAGGAGCACGCTCGACCGTTAGGTCTCGGATCTCATCCGTGATCGCCATGACCTCGTAGAGGCCGGTGCGGCCCTTGTAGCCCGAGTTGCCGCAGCGGGTGCAGCCGACCGGCTCGTAGGCGTCCAGGTCGAACGCGACGCTGAAGCCGGCCCGCTCGAGCGACGAGACGCTCAGCGTGGTGTGGCGCTTGCAGTGCGTGCAGAGCTGGCGCACGAGCCGCTGCGCGACGACCGTGCAGACCGCCGACGCGGTCAGGAACGGCTCGATCCCCATTTCGGTGAGCCGGGTGATCGCCGAGGGCGCGTCGTTGGTGTGCAGCGTGGAGAGGACGAGGTGGCCGGTCAGCGCCGACTCGATCGCGATCTTGGCGGTTTCGCCGTCGCGGATCTCGCCGACCATGATCACGTCGGGGTCGGCGCGCAGCATCGCCCGCAGCCCGCTTGCGAAGGTCAGCCCGGCCTTGAGGTTCACCTGGAGCTGGTTGACGCCCGCGAGCTGGTACTCGACCGGGTCCTCGATCGTGATGATGTTGCGCGTCGACTCGTTGATCTCGTTCAGCGCGCCGTAGAGCGTGGTCGACTTGCCCGAGCCCGTCGGCCCGGTGGCGAGCACGGCGCCGTGCGAGCGCCGGAAGCCCGCCTCGAACAGGGCCGCGCTGCCCTCCGACATGCCGAGCTGGTCGAGCCCGATCAGGGCCGCCGACTTGTCGAGGATGCGCATCACGATGCCCTCGCCGTCCACACGCGGCATCGTCACTACGCGCGTGTCGATCGCGTGCCCGTCGACCGTCAGCGACACGCGACCGTCCTGCGGGACGCGCTTCTCGGCGATGTCGAGGTTCGCCATGATCTTCACGCGCGAGACGACGCCCGGCACCATCCGGCGCGGAATGTGAGTGGTCTCGCGCAGCACGCCGTCGACGCGGAAGCGCACGCGCATGTCGCGGCCCTCTGGCTCGAAGTGGATGTCCGATGCGAGCTCCTCGACCGCCTGGGCGATGATCGAGTTGACCAGCTTGATGACCGGCGCGTCGTCGGCCGACTCGCGGATCTCGGTGACGTCGGCGACCTCGGACTGGTCCTGCTCGACCGCCTCGGCGACCGCCTCGTCGAGCCGGCTCATGCGCCCGATCACAGCCTGGATGTCCTCGGGCGAGGCGACCACCGGCTGCACCTCGTGGCCGCTCATGAGCTTCAGGTCGTCGAGCGCGATCACGTTGGACGGGTCCGAGATCGCGACGCGCAGCCGGCCGCGCTCGTCGAAGCCGATCGGGGCGGCGTTGAGCCGCTTGGCCGCCTGCGAGCTGAGCAGGTTGAGCGCGGCCACGTCGACCTTGAAGATCGCGAGGTCGACGTGGCAGAGGCCGAAGCGCTGAGCGGTCGCCCGGGCCAGCTGGTCGACCGTCACGACCTCGTCCTCGAGCAGCACCTGCTCGGGCGAACTGCCGCTTGTCTTGGCCTTCTCGATTGCCTCTTCGACGCGCTCGCGCGGCGCGAAGCCCAGCTCGGCCACGACAGCCGGGATCGAGCGCGAGATGCCGCGCCGCTGAGGCGGCGTCAGCCCGTCAACAGCCTCCTCGGGCGGACCGTCGTCGGCGACAGCCGGTACGGCGCTCAGCGCCGGCCCGCCTGACTCCTCGTTCATCGCGCGTCCGCGACCGCTTGGGTGAGAGTGTTCGAGTCGACGTAACCCTCGATCAGGCGGGCCTTGCCCTTCCGATCGATGATCACGATGGATGGCGTCTGGGAGACCCCGAGGTCCTCCACCAGCTTGCCGTATCGCTCGACGGCGCCCACGTCGTCGGTGAGCACGAGCGCCTTGGTTCGCTGGTCGACGCTCCGCATGACCGAGGTCATTGCGCGGTCATCCAGACCACGGGGATTGCGGAACAGGATCACGACCTTCTTGTGCTTGCGCACGGCCCGGGCGGCCCTGCCCGGGTTGGGACTGGTGAGGGCGGACAGCGAAGTGTTGTCGACGCCGGCGGCGCCGCCGATGCCCGTCGCGATGCCCTGCGCGAACGCTCCGAAGATGCCACTCGGGGCTCCGGCGCGAACGTGCGCGGGCGCCTCGATCTGCTGAGGCTCGTTCACATCGAGCAGGCGGGCGTCGAACTCGACCCCCTGCCGGCGCTTGCCGAGCATCTGCACCTGGATCTGCCGGACGATGTTGTCGTCCTTGCCGACCCACACCTCGAGCTCGGCGCGCTTGACGTCACGCTGGATCGCGCGCCGGTTCACCGTCCCGCCGGCGGCCTTGGCGAGATCGCTGAAGGCGGCCTCGACGTCGACGGTCGCGGTCACGTGCTCGGTGTCCACCCCGGCGATGCGCGCGCTGCCCTCGGACTTGACGTCGCGCACCCAGGTCTCCGGGTGGAGGTCGAACGGAAGCTTCTGCTGGCCGCCGGACTCGACCTGCTGCGCCAGCGGCGTCCACAGAGCGGCCGGCACGCGCCAGCCGGTGTCCCCGCGGACGAAGTAGGCGCGGTCCCCGACCGAGACGAGCCCGCCCCTGGCGCTCGCGCCGTTCAGCCAGAAGTTGGCGCGGACGCGGAAGTTCGGGATGGCGGCGTCGCCGGCGGTGTCGAAGGCGCCGTCGACCGAGAAGCGTGCCTTCGTCTTGCGATCGACCAGGTACAGGTTGGCCTTGAAGCGCGCGCTCTTGACCTTGTCCAGGTTGAATGCCGAGCGCAGCGTGTCCGCCGGAGCGCTCTGCACCGTCGTCTGCGCCGGCGGCTGGGCCGGATCCGACTGAACGGCGGCGGGCGCGGCGTCGTTGTCCGAGCCGCTGCGGGCGCTCGACACGGCGAGCACCGTCGCGCCGAGAAGGACAGCCCCGAGGAGGGCGAGAAGGAACGGGCGGGAGATCGCCATTGCCACCGGTATCGGCAGCGGAGCGGGCCAGGTTTAGTGCAGGGCGTCGCGCATCACGTCGAGCGGGGCCGGCCGGCCGGTCCAGCGCTCGAAGCTGCGGGCCCCCTGGCGCAGCAGCATCTCGAGTCCCTCGACCACCCGAGCGCCGCGCCGCTCCGCCCAGCGGCACAGCGGCGTGGGCTCGCTGCCGTAGACGACGTCGGCGACCACCTCCGGCTCCACGGCGTCCAGTCCGACCTGCGCGGGGAGGTCCTCTCCGCGCATTCCGAGCGAGGTGACGTTGACCAGCACGCGGGCCGGCTCGGGGGTGCGCGCGTGGCGCACGCCGAACTCGGCGGCGAGCTCGGCGGCGCGCTCGGGCGTCCGGTTCCAGACGGCCACGTCCGCGCCCTCCTCGCGCAGCGCCCAGACCGCGGCTCGGCCGGTGCCGCCGGCGCCGAGGACGAGTGCGCTGACGCCGTCCAGCTCCATGCCGAGCGCGTCGATCAGTCCTCCGGCGTCGGTGTTGTCGCCGCTGATGCGGCCGTCCGCGAAGGCGACCGTGTTGACCGCGCCGATCGCGGCGGCGGCTTCGCTCAGATCGTCGGCGAGATCGTGCGCGGCGACCTTGTGCGGGATCGTGACGTTCGCGCCGAGGAAGCCCGAGGCGGGCAGCGCGCGGACGGTCTCGTCGAACAGGTCGGGGGCCAGCGGGAGCCGCACGTAGCGCCAGTCGAGGCCGAGCTCGGCGAACGCGGCGTTCATCATCGCCGGAGACCGGCTATGGCCGATCGGGAAGCCGAGGACGCCCGCGAGCGCGGTCAACAGTTCGTCGGCGCCTTGCCGCCATGCTGCTCGCGCTCGCGCTCGTAGATCGCGACGTTGCGCTGGTGCTGCGCGTCGGTGGCGGCGAACCGGTGCTTGCCGCCGCCGCAGATGTCGGCCACGTAGAACAGGTAGTTCGTCTTGGCGGGCTGCGCGGCGGCCTTGAGCGCCGCCAAGCCGGGACTGCCGATCGGCCCGGGCGGCAGCCCCGGGTGCACGCGGGTGTTGTACGGGCTCGGGTCCTGCAGCTCCGACATCCGCAGCGGCCGCCTCCAGTTGCCCGTCGCGAAGCGGGTGGTGGCGTCGATGTCCAGGCGCAGGCCCGTGCGGAGCCGGTTGTAGATGACGGAGGCGATCAGCGGCCGCTCCTTGGCGACGGCGGCCTCGCGCTCGATCAGCGAGGCGATGATCAGCACGTCGTAGGGCGTCAGGTTCTTGCTGCGCGCGTAGCGGAGGTTGACCTGGTCGAAGTTGCGTTTGAAGGCGGTGAGCTGCTGGTCGACCAGTCTGCGGACCGGCTGGCCCTTCTTGAGCTCGTAGGTGGCCGGGAACAGGAACCCTTCGAGCGTTCTCGCGCCCTTCGCCTTGTAGTCACGCGGGTTCAGCGCGGGGTTGCGGCGCGTCTGCCTCAGGTAGTTGCCCTCCAGCCGCTCGACCAGGCGGGCGACCTCGACCCGCGACAGGCCCTCGGGGATGGTGACCTGGACCACGTCCGGCGGGAGCCCCTGCTCGAGCCGGTCGAGGGCGGCGATGAAGCTCATGTCGCGCGCGAGCTTGTAGTTGCCCGGCTTGAGGTTGCCGCTGCGGCCGGCGAGCCGGGCGCGCAACTGGAAGAACGACGAGCTCGACACCACGCCCTTCTCCTCGAGCAGGTCGGCGATCTCGCCGAGGCTGGCGCCCTGCGGGATAGTGACGTTCACCTCCCCTTCGCCGTCCCCCTTGAAGGGCTGGAAGAGGGAGACCGCGAACCACGCGACGCCCACGATCACCAAGAGCACCGCGCCAAGCGCGACGAGCCTCCCGATTCTGGGCCGAGGGCGTCGAGCGGTCCCCGTCGGCCCGAAGCGGGGCGGCGGAGCGGTGCCGTCGTCCGAGGCCGGCGCTCGCGCGCCGGCCTGCGGCCGCGTGAGCGCCTCCGCTTCCGCCAACCAGTCGCGCTCGGGCGGCGGCGCGGCCGGCAGCGGCTCGCCTGAGCGCTCCGCCCTGCGCGCCTCCCGCTCGCGGCGCGCGGCTTCGCGGTCCTCCGGCGATCGTCCGCCCGGGACGGGCGGCGGGCCGTCGGTCACTCGCGCGCGCCCGCGGAGGCGCGGGCGAGGTAGCTCTCGAGCAGGTGCGCGGCGGCCCGGGAGTCCTCGTCCCCCTCCCCGCCGGTGCGCTCGGCGAGCCTCGTCGTGAGGCGCTCGTCGTGCAGCTCCACCGGAACCTTGAGTCTCCGCTCCAGCGCCTGGGCAAACACCCGGGCGGCCTCGGCCTGCTCGCCCTCCCCCCCGCTCAGCGTGATCGGCAGCCCCACCACGACGCGGTCGACACCGCGCTCCTCGACGAGCCGGGCCAGCGCCGCCAGCCCGGCCTTGGAGTCGGGCCGCTCCACCACGGCGAGCGGCGTCGCGAGCGTTCCGGTCGGGTCCGAGATGGCGCAGCCGCAGCGGGCCGACCCGTGGTCGAGGGCCAGGATGCGCGCCATCAGGCTCGCAGGGCCTGCTCGATCGCCGCGCGGGCGACCGTGAGGGCCTCGGGCAGCTTCTCCGGGTCGCGGCCGCCGGCCTGCGCCATCGTGTCGCGTCCGCCGCCGCCACCGCCGACGACCTCAGCGGCGGCCCGCACGACCTCGCCGGCCTTGACGCCGCGCTCGACCGCTGACGGCGCCACGTTGGCCACCAGGTGCACGCGCCCGTCGGCGGCGGTGCCGAGCACGACCACCGCATCGCCGAGCCGCTGGCGCACGGCGTCGGAGAGCGCCAGCAGCGCCTTCGCGTCGGGTGCGCTGACCGCGTCCACCACGAGCCGCACGCCCTCCACGTCGCCCGCGCTCTCCACGAGCCGGTCGGCCGCCGCGCGGTCGGGTCCGCCGCCGCCCCGCTCGAGCTCCTTGACGCGCTGGCTGAGCCGCTCCACCGCGTGCACCAGGGAGTCCTCGGGGACGCGCAGCAGCGCCGACAGCTCGCGCAGGCGCCTGCTGCGCTCGCGGAACAGCTCGTCGCTGACCGGCCCGGTGATCGCCTCGATGCGGCGCACGTTGGACGCGCTCGAGCTCTCGTTGACGAGGTGGAACAGGCCGAGCTCGCCCGTTGACGCCACGTGGGTGCCGCCGCACAGCTCGCGCGACACGTCCTCGACCTCGACCATGCGCACCCAGTCGCCGTACTTCTCGCCGAACAGCGCCATCGCACCGAGCCGCTCGGCCTCGTCGCGGGTGGTCTCGATCGCGCGCACGGGGTGGTTGCCGCTGACCCAGCCGGCCACGAGCCGCTCGACCGCGGCGAGCTCGTCGTCGGACAGCCGCTGGCCGTGGGTGAAGTCGAAGCGCAGCTTGTCGGGGCCGACGTAGGACCCCGCCTGGCGCACGTGGTCGCCGAGCTCGCTGCGCAGCGCCGCGTGGAGCAGGTGGGTGGCGGTGTGGTTGCGCATCGTCGCGAGGCGCTCGGAGCGCTCGACCACGGCCTTGGCAGACTCGCCCGCGCCCAACTCGCCCTCGAGCGGCTCGAGCGCCAGCGCCTGGTCGTCGCCGAGCCGGTACACGTCGACGACGCGCGCGCGGCCGCCGGGCGTCTCCACCAGACCGGTGTCCGACACCTGGCCGCCGCCCTCGGGGTAGAAGGGCGACTCCTCGAGCTTGCCGAGCACCCAGCCGTTGGCGCGCTCCGCCACGCGCAGCACGGTGTCCGCCTCGGTCGTCTCGTAGCCGACGAAGCGGGTGCGGAAGCCGGCGTCGCGGGCGAAGCGCTGGACCTCGTCGTGGCTCACATGAAGGTCGCCGCCCGCGCCGGCGGTCGCGTAGGCGCCGCCGCGCTTGGAGGCGTCACCGCGGCGCGAGACCTCGCGCGCCCGCGCCATCAGCTCCTCGAAGCCCTGGTCGTCGACCGACAGCCCCTCTTCGGCGAGCAGCTCCTTGGTCATCTCGTAGGGGAAGCCGAACGTGTCGTGCAGGCGGAAGGCGTCCTCGGCGGACACCCACGAGGTCTGCTCGGTCTTGGCCTGCTCGATCAGCTCGGCGAGCAGGCGCTCGCCCTGCTCGAGCGTGCGCCCGAAGCTCTCCTCCTCGGAGCGCGCCCAGCGCTCGATCGTCGACCACTCGCGCTTGAGCTCGGGGTAGGCGTCGCCCATCGTCTCGGCGACCTGCTCGTAGAGCCTGGTCAGGAACGGCCCCTCGATGCCGAGCACGTGGCCCTGGCGCATCGTGCGCCGCATGATGCGGCGCAGCACGTAGCCGCGCTCCTCGTTCGAGGGGACGACGCCGTCGGCCATCAGGAAGGCGGCACCGCGACCGTGGTCGGCGAGCACGCCGAGCGCGCGGGTGGTGACCTCGTCCTGGCCCCAGGAGCGCCCGGACAGCTGCGCGCCCAGGTCGACAAGCGGCCGCAGGATGTCGGTCTCGAAGACCGACTCGACGCCCTGGAGGATCGCCGACATGCGCTCGACGCCCATGCCGGTGTCGATGTTCTGCATGGGCAGCTGGGGCAGTGAGCCGTCCGCCTGAAGCTCGTACTGCATGAAGACGAGGTTCCAGAACTCGAGGAAGCGTTCGGTGTCGTCGCCGGGGCGGTCGTCCTCGGCGCCGAAGGAGAGGCCGCGGTCGAGGTAGAGCTCGGAGCAGGGCCCGCACGGCCCTTGGGGGCCGGACTGCCAGAAGTTGTCGTCGCGACCGAGCTGGACGATGCGCTCGTCGGGGATGCCGATCCCGCGCCAGACCTCGATCGCCTCCTCGTCGGGACCGAGCCCCAGCTCGTCGTCGCCGCCGAAGACCGTGATCCAGATGTTCTCGGGATCGAGCCCGAGGCCCTGTGTGGAGAGCTCCCAGGCGAACTCGGCGGCGCCCTGCTTGAAGTAGTCGCCGACCGAGAAGTTGCCGAGCATCTCGAAGAAGGTGAGGTGGCGCTTGGTCGTGCCGACGACCTCGATGTCGACGGTCCGGAAGCTCTTCTGGCAGCTGGTCAGCCGCCGCGACGGCGGCTCCTCCTCACCGCGGAAGTAGGGCTTGAACGGCTGCATCCCAGCTGTCGTGAGCAGCACCGAGGGATCGTGAACCGAGGGCACCAGCGAGGCCGACGGCACGCGCAGGTGACCCTGCCCCTCGAAGAAGGACAGAAACTGCTCGCGGATCTCGGCCGCCTTCATGGCCCGCAGTCTAGGCGCGCGCAAGTTCGCAACGTTTTGGGGGCGAATGTTGCGTCCGGCTGCGCAGGTTTGCCGCACAAAGCTGTGCAGTGCGCGTGCGCGCCCTCTTGTTTCCCCCCTGAACTTGACGATGAGGCTCGTGATGCAGGACGAGCATCTCGTCGGCGAGGCGCGCGAGCGTCGCAAGCAGCGTATGGACGCGCGCGAGCGCGTGGTCGACACCGCGTCCGCATTGCTGTTCCTCGGCCTCGCCATCGCCATCGCATTCGTCGTGCCGAACGAGCGCGACACCGACTGGGTCCTGGTCGTCTGCCTGGTGATCGGCTACGCCGTCGTCTCGCGCGTCCGATTCGAGTACGGCGACTTGTACATGTCGGCGGAGGAGCTCGTCTTCGTCCCGCTGCTCTTCCTCGCGCCCCTCAACCTCGTCCCGCTGCTCGCGGCACTGGCGGCCGTGCTCGCCACCTTGCCCGAGTATGCGCGCGGCGAGTGGCACCGCGACCGCTGGATCACGACCATCCCGGACACCTGGTTCTGCATGGGACCGACGCTCGTGCTCGCGGCTTTCGCGCCGGGTCCGCCGTCGCTCGACCATCTCGGCATCTACCTGCTCGCTCTTCTGGCGGCCGGCGTGGCCGACTTCGCCTGGGCCCTGACCCGCGACCAGCTCCTCCACGGCAAGCCGGTCATGGAAGTCGTCAAGAATTGCCTCGGGACCAATCGAGTCGCCGCCACCTTCTCCGCGATCGGGTTCTTCCCCGCCTACGCCGCGGTCGGCGAGCCGCTCGTCCTGCTGGTGATCGCGCCGCTCGTCTGGCTCCTGACCGTCTTCTCGCGTGACCGCAGCGAGCGCTGGTCCGCGACGCTCGAGCTGCACCGCGCGTACCGCGGCACGGTGATGTTGCTCGTCGACGTCGTCGAGCACGACGACGACTACACCGCGGAGCACTCCCGCTCGGTGGTCGAGCTGGCGCGCGGGGCCGCGCAGGAGCTCGGTATGGACAAGTACGAGCTCCAGGAGCTGGAGTTCGCGGCGCTGCTGCACGACGTCGGCAAGATCGCGATCCCCAAGGAGATCCTGCACAAGCCGGCCGCCCTCACCGACAGCGAGTTCGAGGTCATGAAGACCCACACGATCGAGGGCCAGTTCATGCTCGACCGGATTGGCGGCCTGCTCGGCCGCGTCGGCGAGATCGTGCGGTCATGCCACGAGCGCTGGGACGGCAAGGGCTACCCGGATGGCCTGAAGGGCGAGCAGATCCCGCTCGCGGCCCGCGTCGTCTTCGTCTGCGACGCCTACAACGCGATGACGACGACGCGCCCCTACCGTGCCGCGATGCCGCACGAGAAGGCGGTGGCGGAGCTGGTCACCAACGCCGGCACCCAGTTCGACCCCGAGGTCGTCGCGGCGATGCTGCGCGTGCTCGAGTCCGGTCCCGCCGAGGTCGCCCCCACCGACCACATCCGCGCGATGCTGGCGAGCGCGCAGGAGCGTGAGGAGCTCCGCGCCGCTACGTAGCCTCGGGCGCCGCGACCTCTCGGCGCGGCGCTGTCCACTGGTTGCGAAGCCCGAAGGCCGCCGCGGCGGCGAACATAAGCGCGACCCCGCCTCCGATCAGGATCGTCTCGCGGATGCCCAGCGTCTCCAAGAGCGGGCCGGCCGTCACGAACGCCAGCGCGAATGCCCACGAGACCACGGTGTCGCTGACGGCAAAGATCCGCCCCTGGAGCTTCTGTGGAACGACGGCCTGGATCAGCAGCCGCTCGTGCACTAGCAGCAATCCGTTGCCAAAGCCGGCAACACCGAACGCGAGCAGGGCAAGACCGAGGTTGGGCGACGAGCCCGAGGCCACCCAGCCGATCCCCATCACGAAGGCTCCCTGCAGGTAGCGCCGGCGTAGGATCGGCGGCCCTCCCCCCTCGGCTCCGCGCAGCGACCCGCCGATGAAGCCGAGCCCGAACGCGCCGACGAGCAAGGCGAAACCCGAGTCGCTGGCGCCCAGCGTCTCGGTCGCGAACAGCGGCTCGGCCACGTTGAAGATGCCTCCGATCAGCATCGCTCCGGAGGACGCGGCGATCACGACTCGGATGCCCGGCATCCGCGCGGCCGCGGTCAAGCCGAGCCGTGCCTCGTGAAGCAGCGACTTGCGCGTCTCGCCCTCTTCCGGCGCGACCTTGCCGCCCCAGGCGATGCGCCACAGCACTATCGCCGACGCCCCGAACGTGATCCCGTTGATCAGCATGACGCCCTCGGGATCTATCACCAGCAGGGCGGCCGCTGTGACCACGGGCCCGGCCGTGAACCCGAAGTCCGTGATCGCCCCGTACAACGAGGTAGCCGCCGCGGCCCGCTCGGGCGCGACCAGGCTGGGCAGCCCCGCGAGGGCGGCCGGCTTGAACAGCGCGTTGCCGATGCCGGCGAACAGCGCGAGCACGAATGTCGCTACGAACGGATCCACCAGCGCGATGCCGACGAACGCCCCCGCCCGGATCACGTCGGCGACGACCGCGCACAGCTTGCGCGACCACCGGTCCGCGGCCGCGCCGAGGATCGGCCCAAGTACCGCGGCGGGGAGCAGATCCGCGAGCAGCACGAGGCCCACCGCCCACGGCGAATGGAACCGGTCGTACGCGATCAGGAGGAGCGCTACGTAGGCGGCGCCGGTGCCGAGGGACGACTGCGCCAGAACGAGGAAGAAGACGCGCGCCTGCCGCTCGAGTCGCAGCAGCTGAAGTGTCGTCCGCACGGGCGGGAACCTACCTGGCTCGGCGGCTGGCGCTCAGCGGCTTCGAAACAAAAAGGGGCCGCGCTGATCGCGCGGCCCCTTTCAGTTCAACTTAGTGACGGCTGGCCATGGTTACCGACCTCCGAACGTTTGGGGTACCCACTCTGGAATGATCTGCACGAGATACTGCTGGCAAGTCCGTGCAACTGGAGGCGACTATAGGGGCTGCCCCGGCGTTTGTCACGCCTTTCTGCACGAACTTGTGCATAGTCCGGACAGGTTGACGGGTTATCCGCGATTAGCTGCGGTTTTGCCCCCATGTGGGGGGTCTGCCCCGGGAGGATTCGGCGCGGTGGCGCCGACTGTGGATCAGGCCGCGCTGGGGGCGGCGCCCGGCAGCGTCTCGCTCGCCGAGAGCGGGCTCGATGGGTCCTTCTCGGCGCCGCGGATCTCGTCTTCGGAGACGTTGAGCGGGTGGTGGCAGGCGGCCAGGTGGCCGTTCGGGTAGCGCACCAGCGGCGGCTCTTCGGTCCGGCAGATCTGGGTCGCGTGCGGGCAGCGCGGGTGGAACACGCAGCCCGACGGCGGGTTGATCGGGTTGGGCGGCTCGCCCGACACGACGATCCGCTCGCGTGCCCGGTTCTCGTTCGGGTCCGGAATCGGGATCGCCGCCAGCAGGGCGCTCGTGTACGGGTGGATCGGCTTCGTGTAGAGCTCCTCGGCCGGCGAGAGCTCCATCAGCTTGCCGAGGTACATGACCGCGATCCGGTCGGACACGTGGCGCACGACCGACAGGTCGTGGGCGACGAACAGGTAGGTCAGCTTGAACGTGTCCTGGAGGTCGTCGAGCAGGTTGATGATCTGCGCCTGCACCGACACGTCGAGCGCCGAGACCGGCTCGTCCAGGACGATCAGGCGCGGCTCGAGCGCCAGCGCCCGCGCCACGCCGATGCGCTGGCGCTGTCCGCCCGAGAACTCGTGCGGGTAGCGGTTGATGTGCTCCGGGTGCAGTCCGACCTTCGCGAGCAGCTCGCGCACCTGCGGCTCGACGTCCTTGCGGTCGGAGCCGTGCAGGCGCAGCGGCATCCCGATGATCTGCCCCACGCGCTTGCGCGGGTTCAGCGACGCGAACGGATCCTGGAAGACCATCTGCATCTCGCGGCGCAGCGGCTCCATCTGCCTGCGCCCGGCCTTCGTCACGTCCTGGCCGTGGAAGCGCAGGGCGCCGTCGGTCGAGTTGATCAAGCGCATGATCGCCCGCGACATCGTCGTCTTGCCGCAGCCGGACTCCCCCACCAGCCCGAGCGTCTCGCCCTCGTCGATCGAGAGCGTTACGTCGTTGACCGCGTGGACGCGCGCCACCTCGCGCTCGAACAGGATCCCCTGCTTGATCGGGAAGAAGACCTTGAGATGCTCGACCTCGACGAGCGGCGCCCCGTTGGCGCTCGGCTCGGCGCTGGGGCTGGCCTCGATGCTCACGCCGGCGTGCGCTCCTTGGTGGCCAGACCGATCTCGCCCGGCACCACCTCGCGCTTGGTCCGCTTCTCCTCGACGCTCAACCAGCAGCGGTCCTGGTGCTCGGGGCTGCCGGGCAGGTGCGCCTCGAGCGGCGGCACGTTCGTGCACTGCGCGAACTCGTGCGGGCAGCGCGGCCGGAAGTGGCAGCCCGTCGGCCGGTCGGCCAGCGACGGCGGCAGCCCGGCGATGGCCGGCAGCCGCTGCGGGCGCGGCTTGTCGACTCGCGTGATCGAGCCCAGCAGCCCCCAGGTGTACGGGTGCTGGGGGTCGTAGAAGATCTGGTCGAGCGTCCCCTGCTCGACGATCCGCCCGGCGTACATGACCGCGATCCGGTCCGCGATGTCGGCAACGACGCCGAGGTCGTGGGTGACCAGGATCACGGCCGCGCCCGTCTCCTCGCGCAGGTCCCGCATGCGCTGCAGGATCTGCGCCTGGATCGTGACGTCGAGCGCCGTGGTCGGCTCGTCGGCGATCAGGACCGAGGGGTTGCACGACAGCGCGAGCGCGATCATCACGCGCTGGCGCATGCCGCCCGAGAACTCGTGCGGGTAGTTGTCCACGCGCTCGCGCGCGCGGGGGATCCCGACCCGCTCGAGCAGTTCGACTGTCCGCTCGCGTGCCTGCTGGTCCGGCAGCCCCTCGTGCTCTTGGATCTGCTCGATGATCTGGTCGCCGATCTTCCGAACCGGGTTCAGCGACGTCATCGGGTCCTGGAAGATCATCGCGATCTCGGCCCCACGCACCCGGCGCAGCTCGTCCTCGCTCGCGCCGATCAGTTCGGTGCCCTTGTAGTGGGCGGTGCCGGCGAACTTCGCGTTCGGCGAGCGGGTCAGTCCCATCAGCGTCATGGCGGTCACCGACTTGCCCGAGCCGGACTCCCCCACCACCGCCAGCACCTCGCCCGCGGCCAGCTCGAAGGAGACGCCGTCGACCGCCTGCACGACGCCCTCCTCGGTCGCGAACGAGACCTCGAGGTCGTCGACCTTGAGCAGGGGCTCCGCCATCACTGGAGCCGGATCCGCGGATCCAGGTAGGCGTACAGGATGTCGACGATCGCATTCAGGAAGACGATGAAGAACGCCGAGAACATCGTCACCGCGAGCACGGGCGGCACGTCGAGCTGGCCGATCGCCTCGGCCGCGTACTGGCCCACGCCCTGCAGGTCGAAGACGGTCTCGGTGAGGATCGCCCCGCCGCCGATCACGGCGCCGAAGTCGAGTCCCCACAGCGTCACGATCGGGATCATCGAGTTGCGCAGCACGTGGCGCACGAGGATCTGACGCTCGCTCAGGCCCTTGGCTCGGGCGGTGCGCACGTAGTCCTCGTTGATCGTGTCCAGCACGTTCGAGCGCAGCACGCGCGAGTAGAACCCGATGAACAGGATCGCCAGCGCCGTCCACGGCAGGATCAGGTGGTAGAACCAGTCGATCGGGTCCTCGGTGAACTCGACGTACCCGCCGTTCGGGAACCAGCCCAGCTTGAAGCCGAGGTAGTAGTTCATCAGCGCCCCGATCCAGAAGACCGGCATCGAGATGCCGATCAGGGCGATGATCGTCAGGAAGCGGTCGGCGAATTTCCCCGCTTTCACCGCGCTGTAGAGCCCGAAGCAGATCGCGACGAACATCCATAACAGAGCGGCCCCGATCGCCAGCGAGAGCGTGCGCGGCAGGCCCTTCAGGATCTCCTTGCCGACCGGCAGCTGCGTGAACTCGGACTTGAGATCGCCGGTGAAGACCTTCTTCATCGTGGTCAGGTACTGCTGCCAGAGCGGATCGTTGAAGCCCCACTCCTTGCGAATCGCCTCGATCGTCGACTCGCTCGCCTGACGCCCGGACATGCGCACGGCCGGGTCGCTGTTGGGAATGACGTTGAAGATCAGGAAGGTCAGCACCGATACGGCGAACAGCACGAAGACCATCTGGATGAGGCGCCTGACGACGAAGCGACCCACTAGTCGGTCACCTAATGCTCCAGGCGCACCTTGGCGCGCGGGTCGAGGGCGTCACGGACGCCGTCGCCGAACACGTTCAGCGACAGCACCGTCAGCACGAGCATCAGGCCCGGTACGACGGTCAGGTGCGGCGCGGTCGCGATCCGCTCCACGCCGTCGTCGATCATCGTGCCCCAGGACGGGTTGGGCGGCCGCACGCCCGCGCCGAGGAACGACAGCGCCGCCTCGAGCAGCACCGCGTTCGCGATCAGCAGCGTGAAGAAGACGAGCACGATCGAGGACAGGTTGGGCACGACCTCGCTGAACATGATCCGCAGCGAGCCGGCTCCCTGGGCGCGGGCGGCCTCGACGAACTCCTTCTCGCGCAGCGACAGCACCTGCCCGCGAATGGGTCTGGCCATGTATGGGATGTAGACCAGCCCGATGATGAAGATGGGTACCGCCAGCGAGTCGCCGGCGACCGTGATCGGTCCGATCTGGATGCCTCCCAATGCGAGCGCCACGCCGAGCGCGACGCCGAGGATCACGACCGGGAACGACCACAGGATGTCGAGCCCCGATCTGATCACGGTGTCGCTCCAACCGCGGAAGTAGCCGGCGATCACCCCGAAGATGACCGACAGGATCGTGGTCATCAGCGCCGCCGCCACTCCGATCATCAGCGAGTTGCGCCCGCCATAGAGCAGCCGCACCATGATGTCGCGGCCGTTCGGGTCGGCGCCGAGGAAGAACTTGCCGTCCGCCTTGAACCACTGCGGCCCGATCGGCACGCCGTCGAGCCCGACCACGTTCACCTTCTCACCGTCGACCGTGATCTGGTCCGACAGGTGGTTCTCGGTCGCCGTCGTCTTGGCGACGTTCTCGGCCCACAGCGGGGCGGCGAGGCAGGCGAAGACGAGCAGCACGAACAGCGCCCCGAACGCCAGCGCGGTCTTGTTGCGGCGCAGCCGCCGCAACCCGAGCCGCCACGGGCCGATGCCGTGTAGCTGCTCCCGCGCGGCCTCCTGCTCCCAGGTTGCCGGGCCTTGGAGCCCGGCCTGCTCAGTTAAGGGCTCGGTCGCCATCCCTAGGTGCTCCCTCCTGGCGACACACTACCCCACGGCGCCGGCCGCGAAGCTTCGTTTGCAGCCGACCGGGGCGGGCGCCGAAGCGCCCGCCCCGGATGGGCAGCATCCCTCCCTACTTGAGGCAGAAGCTCGAGTAGTCGTTGAAGTAGACCGGGTGGAACCTCGAGCAGTTGTCGAAGTCCATCCGCTCTGACAGGAACGTCGCGAGCTTCCGATGGCCGTACGGAACGATCCACGCCCGCTCGACCAGCTTCTTGTTGAGCTCGCCCCACTGAGCGGCGACCTCATCCGTCATCTCCGGCTCCTGGTTCAGCTCGGCGATCCCCTTCGTGATCTCCGGGTCGTCCACGTTCCCGAAGTTCTGGTTGTTCGTCGGCTGAATCGACTTCCCGTCCACCAGGAAGAAGAAGTTCTTCGGGTGCGGGAAGTCCTGGAACCAGTTGGCGAAGCCCGTCTGCGGGGCCTCCTTGGCACTTCCGATCGTCTGGAAGTACACGCCACCGTCAAGGATCTTCGGCTTGGCGTTGAAGCCCATCTTCGTGAGCTGGTCCGCGTAGGCCTCGGTGACCTTGTCGGTCGGATCGTCGTTGTTGCCGTAGACGGTCACGTCCGCCCCGGCAGCACCGGCGTCCTTGATCATCTGGCGCGCCTTCTCGATGTCCGGCGGCTCGTTCGGGTTGCCCCAGGGGCAATCCTCGACGTCGAGCGCCTCGTCGTAGCCCGGCTGGCCGGGCGGCAGGAACGAGCAGCCCGGTGCCACCTCGCCCGCGAACAGTCGCGCGAGCGCCGGCTTGTCGAGCCCGATGTTCACGGCCTCACGCACTTCCTTCTTGTCGAAGGGCGGCGTGCGGTTGTTCATGAACATGTAGTACGTGGACGCGGTCGTGATCTCGCGATACCGGTCCGAGTACTTCGACTTGACCTCCGGCTTGATGTCGGCCGGCGGCGGGTCCTGCATGTAGTCCAGCTCGCCCGAGATCACGTCCTGCGCCTGACGCTGCGCGCTCTTGATGATCTTGGCCGTGATCTTGTCGACGTGGCCGGCGGGCAGGTCCGGGCCGAGGTCCGGCCAGTTCGCGTTCTTCTCGAGCACGAACTGACGGTTCGGAACCGACTCCGTGACCTTGTACGGGCCGACGCCCGGGGGCGGGTTCTCGGTCAGGTTCTTGCAGGGCGTGTCGCCCGGAACCAGGCCGACGAACCACATCGCGAGCACGTTCGTGAACGAGCCGTCCGGCGCGTCCAGGTTGACCGTGATCTTCCCGGTCTTGTCGTCGGTCTCGATGCCCTTGATGTCACCGTCGCACTTGCCGGCGTCGATGTAGTCCTGGGCGCCGTTGATGCCCAGGTAGAAGGCCGAGCCGCCCGACTCCAGGTTGAGCACGCGACCAACCGTGTGCTCGAAGTCGGAGGCCTTGACGGGCGAGCCGTCGGAGTACTTGAGCCCCTTGCGGAGCGTCAGCTCATAGGTCTTGCCGTCCTTCGAGATGGTCGGCATGTCCTCGGCCAGGCCCGGCACGACGAGCGAGTCCTTCTCAGCATCGCCGGTGCGCGGGTAGGTGAGCAGCGGTGTGTAGACGAGCCAGAGCGGCTCGATGCCGTTCACCGTGTACGAGAGCGCCGGGTCCATGAAGTCGGGCTGCGAGGTCTCCGAGATCGTGATCGATCCACCTTCCTTCGCAGCGCCGCTACTGCCTCCGTCGCCGCCTCCGCCTCCATCGTCGTCGTCACCGCCACAGGCGACGATCACCGACATGGAGAGGGCAGCCAGGAGGAGCACCAGCGCACGTCTGCCGAGCTTCCCCATTCAGAATCCCTCCAGGTTCGTTTCTGCGGGCTGGTCTGCCCGCCGGCGGGAAGATACCCGCCCGGCGGGCGTCTGCGATCACGCCCAGTCAGACAAAAATGTGCCCTTAACGCAGGAGTTCCTCGCGCATCACCGCAAGCGACTTGCGGATCAAGCGCGACACGTGCATCTGCGAGAGGCCGACGCGTTGGGCGATCTGCGTCTGCGGCAGGCCCTCCTCGAAGCGCATCCGCAGGATCTCCCGCTCGCGAGGCGCGAGGCGCTCCAGAGCGGGCGCCAGCGCGGCCCGGTCCTCGGAGCGCTCGAAGCCGGCGTCCTCGTCGCCGATCGTCTCGAGCGGGTCGAGCTCGTCCTCGCCGCTGGGGCCGGTCGAGAGGGATACGGTCGAGTACGCCGACCCGACTTCCATCGCCTCCAGCACCTCTTCCGGGGTGGTCTTCAGCTCCTCGGCGATCTCCGCGATGCTCGGCGAGCGGCCGAGCTTGCCGGTCAGCCGCTCGATCGCGCCGGACATCGACGCGTTCAGCTCCTGGAGCGCGCGCGGGACCCGGATCGCCCAGCCCTTGTCACGGAAGTGGCGCTTGATCTCGCCGACCACGTTGGGAGTCGCGTAGGTCGCGAGCGAGACCTCGCGGTCGAGCTCGAAGCGGTCGATCGCCTTGATGAGTCCGATCGCGCCAACCTGCTCGATGTCCTCGAGCGCCTCGCCGCGGCCGGCGTAGCGGCGCGCCAGCGAGCGCACGAGCGGCAGGTGGCGCTGGATCAGCTGCTCGCGCGCGCCGGTGTCCCCGTCGTCGTGGTAGCGGCGCAGCAGCTCGCGGTCCTCCTCGCGGGCGCGGTCGGAGTTGCCGGAGCGGCGCGACGCGTTCGTGCTCTGGTGGGGCGTCACGAAGGCCCCTTCAGCTTCTCGAGCCGGACGACGATGCCACCGTCGGTTTCGCGGTCGACCCCGAACGAGTCGACGACGGTTTCCAGGATGCGCCGCAGCGTGAGCTGGCCCGGAATCAGCTCGCCGTCCTTGAGCGCCTCGGCGACCTTCGTCTCGCTGAGCGGGCCGACGCGGGTCCGGATGCGGTCCTCGCCGACCTCGAACGAGAGACACACCGTCCCGGACGTACCGGCCTCGGCGAGCAGGCGCTCGACCGCGAGCTGGAGGTCGTCGATCTCCTCGAAGGCGAAATCCACGCGCTCGGCGATCCCTCCGACGATCAGGCGGACGACCGCCTGGAAGTCCCCCGACAGGGGCGCCTCGAGGTCGATGCGCTCTCCGTGGTCGCTCAAACGATCGTGCCTTCTCCCACCACGCAATCATCACGCATCAGGCACGCCTGCTGCCCGGGTGCCACCGCCTCGGCCGACTCGGCCAGCTCGAGCTCGAGCGCGCCGTCGCCGGCGAACGTGACACGGCAGTCGAGCGGGCGCGCGTGGTAGCGCAGCCTGACCTGCCGGACGGCGTCGGCGGGACGGTGCAGGCGGGCGTCCTCGAGGCGGACCGCGCGGGTGGCGAGCGCGCTCTTCGGGCCGACCGTGACTCGGTTCGCGGCGGCCTCCTTGCGCAGCACGTAGAGCGGCTCGGGTCCCGTCAGGTTGAGCCCGCGGCGCTGGCCGACCGTGAATTCGTGCTGGCCCTCGTGGTGGCCGAGCACGCGGCCGCCGAGGTCGACGATCTCGCCTGGCTTGCGCAGGCGCGGGCCGCCGTGGCGGCGTAGGAAGGCGCGCCCGCCGAGCCCGGCGACGAAGCAGAGGTCCTGGCTCTCGCGCTTGTCCGCCACGGGCAGGCCGGCATCGCGCGCAAGCCGGCGGACGGCGTCCTTGGTCAGGCCGCCGAGCGGGAACGAGACCCGGTCCAGCTGAGCGGGATCGAGCTTGGCGAGCATGTAGCTCTGGTCCTTGCGCGGATCGGCGGCCGACCGGATCAGCGGCCCGTGCGCGTCCCGGGCGATGCGGGCGTAGTGGCCGGTGGCGAGCCGGCCCGCGCCGAGGCTCTCCGCGAGGTCGAGCATGGCGTCGAAGCGGACCGTGCCGTTGCAGCGCACGCACGGGTTGGGCGTGACTCCGGCGGCGTAGCCGTCGACGAAGCGGTCGACGACCTCGGCCTTGAAGCGCTCGCGCAGGTCGAGCGTGACGTGCGGAATGCCCATGCGGTGCGCCAGCGCCCGGGCGCCGGTTACCGCCTGGGGCGAGCAGCAGGAGCGCTCGCCGTCGGTGGCCGGGTCGGACCACAGCTCGAGCGTGACCGCGAGCGTCTCGTCGCCGGCGTCGAGGGCGAGCTGCGCGGCGGCGGCGCTGTCGACGCCGCCGCTCATCGCGACGAGCGTCCGGCGAGGGTTTGGCGCGAGCCGGGCGGCGCCGGCCTTGGCGGCCGCGCCGAGCGCGCGGTGGAGCGCGTCGGCCGCGAGCTCGGCGGCGTGGCGCTTCGGCGGGATCAGCCCGCCCAGGGCGCCGGCGACGTCGTCGGCGGTGATGAGCGCGGCCTGGACGAAGGACTCGCCCTCGACGAGCTCGACGACGGCGCTGCCGGCGGCGCGCACGGCGCCGCAGCCGTCGGCGTCGAAGCCGGCCTCGGCGACGCGGTCGCCCTCGACACGCACCGCCACGCGCACGAGGTCGCCGCAGGCGGCGCCGCCGGCGGCCCCGGCGTGGGGCCAGTCGGCGAGCGCGCCGAGCCCGCGCGGCGCGGCCAAGTGGTCCTCGAACAGCATCCGTCGCAGACTAGCCGTCACGTGACCGCTGCCACCGGAAGCGATGCTAAATTCGACCCAGGCCCGAGCCTGTGCGTGAGCCGGCCGCAAACGTTGAGCCGAACATCACCGGGTTGGGAGTTCTACTCGCGGTAGGGCCGTGGCCCGTCGCGGAGGACACCCGCGCTTGCTAGGACAGCAGGCCCAACTCCCGGACCGGCAGCGGCAGGCTGGGGCCTGACTTGCTCTACGGGGCCGCCGAGATCGCCTCGACCAGGTCGCCGACCTTCGCCTCGTCGACGTTGGTGGCCAGATCCGCCTGGCTGACGATCCCGACGAGGTCGTGACCGTCGATCACCGGCAGCCGGCGCACCTTGTGGTCGATCATCGTGCGCAGGGCCTCGTCCACGCTGTCGTCGGCGCCGATCGTGACCGGCTTGCCCTCACCCAGCTCGCCGGCCGTGGTCTGGCCGGGATCCTTGCCCGCGGCCAGGACCTTCACCACGATGTCGCGGTCGGTCAGCATGCCCTTGAGCCTGTTGTCCTCGCCGCAGATCGGCATCGAGCCGACGTCGAGATCGGCCAGCTTCTTGGCTGCGTCGAGAACCGACTCGTTCTCGCCGACGCACTCGGCCCGACCGCTCATCACTTCACGGGCTGTCTTCGCCATGACCACTCCTTGCTTCGGGTGCAGGTTCGATTCCCGCAAACGGGGCAAAGAAACGGGGTGCGGTTCCGACGCGGCGCTCGGCTCGACCCAGGACAGGTCCAGGACCAGCGCGGCCTGCGCGGTGGACGAGGGATCGCCGTCGGAGGTGGCGGCGGCGCGATCCTCGTCGTCCTGGTGCTGGCAGTGCTCGGAGTTGACCTCGACGGAGGCACCGACTCGCTCTCGCTCGGAACCGGCAGCTCCTCGCCGACACCCGCCGGCGAGCTCTCTCAGACATGTCGCACCGGGAGCGACGCGAACCAGCGCGAGGACTGCCGGATCGTCGGCGTGGTGAACTCGGTTCAGGCCTACTGGGGCGATCGTGTCCGCGGCTACCGCGAGGCGCCGACGCGCTTCTTCACCGCGCAGACGTCGACCGGATGCGGCGGCGCGACCTCGGCGGTCGGCCCGTTCTACTGCCCGCCGGACGAGACGGTCTACATCGATCTCGACTTCTACGACCAGCTTCGTACGCAGTTCGGTGCGCGCGGCGGCGCGTTCGCGGAGGCGTACGTGATCGCCCATGAGTACGGCCACCACGTCCAACACCTGGTCGGGACGGACGACCGCGTGGGCGATGACCGCCAAGGCGAGCGATCGGGGTCGGTTCGACTCGAGCTGCAGGCCGACTGCTACGCCGGCGTGTGGGCCGCACATGCCGTCGACACCGGGTTCATCGCGGACCTCACGGCGCGCGACATCGCGGATGGTCTCGACGCCGCCGCTGCCGTCGGCGACGACCGCATCCAGGAGCGCGCGACCGGACGGATCGACGAGGAGACCTGGACCCATGGCGCCTCCGCCTCGCGCCAGAAATGGTTCGAAACCGGGTACCGCGACGGCGACCCGAACGGCTGCAACACCTTCGCGGCCGGAGCGCTCTAGGCCACGCCCTTGCCCACGTAGGCCTCGTGGATCGGCTCCCAGTCGGGGATCTCGACGAGGTCGGTCTCGCCGCCGTCGAGGTGGCGCCCGAGTGCGTCGAGGTGGAAGTGCCAGCCGGCCGGGACCTTCGTGATGAACTCGGGCTCGAGCTCGAACGTGCTGCGGAACGACAGCCGCGTGCCGTCGCCGTCGGGCGTCAGCTCCCAGCGCAGGCGACCGTGGATGTCGCCGTCCAGCACGAGCAGCCGCAGCGGCTCGAGCTTGACGATCGTTGCCTGCATGGTGGCCGAGTCGCCCTGCTCGTCGGTGTTGAGCCAGCTGACCTCGAAGCGCCCGCCCTCGTGGAGCTCCACCTCGGCATCGCCCCACCAGGAGATCAGCTCGGCGGGCTCGGTCAGAGCGGCCCAGACGCGTTCGACCGGATGCGCGAGCCGGCGCTCGAAGCTGATCACGTAGCGGCCGTCCTCGGTTCGTTCGACGGTGCCGTCGGCGTTCATGGCTGATCCTTCCCATCGAGTCAGCGGCCGCGGATCGACCTCGTACCAGCGCCGCTGCGCGTCGGCCCGCACGCGAACGAGGCTGGCCTGGCGCAGCACCCGCAGATGCTTCGACACACCGGGCTGGCTGATCCCGAGCAGGTCGACGAGCTCGCCGACCGGCCGCGGCCGCTCCCGCAGGAGATCGAGGATCTCGCGCCGGGTGGGCTCCGCGATCACGTCAAGGATTGCTACCCAGGCATGGGCCGGACGCCCAGCTCGCGCAGCTGTGCGTCGTCGACCGGCGCCGGAGCTCCCGTCAGCGGATCCGCTCCGCTGGCCGCCTTCGGGAAGGCGATCGCGTCGCGGATCGATTCGCGGCCGGCCAGCAGGGCCACGATCCGGTCGATTCCGAAGGCGATGCCCCCGTGCGGCGGGGCGCCGTAGGTGAGCGCCTCGAGCAGGAAGCCGAAGCGCTCCCTGGCCTCGGCGGCGCCGATGCCGAGCGCATCGAAGACCTTCTGCTGCAGCTCGGGCGTGTTGATTCGGATCGAGCCCCCGCCCAGCTCCCAGCCGTCGAGGACCACGTCGTAGGCGCGCGAGCGCCAGCTGCCGGGGTCGGCGTCGAGGTCGCCGCTCGGCGACGTGAACGGGTGGTGCATCGCGTCCCAGCGGCTCTCGCCCTCGTTCCACTCGAACATCGGGAAGTCCACGACCCAGAAGCAGTCGTGTCCCTCCGGCTCGCCCTCGGCCAGGTCGGGGCGCAGCCCGCCGAGCACGCGCGCCACCGTGGCTGCGCTGTCGGCGCCGAAGAAGATCACGTCGCCCTCGGCCGCCTCCAGCGCCGCGTTGGTCGCGGAGATCTCGTCCTCGCTCAGGAACTTCGCGATCGGCGACCGCCAGCCGCCGTCCTCGATCACCGCCCAGGCGAGCCCCTTCGCGCCGAGCGACTTCGCCTTCTCCTCGAGCCGGTCGATGCGCGTCCTTGGGAAGTCGCCGCGGGCGCGGACGGCGCGCACGACACCGCCGCTCTCGATCGCTCCTCCGAACACCTTGAAGTCCGACCCGCGGAAGACGTCGGTCAGGTCGTGGATCTCCACCCCCAGCCGCCGGTCGGGCCGGTCGGAGCCGTAGCGCAGCATCACCTCGTCGTGGGTGACGCGCTCCAGCGGCAGGCTCACCTCGATCCCGCCCAGCGCCAGCACTCGCTGGAGCAGTCCGTCGATCAGGTCGTGGACGTCCTCCTCCTCGACGAACGACATCTCGAGGTCGAGCTGGGTGAACTCGGGCTGGCGGTCGGCGCGGAAGTCCTCGTCGCGGAAGCAGCGCGGGATCTGGAAGTAGCGCTCCATCCCGCCGACCATCAGCAGCTGCTTGAACAGCTGCGGCGACTGCGGCAGCGCGTACCAGGAGCCGCGGATCAGCCGGCTCGGCACGAGGAAATCGCGCGCGCCCTCGGGCGTCGAACGGGTCATGATCGGCGTCTCGATCTCGAGGAAGTCGCGCTCGGAGAGGTAGTCGCGGATCGTCTTGACGACCTCGTGGCGCAGCACGATCGTGTCGCGCATGCGCTCCTTGCGCATGTCGAGGTAGCGGTAGCGCAGCCGCAGCTCCTCCCCCACCGGCTCGTCCTCGTCGATCTGGAACGGCGGCGTCTCGGCATCCGCCAGCAGCTCGAACTCGCTCACGGCCAGCTCGACCTCGCCGGTCGGCAGGTTGGGGTTGACCGTGTTCTCCTCGCGGGCGACCAGCTCGCCGGTCGCCGAGAGCACGTCCTCGGCGCGCAGGCGGCCGGCCGCCGCGTGCGCCTCGGGCGCCTCCTCGGGCCGGAACACCAGCTGGAGCAGCCCGCTGCGGTCGCGCAGGTCGATGAAGATCAGCCCGCCGTGGTCGCGGCGGCGGTGCACCCAGCCGGCCACACGCGGGTGCTCACCGAGCTGCTCGCGGCGCAGGTCGCCGGCCCAGTGGTCGCGGTAGCGGTTGGCGCGCGGGGCCTTCACTCGTCCACCGCCTCCTTGACGAGCTCGACCGCCACTGCGATGTCGTCGGCCGGACGCTGCCGGCCGCTCTGCATGTCCTTGACCTCGAGGCCGTCGCCGACGATCACCGTCGCGCGCGCGCCGATGCGGTCTGCCTGCTTCAGCTGGCCCTTCATGCCGCGCCCGGCCTGCTCCATCTGCGCTCGGAGCCCTCCCTTGCGCAGAGCGAGCAGCAACAGGAACGCGCTGCGCCGGCCGGACTCGTCGGCCACCGCCACGAACGCATCGGCCGAGTGATCCTCGTCCTTCGCCTCGGCCGCGAGCAGCATCCGCTCCACGCCGGCGGCCCAGCCGATCCCGGGGGTCGGAGGTCCGCCGAGCTCCTCGACCAGGCCGTCGTAGCGGCCTCCCCCGCCTAGCGCGGCCTGCGCGCCGAGGCGCTCGCTCTCGAACTCGAACACCGTGCGCGTGTAGTAGTCCAGCCCGCGGACCAGCGTCGGGTCGACCTCGTAGGGCTGTTCCACGGTGTCCAGGTACGCGAGCACCGTCTCGAAGTGATCGCGGTCCTCGTCGTCCAGACGGTCGAGCAGCTTGGGAGCGTCGTCGGTGACCCGGCGGGTGCCCTCGTGGTCGGCGTCGAACGCGCGCAGCGGGTTCTGGTCGATCCGCGCGCGGACGTCGTCGGACAGCTCGCTCTCACGCGAGCGCAGATACGTCTTGAGCTCGTCCATGTAGGCCGCTCGCGTCGCCGGCGTGCCCAAGCTCGAGATGCGCAGCCTGGCGGGGCCGGCGCCGAAGCGCTCGATGATCTCGGCGAGCATCAGGATCAGCTCGGCGTCGATGCTGGGATCGTCGGACCCGAGCGCCTCGGCGTCGATCTGGGTGAACTGACGGAACCTTCCGGCCTGGGGCGCCTCGTGGCGAAAGAACGCTCCCCAGGTCCACAGCTTCACGGGCTGCGGCAGCTTGTGCATCCCGTGCTGGGCGTAGGCCCGGCAGACCGCCGCGGTGGCCTCGGGGCGCAGCGTGAGCGAGCGGCCTGCCTTGTCCTCGAACGTGAACATCTCCTTCTGCACGATGTCCGTGGACTCCCCCACCCCGCGCGCGAACACCTCGGTGTCCTCGAAGATCGGCGTCTCGAACGGCTCGTACCCGGCGCGGCCGAGGACGTCCTCGGCGATCCCCGCGAGGACACGTCGGCGGCGGGCGTCCGCGGGCAGGACGTCGAATGTGCCCCGAGGGGCCTGGAGCTTGCGGCTCACCGCGCCAGCTCGGCGAGGAACGGATTGGTGGCGCGCTCGGTGCCGAGGCTCGTGAGGCCCATGTGGCCTGGGTAGACCGCGGTCTCCTCGGGCAGCGTGTCGACCAGCGTTCGGATCGACTCGAGCAGCGTGCCCCAGTCGCCACCGGGCAGGTCGACGCGCCCGACCGAGCCCTGGAACAGCACGTCGCCGGAGAAGATCGCCTGCTCGTCGGGGATCGAGAAGGTCACGTGCCCGGGGCTGTGGCCGGGCGTGAACAGGACGTCGATCTCGAAGCCGGCCAGCTCGAGTGTCTCGCCGCCCTTGAGCGTGTGCTCGGCGTCGTAGGACTCGAACGGGCCGAAGTCCGGCCAGGGCACGAACTTGTTGATGTCGTCGAGGACGAACTTCTCGATCTCGGGGACCCAGACCTCGGCTCCGGTCGCCTTCGCCACGGGCGCCACGGCGCCGACGTGGTCGAAGTGGGTGTGCGTGAGCAGGATGCCGTCGAGCGTCACGCCCAGCTCGCGGAGCGCGTCGAGCAGCTTGTCGGCCTCGTCGCCAGGGTCGACGATCAGCGCCCGGTCCGAGCCGTCGCGCCGGAAGATGTAGGTGTTCTCGGCCACCGGACCGACGGTGAACATCCGCACGTCCATGTCAGCGGGGCTGCTTCCGGCGCTGCCGGAAGCGGTAAATGAAGTTGTCGGTCGCGTAGCCGAGCGGGATGTAGAGCAGGAACATGAACGCGGCGAGGATCGCGCCCTGGGCGACGTCGCGCTTGAACGCGATTACGACGAGCACGCCGAAGACCGCCGCCGCGATCGCCGCGCGCTGCATCGCGCCCGACCAGGTGGGCGGCTTGTCGAGCCGCTCGGCGCGCCGCTGGCGCGAGAGCGACTTGGCGTCCTGACGGTTCTGGGAACGGCCCGTCCGGCCGGCACGCTCGATCGTCCCGGCGGGGGTGCCGCGGTGCTTGGTCTTGCGCTTGCGCCTGGTCTGCGCCATCGCCCCGGAGCCTACTCGCCGGGGGCCTCAGTGGAGCACGGCGAGCGCCTCCTCGAGGATGTGGCGCTCGGGGGTGAAGCCGTGCAGCGGGACGTCGTCGGGGAAGCCGTCGAAGGCGGCGCGCGGGGCGAGGCCGATCAGCTCGGCCTCGGCGACGGGGGCCCGGGCGCGCACCCGCTCGACGATCTCGGCGAGCGGGACGGCCAGGTGGTCGTGCACGTTGGTGGAGACCTGCGCGCGGCCGCGCGCGGCGAGGTAGAGGCCGAGCGCGCGCACGCCGGGGAGGCCGCCGTCGGCTTCGCGCAGCTCGGCGGCGATCGACTTGGCCAGCTCGACGTCGTCGGTGGCGAGGTCGACGTTGAAGGCGACCAGCGGCCGCCGTGCGGTGGCGAGCACGGCGCCGGCACTGGGATGGATGTGGTGTGGGCCGTAGTCGGGGGTCAGCTCGCCCGACTCGATCCGCTCACCCAGGCCGGCGGGGCCGCCACGGCGCAGCCAGGCGCGCTCGCTGTGCTCGGGCCGGGTGGCGAGGTCGCCGTAGAGGAAGACGGGCAGGCCGGCCTCGTCGCCGACGAGCGCGGCCGCGGTCAGCGCCTCGGCGTTGGCCGGACCACGCCGCGCGCCGTCGAGCCAGACGACCGGCATGACGTCGAGCGCGCCGACGTGCGGGTGGACGCCGTCGTGGTTGCGAAGGTCGATCAACTCCGCCGCGGCCTTGGCGAGCCCGACCAGCCCGTCCGCCAGCTCGCCCTGGCGGCCGGCGAGCGTGAAGACGGCGCGGTTGTGGTCGGGATCGACGTGCACGTCGAGCACCCGCGCGTTCCTCACGGAGCCCTCCAGGCGCTCGAGGACGGCTTGGTCACGCCCCTCGCTGACGTTCGGGACGGCGATCAGCAGGGGCGCCTGGTCGGCCACGGCCGTAAGGCTACCCTTGAGGTGCGGCCGCGCCCGGCGGCCGCCCGGACGAGAGCTCGCGCCGTACCCGGCCTGACGACGGCGCGACGAGGAGGTTCGTCATGGACCAGATCGTCCAGGTGCTCGGATCGCTGCTGATCCTGTCCGCGTTCGTCGGGGCGCAGCGCGGCCGGCTGTCGACCGGGTCACGGCTCTACCTGACCCTCAACCTGATCGGCGCAAGCGTTCTCACCGTGCTCGCCGCGCACGAGCGCCAGCTCGGGTTCCTGCTGCTGGAGTTCGTCTGGGCGACCGTGGCGGCCCACTCGCTGCTCATCAGCGCTCCTCCCCCAAGGGACTAGGCTTGTCCCCTAGCCCGGCTCCGTAGCTCAGCGGTTAGAGCGCACGACTCATAATCGTGAGGTCCCTGGTTCGAATCCAGGCGGAGCTATCGCCTATTTCGACAGCCCCACGGCCTCGAGGGCCTGGGCGCGGTCGAGGAAGTAATCGGCTTCGACGACCAGCCCGTCACGAAGCCGGTGCACCACGGCGAACTCCTGGGTGTACGGCGGATTGCCCGTCGCGCTCTCGCCAACCATGCGCGTGTTCGCGACGAAGCGTCCGTCACCGACGTCGATCAGCTCGTCCAGGTGCACCGTGATCGGCCCGACCAGCTCGACGAGGCTCTGCATGCGAGCGAGCGCAGCCGCACGGCCCACGAAGACGCCAGCGTCGGGCCATCCAGGCCCCTCCCGGTAGACAGCGTCCTCGGCCCAAAACTGCTCGATGACGGCTGCCGGGCCCGCCTCGTTCCAGACCTCGTACGCGCGCCGGATGAGGTTGGCGTCTTCCCGCGCCATCGCCTACTCCGACAGCCCCGCGGCTTCGAGGGCCTCACCCCACGACGCGTAGAACATCATGCGGAGCACCAGTCCGTGGCGGAACTCGTAGACCCAGCCCATTTGCTCGCCCATGTCGACGCCGCTCTCCCGCGCCCGAAATCTGATCCCGCCGCTGGCGACAACTCGATCGTCTCCCACTGCCCGCAACTCGTCGAGCCACGGGTCGAAACGGTCGAAGTTCTCCTGAATCTCGGCGACCCACGCGCGCACGCCGTCGTGGCCTCGGTAGGGCTCACCGCTGAAACCACCGAACCGCGAATACAGCTCGATATCGGGAGCGGCACTGCTTAGCAAGAACTCGAGCAAGGCCTCATAGTCGCCGGCGCGCCATCGAGCGAACCCCTGGCGCACCAGATCCAGGTTCTCCTGCGACATCGCCCACCCAGTATCCACCCGTTGGGCTTGCCGGCGCTAGGGCCCGCTGGGTGGGTTCTTCCCCCCGGTCGCCACGAAGCTCACGCAGTCGCCCTGGTTCTTGAAGACTCCGTAGGCCCTCCAGCCGCCGTTGCGGCACTGGGCCTTCGAGGTCGGGAGGGGCCGTGTGTCGGTCACGGCGACGTCGCCTGTCTCGTTGGTGAAGTCCGGGAAGAAGACCGGGTCTCTGCCGAAGGCCCCCGGGAACGTCGAGCAGGCGGTGGGGCCCGGCAGGGGTGGGTCGAAGATATCGGCCGTGGTGTAGGCAAACTCGATTGTGTCCGCCCCGGACGCCGGTCCACCTCCATCGGTCACGCGAAGCAGTCCGGCGAGCTGGGCATCGAAGCCCACGCCACCTTGGCGATACGTCCCGGCCACGCCGATGATCGCGACGGCCCCGCTCACCGACAAGCAGGTGGCTTCGGAGCCCACGGTGACGCTGCCACCCGGAGTCCGGCCAGAGCTACCCAAGCCCACGCTGCCGGTCGGGTTCTCGCCGCCGGGTCCACTCACGGCGTCGATGTCGAGGCTGACCATGCGTGCGCAGCTGATCTGACCGGGGATGGGCTCGAAGAACTCCACGCAGTCGGTGGCGAGTCCGGTGACGGAGTCGGTGCCGGGCGACTGGCCGGTCGCCGTCGCTGGAGCACCGCCGAGCATCACCGCCGCCAGCACGAGGGAAGCGATCAGCGGCTTCTTCATCTGTACTGCGTGGCGTACACCTCGGGCAGGGCGCAGTCAAGCCGGGAGCCGTCGTGGGGTGGAGCTACTCCGACAGCCCGGCCGCTTCGAAAGCGGCCGCCCGGTCCCCGTAGGCGGTGAAGCCGGCCAGCTTGCCCTCGCGGAACCTGGTCACCTGCCACGTCGTTTGCTCGATTTCGAGGCCGGAGCCGGCGCCGCGTCCGGCCATCCGGATCTCGGCGACGACCGTATCCCCGTGGTCGATCGTCGACACAACCCGAGCGTGCCAGTCCGGAAACACCCCGAATACCTGGTCGATGTAGCGGCGCATGCCGGCGTGCCCCCTGTAGACCGTCCCCTCGATGCCCACCAGGTAGCTGATGATCTCCACATCCGCCGCAGAGTCACGGACGCAGGCCTCGTTGTCGTGCTCCCTGAACGCTTCGTACCAGCGATAGAGGAGCTCGACGTTCTCCTGCGACATGCGCGATCAAGGGAGCTCCGAGAGCCCCACGGCTTCGAGGGCCGCTGCCCGGCCGTCCTCGTCGTCCCACAGCTCGACGTGCTTCACCTTCCCATCGCGAACGGTGTACGCGTACGCCATGCGATGCTGGATCCGCGCTCCGCTACCCCTCCCATGACCGTGGTGGGTGGCCAGGATGAAGACGCGATCGCCTCGCCCCCGGGCGTCCTCGATGTCGAACCGGTAGTCCGAGGCGAACTGCCTGAACCAGTCGCCGAACCACTCGCCGACGGCCTCCTTCCCGGTCGCTGTGGGGCTCAGCAAGCCGACTCCCCAGTGAGAGACGAGCGTCACATCGTCCGCATAGGCCTCCATCGCCGCGGCAAAGTCACGAGCGTTCGTGTGCTCGAACTGCCGGAGAACGACGTCGACGTTCTCCTGCGACATCGCCCGCCACCTACAGGCCGGTCCGGCGGTGGACGCAGGACCACATCGCGAATCTGTGCCGCGGCAGGCCGTGGGCGACCAGCTCGAAGACGCAGGCCTGGCGGGCTTTGTGCGTCACGAAGCTCACGCAGTCGCCCTGGTTCTTGAAGACTCCGTAGATCCTCCAGCCGCCGTTGCGGCACTGGGCCTTCGACGTTGGCAGCGCCTGTGCGTCGTGGACGACGAGGTCGCCCTCGTCGTCCGCCGTGTCGAGGGGCACGCTCGCCGGGAACGCGGAGCAGTCGGTCGGACCCGGTGGCACCGGCGTCGGCGGCGACGGCAGGCCCTGCTCGACGTCGAACTCGATCGTGTCCGGCCCGGACCCCGGCCCGGCGACGACGCGGATCAGCCCGACGATGGTCACGTCGATGCTGCCCGCGATGATGGTGACGCGGCGGATCCCGGTCACGCCGACGACCGCCGTGCCGCCCGACACCGAGAGGCAGGTCACGTTGGTGGCGCTGTGCGAGAAGCCTCCGACGAATCGTTCATCCCACGTCATCGTGCCGCCGGGGCTCTCGCCGCTCGGCCCGCTGTGGGCGTCGGCCGTCAGCCGGACCAGCGTGCCGAACTGTCCCGGCGGGAGCGACAGGCACCCGTCGGGCGGCTGCCTGCAGGCCAGCGCCGTGCCCTCGACCGAATCGGTCGCGGCGCTCTGCGCCTCGGCGGCCCCCGGCCCGATCAAGCCGATCCCCACGGCGACCACTGCCGGCAATAGTCCCGTTCCGCCCATCGATGCGTGGCCTACACCGTCGGCAGAGGCGAGTCAAGCGCAGCCGTAGAGCTGCTGCTCGAGCGCCCAGATGCGCTCGTCGAGGGCCGCGATGGCCTGGCCGAGGCGGTTGTAGGCGGCGGTCGTCGGCCCGCGGCCGTTGTTGATCCGAAGCTCCCAGACGCCGGGCTGGCGGAGCAGCAACCCGCGCTGGCCCCGCAGCAGGTCGCGCTCGCTGTCGGTGGCGGCGCATGGGTCTGTCGCGGGCAGGGGCGGGTCGCCGAACAGCCCGTGCCCGATCCGCGTGATCGCCCAGCGCACACGGTTCTCGCCGAGCACGACCCACGCGGAGCGGTAGCGCCGCCCCTGGTATGCGATCAGGGGGAAAACCCACGCAAGATCAGTGATGTCCACGGATTTCGCACGCCCGTCGCGCTGTGAGCCTTCATTACATGAAGCATCGGCTGTGCTGGACCCTTTCGGCCGTGCTTGCCTACGTCGTGTTCGCCGGCCCGGCACAGGCGGCGTTCCCGGGGCACAACGGCAAGATCGCCGCGGCTTACTTCGACGACCCGGGCGGCGGCGCCGGCCCCGCTCGCTCGGGGATCGGCCTGCTCAGCGCGAATCGCGGCACGTCGCAGCGGCGGACCGACGTCACGGGCTGCACGGACGACCGCCGGCCGCCGGCCAGCTGTCCGCTCGATTACGACAGCCCCGCGTTCTCGCCGAACGGCCGCTGGATCGCCTTCGACGCCGGGCGGCGGATCGGTGTGGTTCGCACGAACGGCAGCGGGCTCCACCTGCTCCCTGCGGCCGGAAAGGACGTCGGCAACCCCGCCTGGTCGGCGAGCGGCAAGCGGATCGTGTTCGATGTCGCGCGCACTCGTGCCAGCGCCTCCGTGCGCGACCTGTACGTCGCGGCCGCGACCGGCAGAGGCCGCGCAACGCGGATAGTCCGCGACGCCTCCAACCCATCCTGGTCAGTCCACGGCCTGCTGGCCTTCGAGCGTCCCTCGTACGTGCTCCCACCCACCCTGCAGCGCGTCTGGGTGTCGGACTCGTCGGGCGGGCACGCGCACGCCGTCAGCCGCGGGCCCGGCTCACGGCGCGACTTCTCCCGCGACCCGGACTTCGCACCGGGCGGCGGGCGCCTCGTGTACTTCTCGGCCGCCCGGTCGAGGCTCGTGACCGTGCGCCCCGACGGACGCGGCACACGCGTCCTGGGCGCGGCGACGAACCCCGCCTACAACCCCGCCTGGTCGCCGGACGGGAAGAGACTCTCCTGGTCCTGGGCCGGGATCTACGTAGGCAACGCCGACGGCACGCACGCGCGCCGGATCGCCGAGGACCGGATGGGTCCGATGGGCACCTTCTCGTTCTTCACCTCAAACCCCGGCTGGCAACCCCTGGCGCCGTTCGGTACGGGCTGATGCGAGGCGGGATCTTCGGCGCGGCCGGGCTCGCTCTCCTCGTCCTCGCCGGTCCCGCACTGGCCGCGTTTCCCGGGGACAACGGCCGGATCGTCTTCTCCGTCGAGAAGTGGCATCAGCCCCCGAACTGCCCCCGCAACTACCCGCATGGTTGCGACCCCGTCACGTACTCGGCGACCGTCGAGACGATCCTGCCGAGCGGCCGCGACCGCCGCGTGCTGCGCTCGTTCCCGGTCGGGCTGCCCGCGACCTCGCCGGTCTGGTCGCCCAGCGGCCGGGCGCTCGCCTTCCACCGGGTGAACCGCCTGGCGATCATGCGAGCCGACGGCACGGGCCTGCGGCAGCTGCCGCAGCTGACCAGCGGGGAGCTCTTCCCCGCTTGGTCGCCGAACGGGCGGCGACTCGCGTTCACGGGGAGCACGATCTGCTGCAACTGGCTGTACAGCGTCCGCACGGACGGGACCGGCCTTCGCCGGCTGCGAGCCCATGAGGCGCTGATGCCCGCCTGGTCGGTGACGGGGACGATCGCGTTCACCAGCTACCCCGGCCTCTTCACCGTCCGTCCGGATGGGTCCCGCCTACAGCGCCTGACCGGCCGGACGAGCAGACCGGATTGGTCGCCGGACGGAGGCCGCGTCGCCTTCAGCCTGCGGCATCGACTCGTCACCATGGACAGCGACGGACACGGTCGCCGGCGCATCGCCACAGGGAGCTACCTCGGCGCTCCAGCCTGGTCGCCCGACGGCAGATACCTCGCCTTCACCGACGATGGCGATCTCTACGTCGTGCGCTCCAACGGCACCGGCCGGCACCGCATCCTCGACGTACGCCAACCGTATGCGAGCGACCCCGAGCGTTCCTGGACCGAGCTCGGTGCGCCGTCCTGGCAGCCGCTTCCCTGAGCCGACCGATGAGTTCCGGGTCGCCCGAAGGTCTCAAGGGGCATGACAAAGGTTCTCGCTGGCATAACGACATCGGTTGACGGCTACGTCGCCGGACCCGACGACGTCCCCGGCAGGGGGCTCGGCGAGGGCGGCGAGCGGCTGCACTACTGGGTCTTCGGCGGGCCCTGGACCTACGAGCGGGAGCCCACCGGTGAGGCTTCCGGCGAGGACGCCGAATGGCTGCGCGAGGCGATGTCCAAGCTCGGGGCAGTCGTCGCCGGACGCTGGACCTACGAGGCGGCCGAGCACTGGGGCGACAAGAACCCGTGGGACAAGCCGTTCTTCATCGTCACGCACCGAACCGAGGAGCAGCCGCCGGGCGGCGACTTCGTCTTCGTCGAGGGCGTCGAAGCCGCCGTCGAGCTCGCCCGTGAGGCGGCGGGCGACGACCACGTGCACGTCATGGGCGGCGCGGACACGATCCGCCAGGCCCTCGAGGCGGGTCTCGTCGACGAGCTGACGATCATCGTCGCGCCGGTCGTGCTCGGAGGCGGGAAGCGGCTGTTCGAGGGCTTCACGAAGTCGATCGACCTCGAGCACATCGGAGTGCGGCAGTCGAAGTACGCGACCTTCGTCGACTACCGCGTCGTCACCGGCAGGGCCACCTAACTTCGGTTTTCTACGGATTTACGCTCACGGTCGCGCGACGTAATGTCGCGCGCCGTGAACGGGACCCAGGTCCTAATCACGATCGCCTACTCGGTGTTCGTGATCGTCGCCGTCTGGGTCTCGGTGTTCGTGATCCGCTCCACGCGCCGGCCGAGCGACGTCGACTCGGACGCGCTTGCCCACGGTGAGGTGCGCTGGGGCCTGATCGTCGTGACGGGACTGGTCCTGCTCACGATGCTGACGATCTTCTCCACGCCGTACTTCACCAGCAGCGCTGAGGACGAGCGGGCCCAGGTGGTGCGCGTGGACGGGGTCCAGTTCGCCTGGGTGATCAAGCCCAATCGCGTCAAGGCCGGCCGGCCCGTCGAGTTCCGGCTCCACTCGAAGGACGTCAACCACGCGTTCGCGCTCTACCGCGGCAACAAGCTCGAGGTCCAGGTCCAGATCCCGCCCGACTTCGAACAGCGCCTCACGCACACGTTCGACACGCCCGGCCGCTACCGCGTCGTCTGCCTCGAGTTCTGCGGGTTCAACCACCACCTCATGCAGAGCCAGATCGAGGTGACGCCCTGATGGAGGCGCACGCCGCAACCTCGATCACGGGGCTCGCGGGCACCGTCCCGAAGGAACGCGTGGCCGCGCTGGTCCGCCGCTACGTGTACGCCTCGACGGCGTTCCTGGCGGTGGCCGGCTCCCTTGGCGTCGTGATGCGCCAGAGCCAGGGCGACCTCGCCCGGCTCGGCGACGGCTTCTTCTACGCGATCATGACCGCGCACGGGCTGGGCGCGTTCGTCTCCTGGGCCGGATTCGCCGTGATGGGCGCCGCCCTGTGGGTGCTCGCCTCGGTCGACTTCCCGATGCGCCCGCTCGGCTACCGGCTCGCCGAGACGACCTGGTGGCTGATCGTGATCGGCACGCTGGGGATCGTCGTGTCCACCCTGGCGATGGGCTTCGGCGGCTCGTGGGTGTTCCTCTATCCGCTGCCCTTCCACGGCGCCGGCGAGTGGTCGAAGAACGCCACCGCGCTGTTCTCCGTGTCCGTGCTGCTCGTCGGGGTGGCGATCATCAGCTGGTGCCTGGCCGTGCTCAACACAGTGGTGGGGCCGGGGCTGCGCGCCCGCGAGGGGACCGGGCTCGGCGGGCGGATGGCGCTCGCGCTCGGGATCGGGTTCCTGTCGAAGCGCCGCGGCGAGGCCCTCGGCCGCCCGCTCCCCTACGCCGTACTGCCGCTCAGCGTGATCGGCATCGACATGATCATCGCCACGCTGCCGCTGGCGGTCCTGCTGGTCGAGATGATCATCCAGGCCTACTCGCCCGGCACGAGCGTCGACCCGCTGCTCGCCAAGAACGTGCTCTGGTTCTTCGGGCACCCGGTCGTCTACCTGCTGCTGTTCCCGGCGGTCGCCGTCTACTACCTGCTGATCCCGCGCTACGCCGGCCGCGAGATGGTTGCGGGACCGATCGTCGCGGTCGCCTGGCTGATCGGCGTCGTCTCGAACGTGATCATCTGGGCGCACCACGTCTACCTCGACTACCCGCGCGACACGATCCAGGCTCAGCTGAACCTGGCCATGCAGCCGCTGACGTTCACGATCACGCTCGTCTCGGCGCTCAGCCTGTACAGCCTGTCGGCGACGATCTACCGCTCGCGCTTCCAGTGGACGCCGGCCGCGAGCTTCCTCGTGGCGGGCCTGGTCGGGTGGATCACCGCCGGCCTGTCCGGGGTCGTCAACGCGACGATCCAGTTCGACGAGGTCGTCCACAACACGCTCTGGGTGGTGGGCCACTTCCACCACATGGCGCTGCTGAACATCGGCTTGGTCGCGTTCGCCGGCGTCTACGCGTTCCTCCCCGACCTCACCGGCAAGCGCTGGTACTCCGAGCGGCTCGGCCACGTCCACCTGTGGCTCACGCTGGTCGGCGGCTACGGCATGGTCATCCCGTGGCTGATCCAGGGGTTGACCGGCGCGCCGCGGCGGTTCGCTGTGCTGCCCGAGGCCTACGACGCCATGACGTACATCTCGTTGCCCTTCATCGGGCTGATCGTGCTCGGCCAGCTCACCTTCATCTGGAACCTGACGCAGACGATCCGCGGCAGGCAGCGTGCGATCGAGGCGCGCGTCTCGGCGCGCGACGACTACCGGCGCTTCGCGTGGGTGGCGTTCGCGCTGCTCTGGCTGGCCTTCATGCCGGCGACGATCTGGGCGTTCTTCAGGATCGAGGATCAGGACGCCCAGGAGGCCGCGCACCGCAGCAACCCGGCGCGCGAGACCCAGGGCAGCAGCCCCGGCGCACAGCTGTTCTCGAGCACCTGCGGCTCATGCCACACGCTCTCGGCGGCCGGCACGAGCGGAACGATCGGGCCCAACCTCGACGACCTGAAGCCCGACACGGCGACCGTGCTGGGCGCCATCAAGCGCGGCGGCGCGGGCAGCGGCGCCATGCCCGCCAACCTCCTGTCCGGTGACGACGCCCAGACCGTCGCCGACTTCGTCTCGAAGAGCGCCGGCGGCTAGCTGCCGGCCGCCTGGCTCAGGCGGGCGCGCCGAAGAAGCGCTTCGGGTTCTCGGTTTCAACCGTCGGGATCGCGGCGCAGTGTAGGCTCGCGCCGCCATGAGCAAGGTCGACGTGGTGGTCATGGGAGGAGGGCTCGCCGGCCTGTCGGCGGCGCGCGATCTCGCACGCGCGGGCACCGACGTGGTCGTGCTCGAGGCGCGCAACCGGCCTGGCGGTCGGGTCGAGCAGACGACGCTCGCGGACGGGCGGCTCGTCCAGCTCGGCGGCGAGGTGGTAGGCCCCTTCCACGAGGCCTACTACGGCCTCGTCGAAGAGCTCGGCCTCACGCTCGAGCCGTCGTTCCCGCAGCTGCCCGGCGAGGACACCTGCGTGATGGCGGACGGTCGTTTCATCGGCGACGAGTTCCCTTGGATGAGCGACGCCGACCGGGCCAGCTACGAAGCGGCCAACGAGGCGTTCGGACGACTGGTCGCCGGCGTCGACCCCGACGATCCCTGGGCGCACCCCGACGCCGAGAAGCTCGACAGCATCTCGGTGGGCCAGTGGCTTCGCGAGATGGGCGCCACACCGAACGTCGTACGGGCGCGCGACGTGGCGATGCTCGCGCTGTCGGCCGAGTCGGTCGAGCGGACCTCACTGCTGTCGGACCTGCGCAAGGAGGCGGCCGCCGGCAACCAGGGGTTCTACGACTACGAGGTCTGGGAGTGCCAGCGTGTCGCCGAGGGCTCGGCGACCGTCGCGCTCAAGATGGCCGAGGAGCTCGGACCCCGGGTCCGCTACGCCACCCCGGTTACGCGCGCGCGAATCAACGTCCAGGGCTGCCGCGTCACGACCGCCACCGGCGAGCACTTCGAGTGCGACGCCGTCGTCTCCGCCATCCCGGTCGGTCCGCTGCGCCGGATCGTGATCGAGGGCGTCTCGCGCGAGCGGCTCGCGTCGCTGGACGCCCAGCGTCACGCCCTCGCCGCCAAGGTCGTCTTCGCCTACGAGAGCTCGTGGTGGGAGGAGCAGGGCCAGAACGGCACGATGTATTTCGAGCGGGGCGTGATGGGCGGCACCTGGCTCCAGCGCGAGGGCATCCTCTCGGCGCTCGTCCCGCCGGAGCGTTTGGGCCCGTTCCTCGCCACCTCACCCGACCTGATCGAGGCGGACATGATCGCCGAGATGGTCGAGGCGCTCGGCGATCGTGCCGCCGACCCGCAGGCGATCTTCTTCCGGCGCTGGGGCGTCGACCCCTGGACCGAGGGCTACATCACGGGCTGGCGCCCGGGCGATGTGATGCGCGTCGGGCCGCTGCACGGCACTCACGAGCCGCCCTTCTACGTCTGCGGCTCGGACCAGTGGGTGTGCGGCTACATGGAGGGCGCCGTGCGCACCGGCCGGGGCGCCGCGCGCGCCCTGCTCGAGTCCTAGCCGACCAGCTCCGCGATCAGCACGACGGTGCCGAACGCACCCGCGACGACCGCTATCGCGAGTACGACCCGCGGCGACGGCCCGCCATGGATGCCGGTCTCGTGCACGACCGCGTGGCCCTTGCCGCGCGCGATCAGCCAGCGGTTGAGCGGCAGCGCGAACGCGCCCGCGACCACCAGCGCGACCGACAGCGAGCCCCAGAACAGCACGTCCCCCAGCCCGGCGTCCATCGCACCCGGGATGAGCAGCACGATCGCGTTGTCGACGAGCTCCATCAGCGCGATCGAGAGCGTGTCCGACGCGAGCGCGATCGGGATGACCGCGGCGAGCGCCAACCCGGCTCGCAGCAGCGGCAGGCTGGTCAGCGTGTAGCCGAAGAAGAAGGCGAGCACCACGGCGAGGACGATCGTCCCTAGGTTCGAGAAACCGAGCGCGGTTCCGATCGCAAGCCCGGCGATCTCGCCGATTGCGCATCCGGTGAGGCAGTGCAGCGTGGCGTCGAGCGCCACGCGCGTGAGCGCGAGGCCGCTCATCGGCGCGTTGTGATGGTGAGCATGCGCCGCCATACCGCCTCAGCTATCAGGCAATCTAGCCTTCGCCCTATGCGGCCGTCGCGCCCAATGCCCGCGGTGGGGATGCCCGTGCGCATCCAGCACTTCGGCTCGTCCGAGCCGGGCGTGATCGAGCAGGTCCTCGAAGAGGGCCGCGTGATCGTCGTCGCCGGGCGCCGCTACCGCCTCCACCCGTCCACGGCCAAGTTCGTCGCCGAGGGCGAGCCCTACTACGGCACCCGGGTGCAGCTCGCGCCCTAGGCGATACCGGCGGGCACCGGCTTGCCGTTCGTGTGCTGCGGCTGGGGCCGGGGTTCGGTGGGCGACGGCTCCGGCTTCGCCTCCTCAGCCTCGCGAGCGCCGGCGTCGACCGCGAGCGCCGACCCGATCGAGCCGGCCGCGATCGCCGCCAACGCCCAGCGGGCGCCGGTGCGCTCGATTCCGAGCGCGCGGTCCACCGACGGCGCGCCCGGGCCGCACTCGACGAGCGCGGCCAGCGCGGCGATCAGCGTGGCGTTGTACTCGTAGCCGCCCTCCGTGTTCCACGGGCCCTTCGGGCCGTGCACCTTGCGGATCGCGGTGAACATCGTCCCCGACAGCAGCGCGGCCGCGGCCGGCATCAAGGCGCCGAGCGCAACCAGGGCGCCGCCCGCGGTCTCTGAGACGCCCGCGGCGATCGCGTTGCGCCGCGGCGGATGCATGTCGAGCTTCTCCATCATCCCGGCGGTTCCCTCCGGCCCTGGCCCGCCGAACCAGCCGAACAGCTTCTGAGTCCCGTGGCCGACGAACAGGCCGCCGATGGTCAGTCTTGCGATGAGTCGTCCTGCGGTCATACCCCCGGTGTCCCCGGGGCCGGGCGGCGAAAACGCTATGCGGGATTGAATGCAGGAGCGGGCGCGGCGGGCGGCGCGGCGGGGGCCGCGGACCCGGAGTCCGCGTGAGCCGCCGCGCGGGCCAGCGCCTCTTCGCGCGCCCGGCACAACTCGGCGTGCAGCTGGCCGGCGGGCAGGCGACCCGCGATGAACGAGGCCAGCGCTCGCTGCTCGCCCTGGGTCAGTGCCGCCGTTGCCATGGCTGCCATCGCCGCAGAGCTTCTGCCTCACCCGCACGGCTCCTTCACCTGCACGGCTCTGTACAACTTTCGGTTCTGAGCACGCCCACCTACACGCCGGCTCAAGGCTTCTTCGACGAGCTCTTCGACGCGCCGGACCGGCCGCGTCCGCCGGCCGATGCACTCGCCGACTCGCTGGTGCAGCTCGGACGCGAGCGGCTCCAGGCAGCCGGGGCGCGGCGCGACGCGATCTTCGTCCAGCAGGGCATCACCTTCGACGCCGCCGGCCCCGACGGCCCGACCCGCGACCGCCCCTTCCCGCTCGACCTCATCCCCCGCATCCTCGGTGGCGACGAGTGGCGCGTGATCAAGCGCGGCCTCGCCCAGCGGGTGCGCGCGCTCAACCTGTTCGTCGAGGACGTCTACCACGACCGCGAGATCGTCCGCGAGGGCATCGTCCCCTGGCAGCTGATCGTCACCCGCGCGGCGTTCACGCGCGCGGCGCACGGGATCCGGCCACCGGGCGGCGTCTGGTGCCACGTGTCGGGCTGCGACCTCGTCCGCGACGCCGACGGCCGCTGGAAGGTGCTCGAGGACAACGTGCGCACGCCGTCGGGCATCTCGTACGTGCTCGAGAACCGGATCGCCATGAGCCGGCTGCTACCCGAGCTGTTCACCGGCTACGACGTGCGCCCGGTCAGCCAATACCCCGCGCTGCTGCTCGACGCACTGCAGGCAGCCGCCCCCAGCGGCGGCGAGGACCCGGTGGTGGTCGTCTGGACCCCGGGCCCGGCCAACAGCGCCTACTTCGAGCACGCGTTCCTGGCCCGCCAGATGGGCGTCGAGCTGGTCGAGGCGTCGGACCTCGTCGTCCGCGACGGGCTCTGCTACATGCGCACCACCCGCGGGCTGGCGCGCGTGGACTCGATCTACCGCCGCATCGACGACGACTTCATGGACCCGCTCGAGTTCCGCGCCGACTCGCTGCTCGGCGTGCCCGGACTGATGGGCGCCTACCGGGCCGGCAACGTCGCGATCGCCAACGCGGTCGGGACGGGCGTCGCTGACGACAAGGCCGTCTACCACTACGTGCCCGAGATGATCCGCTACTACCTCGGCGAGGAGCCGATCCTCGACAACCTCCCGACCTGGCTGCTGGCCGACCCCGAGCAGCGCGCCTATGTGCTCGAGCGCCTGCACGAGCTCGTGATCAAGCCGACCGGCGAGTCCGGCGGCAAGGAGGTCTTCATCGGACCGCACGCGAGCGAGGAGCAGCTCGAAATCGAGCGCGGGCTGATCGAGCAAGCGCCCGAGCGCTGGATCGCCCAGCAGACGGTCGCGCTGTCGACCGTGCCGACCGTCCAGCCGGACGGGTCGCTCGCGCCGCGTCACGTGGACCTGCGCCCGTTCGCGGTCTACGGCGACGAGATCAAGATCGTGCCCGGCGGGCTCACGCGAGTGGCGCTGCGCGAGGGCTCGATGATCGTCAACAGCTCGCAGGGCGGCGGCTCGAAGGACACCTGGGTGCTGGCCGAGAGCGACGGGCGCGACCCCGACTCGTCGCCGGACACGCTCGCCCCGCCCCCGCTCCCGGGCATGCGCCAGGCCGGCTGGCGCGGCCAGGCGCAGCAGCAGCAGCAGGGCCGCGGCTGATGCTGGCCCGGATCGCACACGACGTCTACTGGCTCGGGCGCCACCTCGTGCGCGCCGAGCACACCGCGCGCATGCTCGACGGCCTCTTCCACGCCGACCTCCAGGGCCGCGCCGACGACCCGACTTCGGTGACGCTCTCCTGGGACGCGCTGCTGGCGATCATGGGCGGCCGCCAGGGGACGACGCCGGCCCAGCGCGACGACGTCGTACGCCTGCTCACCACCGACCTTGACAACCCGGTCTCGATCGTCTCCTGCGTGTCGGCCGCGCGCGAGGGGGCGCGCACCCTGCGCGACACGATCCCGGCCGAGATGTGGGAGTCGATCAACACGTTCGACCTCCAGCTGCGCCGGCTCGACCTCGGTGCCGGCCTGCACACCGGTCCCTACTCGCTCTACACCCTGGTCAAGGAGCGCAGCGCGCTGTTCTGGGGGCTGACCGGCCGCACGATGCGCAAGGACGAGGCGCGCGCGTTCCTGGTCGCAGGCGGCCGCATCGAGGCGGCCGACATGGTGCTGCGCATGCTGCGCGTTGCGCTGCCGCCGATGCCGGCGCCCGACGGCGAGGGGCCCGAGGTACCGCGCCGCGACGGCAACGCGCTGGCGCTGCTGCGCGCGGTCGGCGGCTTCCAGGCCTTCATGCGCGCCGCCGCCGCGCCGCCGAACGCGGGCCCGGTGGCCCGCTTCATGCTCTACGAGCGCGAGTTCCCCGACTCGGTGGCCGCGTCGGTCGAATCGCTCGACTCGGCGCTCGAGCGGGTCGACGTCGACCCGCGCGACTCGGCCCCGGTGCTGCGCGTGCGGCGGATGCTTGCCGACCTCGACTTCCGGGCAAGAGGGTCGTCTCCGCCGGAGGCCGTGTCACCCTGGCTGCGCCCGATTCAGCAGGAGCTGGAGCGCCTCGACGAGGAGATCCACAGCCGCTACTTCGAGCCCAGCACAGTCGTCGCGCAGACAGTCACCGGATGAGATTCGCCCTCCGCTACCACGCCGAGTACCGCTACGACGGTCCGGTCTACGATCAGCACAACGTGCTGCGCGTCAAGCCGGCCGCGACACCGCTCCAGCGCGTGCGCGGGTTCCGGCTGGCGGTCGAGCCGACGGCTCGCACCCGCAGCTACGCCGACTACTTCGGCACCGAGGCGATCGAGTTCAACGTCCCCGGCGAGCACGACCGCCTGGCGATCACCGCCGAAGCCGAGGTCACCACGGAGGCGCCGGCCGAGCCGCCGGCGGGGAGCTGGGTCGAGCTGCGCGGCCGGGTCTACACCGACGCCGGCGGCGAGTTCCTGCTTCACACGGACGACGAGCCGTCCAACGGGGCGCTCGCGGACCTGCGCGAGGCGATCGCCGCCGACGATCCGGCCGGAACGCTGAGGCGCGTCTGTGAGGTCATCCCGGAGCGCTTCGAGTACCGCCCCGGGGTCACTTTCGTCGGCTCGACCGTGGACGACCTGCTGGCCGGCGGCGCCGGCGTCTGCCAGGACTTCGTCCACCTCGCGCTGATCCTGCTGCGCGACCACGGGATCGCGGCGCGCTATGTGTCCGGCTACCTGTTCGCGGCGCCCGAGGACGGCGGCGAGGACTCGGTCGAGGTGGACACGCACGCCTGGATCGAGGCGCTGCTGCCCGGCTCGGAGCCCCAATGGGTCGGCGCCGACCCGACCAACCGCAAGCTGGCCGGCGAGGAGCACGTCAAGATCGGACACGGCCGCTTCTATGGCGACGTGGCGCCGATCCGGGGCGTCTACAAGGGCGCGGCGTCCACGTCGGAGCACGAGGTGAACGTCAAGATGACCCGCTTCACAAAGTAAAGTAAGGGGGTCGTGAAGACCTTCTGGAGACTGCTCGGCTTCCTGCGCCCGTACCGGCGCGCCGTGCTGATCTCCTTCGCCCTCGCCGCCGTGGCGATGGGCACCGGGGTGCTGATCCCCTACCTCGTCGGCCAGACCGTCGACGAGATCCGCGGCGACGGAGCCGATCTGTGGCCGCTCGCCCTGGCGGTTGTCGGCGCCGGCGTGCTGAGGCTGACGTTCAGCGTCGCCCGCCGGCTGGTAGCCGGCCAGGTCTCGCTCGGGGTCGAGTACGACCTGCGCAATCGCATGTACGAGCACCTTCACTCTCTCGAGCTGAGCTTCTTCGACTCTCAGCAGACCGGGCAGCTGATGTCGCGCGCCACCGTCGACCTCCAGTCGGTGCGCTTCTTCCTCGGCTATGGCCTGATCTTCATCCTCCAGTCGGTGCTCACGATCGTGATCGCCGCGACCGTGATGCTCGTGCTCGACCCGTGGCTGGCCGCGATCTCGCTCGCGCCGATGCCGTTCGTGATCTGGATCTCGTTCCGCTACGGGCGGCTCAACCGCCCGGCCACGCAGGAGGTGCAGCAGCGCATCGCCGAGCTCACGGCGGAGGCCGAGGAGAACATCGGCGGCGTGCGCGTGGTCAAGGCGTTCGCCCAGGAGGAGCGCCAGCTGCGCCGCTTCGAGGGCGCCACCAGGCGCGTGTTCGACCAGTCGATGGTGTCGACCCGGCTGCGCGCCTTCTACTCGCCGTTCATCGGCTTCCTGCCCCAGCTCGGCCTAGCCGCGCTGCTGTTCGTGGGCGGCAAGCAGGTGATCGACGGCCAGCTGTCCGAGGGCGACTTCGTCGCCTTCTACGGCTACGTGCTGCTGCTCACCGGCCCGATGCGGATGCTCGGCATGGCGCTCGGGATGGCGCAGCGCGCGGTGGCCAGCGGCGAGCGCGTCTTCCAGCTGCTCGACCGCGAGCCGCGGCTGCCCGCGCCGCCCGACGCGCCGCCGCTGCCGGCCGGCGGCGGGCGCGTGGAGCTGCGCGACGTGACGTTCGCCTACGACGGCCAGGAGCCGGTGCTGCGCGGCGTCGACCTCGAGGTGGAACCGGGGCGCACCGTCGCGATCGTGGGGCCGACCGGGTCCGGCAAGACGACGCTCGTGATGCTGATCCCGCGCCTCTACGACGTGAACGAGGGCGCAGTGCTCGTCGACGGCGCCGACGTACGCTCGGTGGACCCCGCCTCGCTGCGGCGCGAGGTGGCGGTCGTCTCCGACGACGCGTTCCTGTTCTCGGCCTCGCTGCGCGACAACATCGCCTACGCCCGCCCCGAGGCGGACGACGACCAGGTCGTCGAGGCCGCGCTGCGCGCCGGGCTCGCCGGTCTGCTGGACGACCAGCCCGACGGGCTCGACACGATCGTCGGCGAGCGCGGGCTGACCCTGTCGGGCGGGCAGCGCCAGCGCGTGGCGATCGCGCGGGCCCTGCTCGCCGAGCCGCGCATCCTGATCCTCGACGACGCCACGTCGAGCGTCGACGCGACCACCGAGAGCCAGATCAAGACCGCGCTCGGCGAGGTGATGGAGGGCCGCACGACGTTCGTGATCGCCCACCGGCTGTCGACGATCGCGCTGGCCGACGAGGTCGTCGTGCTCGAGGAGGGCCGGGTGGCCGCGCGCGGCACCCACCGCGAGCTGCTCGACCGGTCGCCGCTCTACCGCGAGATCGCCGAGAAGGGCCTGCCCGACCAGGTGTTCCTCACGCGCGAGGACCCCGAGCGCGAGGTGGCGGGGCTGTGAGCCCGCGGACGTGGTCGCGATCTCGGAGCGCCAGGGGCTCGCGACTGAGGCATCTCGCCAGCCTGCTCGGCCCCTACCGCGGCCGGGTCGTCCTGATGCTGATCGCGCTGCTGCTCGCGACCGGCGCCGCGCTCGTGCCGCCCTATCTCGCCGGCCGCGCGATCGACGAGGGCATCCATGGCAAGGACACCGGCGTGCTGACGGTGATCCTGCTCGCGTTCCTGGGAGCCGCGCTGGTCAACTGGGTGGCCACCTACGCGCAGACCTACCTGATCAACTGGGTCGGCCAGCGAGCGCTCCAGGACCTGCGCGTGGAGCTGTTCCAGCACCTCCAGCGACTCTCGATCGGCTTCTACTCGCGCAACAAGACCGGCGTGCTGATCTCACGCATCACCAACGACGTCCAGGCGCTCGACCAGCTCGTCACCGAGGGCATCCAGACGCTGTTCTCGTCGAGCCTGACGCTGATCGGGACCGCCGCGATCCTGGTGGCGCTCGACCCCGGCCTGGCCTTGGTCACGTTCCTGTGCTTCCCCGTGCTGTTCGTCGGCAGCATCCTGTTCCGGCTCGCCTCGAGCGGCGCGTACCGGCTCACGCGCGAGAAGATCGCGGCGGTCACGGCCTACCTCCAGGAGACGCTGTCGGGTGTGCGCGTGGTGCGCGCCTTCGGCCAGGAGCAGCGGCACCGCACCCGCTTCGCAGAGCTCAACGACGAGCACCGCCGGGTCAACATGCGCACCGTCCACCTGAACGCGGCCTACTTCCCGTCGGTCGAGCTGCTCTCGGCCGTCGCCACCGCGGCGATCCTGATCTACGGCGGCAACCAGGTGCTCGACGGCGACAGCTCGGTGACGATCGGCGTGCTCGCCTCGTTCGTCTTCTACCTCCAGAGCTTCTTCGACCCGATCCAGTCGCTGTCCCAGCTCTACACCACCTACCAGGCGGGCATGGCCGCGCTGGACAAGATCTTCGAGCTGCTCGACGAGAAGCCCGACCTCACAGACAAGGCCGACGCCCTCGTGCTTCCGCGCGTGCGCGGCGAGATCGAGTTCGACGACGTCAGCTTCTCCTACGACGGCGAGAACCCGGCGCTGTGCGAGATCGACCTGGTCATCCCGCCGGGGCAGACGGTCGCGATGGTCGGCGCCACCGGCGCCGGCAAGTCGACGCTGGCCAAGCTGGTCGCCCGCTTCTACGACCCCGACCACGGCCGGGTGCTCGTCGACGGGCACGACCTGCGCGACGTGACCGAGGCTTCGCTTCGCTCCCAGCTCGGGATCGTGCCGCAGGAGGGATTCCTGTTCTCGGGGACGATCCGCGACAACATCGCGTTCGGGAGGACGGACGCGACGGACGAGGACGTGCGGGCGGCCGCGATGGCGGTCGGCGCGCACGAGTTCATCGAGCGGCTGCCGGACGGCTACGACTCGCAGGTCGGGGAGCGCGGCGGGCAGCTGTCGGCCGGCCAGCGCCAGCTGGTGGCGTTCGCCCGCGCGGCGGCGGCCGACCCCCGCATTCTGATCCTCGACGAGGCCACCTCGAACGTGGACGTTCGTACGGAGGCCTCGATCGAGCGTGGCCTGCGGCGACTGCTCGCGGGCCGGACCGCGCTGGTGATCGCCCACCGTTTATCGACCATTCGTGGAGCTGGACGGATCGTGGTTTTGGATCGGGCCCGGATTGTCGAGCAGGGCACGCATGAGGAGCTGCTCGAGGCAGGGGGGCCCTACTCGCGGCTGTACCGCGACTGGGCGAGTCAGTCGGTGGCTTAGCGTCGCGCTCGCAGCGCTCGCGTTTCCGGCCACTGCGTCCGCCGGACCGGCGCTCGCCGCGGTCACGCTGGACCAGTTCACCGTGACGCCGGGGAGCCTCCAGGCGGGCTCGCACCCGAACGTGACGATCTACCAGCACGTGACGCTGTCGTCGACCGACGACGACGTGGACGACACCTTCGTGCGGCTGGCGCCGGGCCTGCTCGGCAACCCGCAGGCCGCGGCCGTGTGCACGAGCGCGACGCTGCGCTCCACCGCCGGCTGCCCGGCTGCCGCCAAGGTCGGAACCGTCCGGGTCACGGCCACGATCCACCTCGCGCCGCCGCTGGTCTCGCTCGCCGACCAGGTCATCGACGGGACCGTCTACAACCTTCGGCCCACGGGCGGCGAACCGGCCCGGCTGGGCCTCAAGCTCGACCCGCGTGTCCTGCCGGCGCCGCTGCCGGCGCTGCCGCCGGTCTACCTCGAGTCGCCCGTCTACCTGCGCAAGGGCGCGGACGGCATCGGGCTCGAGTCGGTGTTCGCCGATCAGCCGCGCGAGCAGTCCGGGCTCAACGTGCAGATCACGAGCGTGCGGCTGACCTTCCTCGGCAAGGCGAGCCGGGGCAGCTTCATGCGGATGCCGACCTCCTGCTCGCCGCTGACCTCGTTGGGCCGGGTCAACTCGTACAACGCCCCCACCGCATTCTCGACGCGCACGACGGCGTTCACGGCGGTCGGCTGCGGCGCGCTGGGCTTCTCTCCGAGCGCCGCCGGCACGCTCGGATCGCCCGCGGCCACACGCAAGCGCAGCAAGCCGCCGCTCAGCACGACACTGCGCTTCGACCCGGAGCAGGCCGCGCTGAAGACCGCCGAGGTGACCCTGCCTCCGTCGCTGGGGCCGAACGTCGGGGTACTTGCGCTCGCCTGCCCGCGCGCGCAGGCGGACGCGAACGCGTGCCCGGCGAGCTCGCGGGTCGGGACCGCCATCATCGACTCGCCGCTCCAGGCCAGCCCGGTCCAGGGACCGGTCTACCTCGCCTACAACAGCGACGCGTCGCTGCCCGGGCTGATCGTGAAGCTGCCACCGCCGGTGGACCTGCGCGTGGACGGCCTGATCGAGGCGACCCCGCAGGGGCTCAAGAACACGTTCGCCGGCAACCCGGACCTGCCGCTGCGCAGCTTCACACTGCGCTTCGACGGCGGGCCGAACGGGCCGATCGAGCTGTCCAAGGACCTCTGCGATCCGAAGATGGACACCAGGATGTCGGTCAAGCTGACGGCCCACTCGGGCAAGGTGCGCCAGTTCAAGCAGGAGCTCGCCACGCCCGGCTGCGACCCGCTCGCGCGCGTGAGCGTCACCAAGCACCGGCGCAGCTTCACGCTGGCGGCGATCCTCACGGCGGCCCGCCGCGGACCGGACCTGACCCGAGCGCGGATCGCGCTGCCGAAGCAGCTCAAGCGAGGCCGCTACGCACCGCGACTCGTGGTCGATGGCAAGAAGGCCCGAGCCGGCAAGCCGCGCCGGACGCTGAGCAGGAAGCTGAGCGGGGGAGCGAGGCGAGTGAAGCTGGTCTGGAAGGGCCTGAAGCGAGCCAAGGTCAAGAAGCTGCGCCGCGTGACCGTGCCGATCGTGATGAAGGACGAGCGGGGCAAGACAACCCGCCTACGCATCCGAGTACGCCCCGGCTAGCCCCTCTATGCTTGACGACCGATTGGGGAGTCGTCTAATGGCAAGACGCCAGCCTCTGGAGCTGGTTATCGGGGTTCGAGTCCCTGCTCCCCAGTTCTGTAGCGCCGCGCGCTTCGCGGCGGACACGCTGACGTTTGTCGCGTTTCCGGCGTATAGGGGGGATAAGTCGACACGCTTCAGAACCAGCTGCCCTGGTTGCTGAGGTACGCGCCGCGCCCTACAGCTCGCCTAGGTCGCTGCTCTCGTCCGCGAGCTGGTTGGGGTCAGGCTTGGTTCGTTCGCTGATGTAGCGGCGGGCGTGCTCCAGGTCGTCGCTTCGGCCCACCGTCAGGGCCGATACGACGTGGCCGTGTTCCTCGTGGACGAAGAACGCGGTGAAGTTGCCTTCCTCGAGTGAGCCGCGCACGACCAGGTCGCCCGACCCGGGGCCCACGTACTCGAACGACGCCCAGTCGGCCAGGTCCGAGAAGAAGTACGGCACCACCTCGTGGTCGACCTCGCGGCCCAGCATGTTGAGCGCGGCGGTCTTGCCGTGGTTGAAGGCCACGTCCCAGTGCTCCAACCGCAGCCGGGCGGCGTGGGGCTTGCTCTCGTACTCGCACATGTCGCCGGCCGCGTAGACCCCCGGCACCGAGCTCTCCAGCCGGGAGCTGCACTTGACCCCTCCGGTCTCCCCCAGCTCCAGCCCGGCGGACTTCGCCAGCATCACGTCGGGCATCACGCCCACTCCCACGACGACCATGTCGCAGTCGAGCTCCAGCCCGTTCTTCGTCACGACCTTGCGCACGCGCCCGTCCGATCCCTCGAAGCGCTCCAGCTCGTCGGCGCCGTGCACCTCGATCCCGTGCTCGGTCAGCGTGTCCTGGAAGAAGCGCCCGATCTCGGGGCCGAACTGGCGCTCCAGCGTCACGTCCTCCTGCATCACGATCGAGCACTGCACGCCGTGCGCCGCCGTCAGCGACGCCGCCACCTCGCAGCCGATGTAGCTGCCGCCGATCAGGACCGCCCGCTCGGCCTCCTCGGCCGCGGAGCGGATCGCTTCCGAGTTGCCGAACGCGCGCAGGTAGTGGATGCCGTCCAGGTCGCAGCCGTCCACGCGCACGCGGCGGACGTTCGCGCCGGTCGCGACCAGCGCGGTGCCGAACTCGATCTCGTCCTTGGTCGACAGCGTCGCCACCCGTTCGGTCGTGTCGAGCTTCATCACGCTCGTGCGCGTCATCAGCTCGATCCGCTGCTCCTCCCACCACTCGTCGGGCCGGAAGAGCGCGTCCTCCTTCGACTCCTTGCCCTGGAGGTATCCCTTCGACAGCGGCGGCCGGTTGTAGGGCGGGTCGAACTCGCGGCCCACCAGCAGCACCGATCCCTCGGCGCCCTCCTCGCGCAGCCAGCGCGCGCAGTTGGCCGCCGCCAGGCCGCCGCCGATCAGGAGATGGTCGACCGTCCGCCGCGCCACGCTAGGCCGCTGGCGCGCTGGAACGGTCGGAGAACCGCTCCGTCACGCTCGTCTCCAGCTCCGCGTCGAGCACCAGCAGCACCTCGTCGCCGGCCTGGATGACCGAGTCGCCATTCGGGACGAAGCCGCCGCCGTCGCGCAGGATCGAGATAACCAGAGAGCCATCGGGGAGACCCAGCTCCTTGACCTTCTGCCCGGCGGCCTCGCATCCGGGCGCGACCTCCAGCTCGATGATCTCGAGCCGCTCTTCGGGCAGGTCGAGCAGGTGCACGAGCCCGTACTTCGGCACCTCGTGCTCGATCAGCCGCAGGATCAGGTCGGTCGCGGAGATCGCCGGCTTCACGCCGAGCAGCTCGAAGTGCTGCAGGTTGCGCGGGTTGTTGCAGCGGGCGACCACGCGCGTGACGCCGTACTTCTCGCGCGCGACCTGCGAGATCAGGATGTTGTCCTCGTCGTCGCCGGTCACGGCCACGACCAGGTCGGCGCGCTCGATGCCGGCGCGCTCGAGCACCCACAGCTCCGACCCGTCGCCGTACTGGGCGCTGTGCTCGAGCTCCTGCTCGACCACGCTGAAGCGCACCGGATCGGACTCGATGACGGTGATCTCGTGCCGCTTGGCGATCAGCTCACGGGCGAGGTTCCAGCCAACCTTGCCGGCGCCCACGATCACGACGTACATGGCCTAGCCGGACACCCCTTCGAAGCGGATCTGGCCGCGCACGGCGGCCTCGAGCAGCTCGATCGCGGTCTGGGTCGGGCAGACGGTCTGGAGGCCCTGCTCCGCGTACCAGCGCGCACGGGCCGGGTCGAGCACGCGCACCACGACGCGGTCGACGTTGAAGCGCCGCTTGGCGATCTGGGCGATGACGAGGTTGGTGTTGTCGCCGTCGGTGGACGCGACGAAGGCGTCGGCCTGCTCGATGCCGGCGGCCAGCAGCGCCTCGATCTCCAGCGCGGTGCCCTCCGTGAAGCGCCCGCCGCGCTCCTCCCAGCCCTCCGACTGGCCGCGCTCGAGCAGCGCGATCGCCTCGGAGTCCTCGTCGAGGACGGACACCTCGTGCCCCTCGGCGATCATCGAGTTCGCGATCGCCGAGCCCACGCGCCCGCATCCAACAATTAGTACGAACATCCCGCCCCCACTCTAGGGCAGAACACCCTCGCGAGTGCCTTCCTCCTCGCCCGCGGGCGGCGCCGTGAGAATCACCTTGCAGGGCGCCTTCTCGATCACGTAGCGGGTGGTCTCTCCGACGACGCGGTCGCGCACGCGCCCGCGGCCGCCGAGAATCGCCCCGCCGCGCACGGCGCTCGGTTCCTCGGCCGCGAGCACGATCGCCTCGACGCCACGCCGGCGCGCCTCGGCGACGATCGCCTGGCCGACCGTGCGGCCGCGCACCATCGCGGTCGCCACCTCGACGCCCTCGTACTCCTCGCCCACCTCCTTCGCGCGCGCGAGCACCTGCTTGGCCTTCTTGACGCGCTCGTCGGGGACGCGCGCATCGATCGGGAGCGACATCGGGATCTCGAACACGTAGAGGGCCTCGACCACGGCCCCGCCCTCGGCCTCGTCCGGGTGCTCGGCGGCCAGCCGGCCCGCGGTGCCGACGATGTCGTCGTCGAGCGGCTCGCCGAACACGGGCACCAAGATGCTGCCGTACTCGATCGGCGCGGCCTCCTGGAGCGCCTCGGCCGGGATCGTGAAGCGCTTGGTGAGCGCCTTGCCCTGGGTCGAGCGGTAGATCACGTACATCGCGATCCCGATCAGCATCCAGGCGCCGCCGATCACCCGCGCTCCCTCGTGCAGCACCACGACGCTGCCCCAGGCGAGGATCGAGAACAGCGCGCCCAGCACGGCCGGCACGGGGACCCGGCCGCGCCCGATCTTCACCGAGAGCGGCACGCGGAACGCGCTCGGCCGGTCGGGCTCGCGGTAGCGCAGCACGATCACCGACAGGTGCGCGATCGCGAACGTGACCATCGCGCCGAAGGCGAAGATGCCGGCCAGGAAGTCGAGGTCGTGCGGGATCGCCAGCGCGAAGGCGATCACGGCGGCCATCATGATCGCGATGTACGGCGTGCCGCGCCGCTCGTGCAGCCGGCCGGCGGCGCTCGGGATCTGGCGGTTGGTGGCGAGCGAGTAGGCGAGCCTGGCGAGCCCGAGCATCTGACCGTTCATGGCCACCAGCAGCGTCGCCGCCGCGAGGACGCCGATGGTCGCGCGGGCGGCGTCGTAGAGCCACTCGGGGTGGAACTGCGCAGCCACTCCGAGCACCGGCGCCCCGGCCCACTCGTCGCCGAGCGCGGTCTCCCCACCCACCACCGGCAGCGCCATCAGGGCCGCCACGGACACGGACACGAACAGCACCAGCGCCGTGATGGCCGTCAGCCCGACCACCCGGCGCAGGCCCCGGCGCCCAACGCGGACCTCGCCCGCCAGTCCCGAGGCCGCCTCCACGCCGACCAGCGCCACGCCCGCCACCACCGTCGCGAACAGGAACTCGTCCCACTCGGGATCTGCGCCGAGCTCGACGCTGTCGACGACCGCCGACGGGTCCCAGTTCTGGGCGAGCGCGATCACCGAGACCGCGCCCAGCACCACGATCCCGAGCAGCGACAGGCGCAGCACCATCCCGAGCCGGTCGGCGCCGAGCCCGTGCACGTTCTGGACGGCCACGTAGAGGAGCGCGAGACCTGCGATCGCGACCTCGATCACGCCCTCGTCGAGCTCGGTCCAGAAGACGGAGAGGTAGTCCGAGATGACGACCGCGCCGATCGCCATCACGATCAGGTAGTCGAGCAGGATCGCCCAGCCGGCCACGAAGCTCCACAGCTCGTCGAACGCGTAGCGCGCGAAGGTGGAGGCGCCGCCGCGCTCGGGGTGCAGCGAGCTGCCCTCGACGTAGGTCGCGATCGTGAAGACGAAGAACAGGCCGGACAGCAGGAACGCCGCCGGCGTGAGCGCGAGCGCGTCATCGGCGACGACGCCGAGCACCATGAACAGGCCCGAGACGACGCCGCTCAGCAGGATCGCGAACAGCGCCGGCTCGCCCAGGCCGCGAGCGATGCGAGCCTCGCCCCGCCGGGCCCGCTCCGAGCCGCGCCGCAGCTGCGAGCGAGCCCGCTCGGCCGCGATCCGGGGGCGAGCGCCCTCGCCCCCCGCTCCGCGCCGGCCGCCGCGACCGTCGCGGCTCACCGCTCGCCGCCGCGCGCCAGCCACAGCCGCGCCGCGCCGACCACGACCAGCATCAGGCCGAGCAGGATCCCAACGGCCAGCGGACCACCGCCGCGCGCGATCGTCGACGCGATCATCGCCACCCCCACGAGCAACAGCGCACCGCTCAGCAGGCGCGTGGACGCGAGATAGGCCCGTTGCACCGGGCGAATGATGGCACTGTCACCTGCCGTTCCGGCCGCGGCCGTCGACGCCCCTCGACGAATCGATAATGACCCGGCACGGGCGTTCGGCCAGCACGGTCTCGACCGTCTTGCCGAACAGCGACGCCCCGGCCCGGCGCGGCGGCAGCGACATCACCAGCGCGCGGGCGCGGATGTCGCGCGCCTCCTCGACGATGCGGCGCCCGGCACCGCCCGGGCGCACCTTCTCCCAGTGGCCGGTCACCCGCCGTCCGCCCTGCACGCGCGCCGAGTCGATCAGGGATGACGCTCGCGCCTCCTCGTCCGGCAGCGGCGCGTCGATCGGGGAGTTCGGCGGCACCGTGATCGTGACCAGCACGTGGATGCCCCGCCGTCGCGTGGCCGCGAGCCGTGCGGCGGTGGCTACCGCCTCGGGCGAGAAGTTGCCGTCCTCGAACGCAACCAGTACCGACTCGTACTCGACCTCGTGCTCGACCACGCGCTTGGGCGTGACGATCTTGTGCGTCTCGGTCAGCGACAGCCCCTGGCGGCGCCGGAACAGGACGTAGGTGGTCATGCCGATCGCCAGCCAGACGCCGCCGGCGAGCAGCGTCTCGATGTTGAGCACGGTCACGACGACGAACGCGATCGCCGTGCCAAGCCCGCCGAAGACCGCGAACAGCGGCAGCTCCAGCCCGCGGATGCGCAACGTGCCCGGGCCGCGCCACGGCCGCTCTATCTCCGGATGCTTGACGCGCAGCGCGATCACCGACATGTGCGCGATCGTGAACGACAGCATCGCCCCGAACGCGTAGATCGTGCCGAGGAAGTCGGCCTGGCCCGGCAGGATGGTGATGCAGGCGACCAGCCCGAACAGGATGATCGCCACGTACGGCGTGCGGAACTTCGGGTGCAGCTGGCGCAGGCGCTCCGGCAGCTGGCGGTATTGGCCCATCGAGTAGGTCAGCCGCGAGACGCCGATCATGCCGGCGTTGGTGGCGATGAACAGGATCGTCGCGGCCAGGATGCCCACGTAGATCTCGGCCGCGTGCTGGAGTGGCCCGAGGTCGAGGTTGGCCACGACGCCCAGCACCGGGTCGTCGGCGTAGCCGCCGTCCTCCTTGGACATCGCGAGCTTCGTCTCGCCGTTCACGACCGGCATCGCCGACAGCGCGACGGCGGGCAGGAAGGCGTAGATCGCGAACACGGCCACGACCACGCCGCCCATCGCGCGCGGGATCGTCCTGCCGTAGTCGCGCGCCTCCTCGGCCATGTTCGAGATCGTCTCGATGCCCGTGTAGGCGACCATCCCGACCGGGATCGCGATCAGGAAGTCGGTCAGCTCCGGCGACGTCCAGAGGTCGATGTTGTCGACCAGCGTTTCGGGCGAGAAGACCAGCACCAGGCCGATCACGACCAGCGCCACCTGGGTCAGGAAGTCGGCCAGCGCCAGGAACACGTTCAGCCCGGCCGACTCCTTGGCCCCGAGCACGTTGAGCACGACCAGCACCATCACGACGAGGATGCCGCCGACGATGTCCGCGGGCGACTCGCCGAGCGGCTTCCAGAAGACCCCGAGGTAGTGCGGCACGAAGAACGCCGAGATGGCGACCGTGATGATGTAGTTGAGCATCTGGCCCCAGGCGGCGAAGAAGGACCAGAACTCGTTGAAGGCGCGCCGTGCGAACGAGGACGAGCCACCCGCCTCGGGGTACATCGTGGTCGCCTCGGTGTAGGTGGCCGCGGTCGCCGCGAAGATCAGCCCCGCGATCAGGAAGACGACCGGGGTCATGCCCAGGGCGAAGATCGCCACCAGGCCGAGCGCGTAGTAGATCGACGAGCCTACGTTGCCGTAGGCGGTCGAGAAGAGCGCGCCCGTCCCGAGGACGCGCTCCAACCCGAGATTCTTGGGCCGGTACTCAGCCATGCCGCGGCGAGATTACAACCGGGGGCTCACGCCCCCGGCCCCCGCGAAGATTGGCTTGCGGCTGTGCTCTAAACCAGGAAGGGGATGATCAAGAGCGCGACGATGTTGGCGACCTTGATCATCGGGTTGATCGCCGGGCCGGCGGTGTCCTTGTAGGGGTCGCCGACCGTGTCGCCGGTGACCGACGCCGCGTGCGCCTCGGAGCCCTTGCCGCCGAATTCGCCGTCCTCGATCAGCTTCTTGGCGTTGTCCCAGGCGCCGCCGCCGGCGGTCATCGAGACCGCGGCGAAGAAGCCCACGACGATCACGCCGATCAGCAGCCCGCCGAGCGCCTGCGTCGAGAGCAGGCCCACGATCAGGGTGACCACGATCGGGATCAGCGCCGGGACGATCATCTCGCGCTGGGCCGAGGCCGTCACGATCGCCACCGCCCGTGCGTAGTCGGGCTTCTCGGTGCGGTCCATGATGCCCGGCTTCTCGCGGAACTGGCGGCGCACCTCCTCGACCACGCCGCCGCCGGCGCGGCCGACCGCCTCGATCGCCAGCGCGGCGAACAGGTAGACCATCATGCCGCCGATCAGCAGGCCGATCAGCACCTCGGGCTGTGAGATGTCGAACGAGGTGACGCGCGAGCCCTCCTTGGCGGCCTCCTCGCGCAGCTCCTCCACGAAAGCCGCGAACAGCACCAGGGCGGCGAGCACGGCCGAGCCGATCGCGTACCCCTTGGTGACGGCCTTGGTCGTGTTGCCGACCGCGTCGAGCGGGTCGGTCACGTTGCGCACGTCCTCGGGCAGGTCGGCCATCTCGGCGATGCCGCCGGCGTTGTCGGTGATCGGCCCGAACGCGTCGAGCGCCACGATCAGCCCGGTCAGCGACAGCTGCGCCATCACCGCCACGCCGATGCCGTAGATGCCGGCCAGCTCGTTGGCGACCAGGATGCCGAGCGCCAGCAGGATCGCCGGCGCGGCGGTGGACTGGAAGCCCTGGGCGAGGCCCTGGATGATGTTCGTCGCGTGACCCGTCTGCGACGCGCGCGCGGTCGTGCGGACGGGGCGGAAGCGGGTCGACGTGTAGTAGTCGGTGATGACGAACAGACCGGCCGTTATGGCGATCCCGATCAGCGTGCAGAAGTACAGCTCGATGCCGCTGGGCGCCGCCTCGGATCCGCCGCGCAGCAGCGAGGACACGCCAGGCTTGAAGGTGAGGTCGTCCATCATCGTCAGCGTGATCGGCAGGAAGGCGATCGCGGCGAGGCCGCCCGACACGATCAGGCCCTGGTAGAGCGCGCGCTCCACGTTGCCGACCCGGCTGCGGACGGCGAACGTGCCGATGATCGAGGCGAGCAGTGACACGCCGCCGATCACCAGCGGGTAGACCGCCACAGTGCCGAGCTCCTGGAAGGTCAGCACCCCGAGCAGCATCACGGCGACGGCGGTGACCGCGTAGGTCTCGAACAGGTCGGCGGCCATACCGGCGCAGTCGCCGACGTTGTCGCCCACGTTGTCGGCGATCACCGCCGGGTTGCGCGGGTCGTCCTCGGGGATGCCGGCCTCGATCTTGCCGACGAGGTCGGCGCCCACGTCGGCGGCCTTCGTGAAGATGCCGCCGCCCAGACGGGCGAAGACGGAGATCAGCGAGCCGCCGAAGCCGAGCCCCACGAGCGCGTCGATGGCGTCGCGCTCGTCGACGTCGGCCAGGGTCAGGATCCCGTAGTAGCCGGCCACGCCCAGCAGCGCCAGGCCGGCGACCAGCAGGCCGGTGACGGCACCCCCCTTGAAGGCCACCTCGAGCGCACGCGAGACGCCCGTGCGGGCGGACTCGGCCACGCGGGCGTTGGCGCGCACCGACACGTTCATGCCGATGAAGCCGGCCGAGCCGGACAGCGTGCCACCGATCAGGAAGCCGATCGCGATCAGCACCCCCTCGGCGTCGGTCGCCTCCAGCGCTACGGCCAGCACGACGGCGAGCACGACGGCTACGCCCGCGATGATCGTGTACTGGCGGCGCAGATAAGCGGTCGCGCCCTCCTGCACGGCGCGGGAGATCGTCTGCATCTCCTCGTTGCCCGGCGAGAGGGCCAGCAGCCAGCGCGAGGTCAGCACGCCGTAGACAACGGCGGCTCCGGCGCAGACGAGCGCGATGATCACGCCCCAGTCAGTCAGGAAGTCCAAGGGGTTATGTCCTCCGTAGAAGTCAGTCAGCGGGCGGTCATGCGCGGGGCGCTGGAGACCGGCATCTGGGGATGCTCCGACACCGCCCGGAAAAGAGCGGGGGCAGTTTATCTAACGACGGCGTTCTTGAGCGCGGTGGCGCAATCGTCCTGCGGTTGCGGCCCGATCCGGGGTATCGCGTGGAAGAGCAGGTCGCGCAGCCGGTCGAGCTCCCGCTCGAAGACCTCCAGGGCGCTGTCGGTGGTCACAGCCGCCATCCCTTCGAGCCCCACGTCGTAGTCCGTGACGAGCGAGACGTTGGCGTAGCAGAGCTCCAGCTCGCGGGCCAGCCAGGCCTCCGGGTACTGGGTCATGTTGACCACGTCGAAGCCGCTCGACGAGTACCAGCGCGACTCGGCGCGGGTGCCGAAGCGCGGCCCCTGCACGACGACCACGGTCCCGCCCTCCACGACCGGGATGCCGAGCGCCTTGGCGCTCGCGCCGAGGATCGCGCTCAGATCGGCGCAGTACGGGTCGGCGGCCGACACGTGCGTGGTCTGGGGTCCGTCGTAGAAGGTGCTCTCGCGCCCCTGGGTGCGGTCCACGAACTGGTCGCAGATCACGAACGTCCCCGGCTCGATCTCCGGCTTCAGCGAGCCGCAGGCAGACGGCCCGACGAGGCGCCGCACGCCGACCTCGCGCATCGCCCAGATGTTGGCGCGGTAGTTGATCCGGTGCGGCGGCAGCGTGTGCTCGTCGCCGTGGCGCGGCATGAAGGCGACCTCGGTGCCCTCCAGCCGCCCCACGCGCACGGGCGCGGACGGGCGCCCGTAGGGCGTCGCGACCGGCACCTCCTCCACGTCGTCGAGGAAGCGGTAGAAGCCCGTACCCCCGAAGACTCCGATCATTCCGAGCCGGGGGTCCAGATCTTCGAGCGCGCCTTGGCGCGCTCGTCGGTCTCCTTGACGTAGAGCATCTGCACCTGAGCGAGGGCGTCCTTGATTGGAGCGACCGCCTCATCAGGGCACAGCGGCAGCAGCGCCCGCGCCGCTTCGATGGCCTCCTTGGCGGCGGCGGGATTCTTGTGCTCTTGCTCCGTCAACCGGATTCCGGCGAGATTGACCAGCGAGGCAGCGGTACTGACCATGATGTCGGCCGCACTTGGTAGCGGTTCGCTCACGCGTTCACCTCCTCGGCAGCGTAGGTCCTGTGCGCCTCGGCCACCTCCGCCGCGTACACCTCCTCCATCGACGCGCCGCCGTCGAGCGCGCGCCGCTGGCGCTGGGCGCCGTTCTCCTCGGGCAACGAAGGCTCGATGCCGAGCAGGCCACGGGCCGGGGCGGTCCATGCGAGCAGCCGCTCCGCCGCCGCCGTCGCCGGGTACTCCTCTCCGCGCGCGAGGTCGATCAGCTTGCCGTCCAGCCCGTACCGGATCGCACGCCAGAAGTTCTCCTCGATCACGCGCGGAGGCGGGTCGTCGTGCGGCACCCCCTCGTCCTCGTCCAGCGCCGCCTGCGCGATGCAGGCCGTGATCAGCGCCTCGAGGGCGGTCGAGTCGGCGGCGCTCGTCTGAGCGTCGCAGATGCGCAGCTCGACCGTGCCGAACGTGTGATGCGGCCGGACGCTCCACCAGATCTGGGTCTGCTCGACGATCGAGTTGCTCTCGATCAGGAACCGGACGTAGTCGGCGTAGCCATCCCAGCCGCCGAACGGGTCCGGGATCCCGCAGCGCGGGAAGCTCTTGGTGAAGATCTGCGAGCGCGCCGAGTGCAGCCCCGACGAGCGGCCGTCCAGGAACGGAGAGTTCGCCGACAGGGCGAGCAGCTCGGGGAGCACGGGCCGCAACCTGTCGCAGACGCGCACCGCGCGGTTGGCCCCGCGCACCCCCACGTGCACGTGCAGCGAGAACGTGTTGTTGCGCCACGCCACGTACTGGAGCCCGTCGGCGACCCGCCGGTAGTGCTCGGTGTCGATGATCTGCTGCTCCTGCCAGGTGCTCCAGGGGTGCGTGCCGGTGGCGGCCAGCAGCACGCCGCGCTCGGCCGCCAGGCGAAACAGGCGCACGCGCGCCTCGCGCTGGCGCTCCACGGCGTCGGCGAAGTTCTCGCCGCGCCCGGAGCGGATCTCGATCTCGGACCTGATCAGCTCGCCGGCCACCGACTCGGCCAGCACCGGATCGACCTGCGCCGCCGCTTGGATCTCCTCGAAGCGGTGGTCGAGCGACAGCGTG
>JBQGCL010000170.1:0-16169 GCA_052038485.1 Thermoleophilaceae bacterium | reverse complement strand
CTCGCGGGCTTGCCGGCCAACCTGCTCGCCCTTCCGGCCGTTGCACCGGCGATGTGGCTAGGCATGCTAAAGGTCGCGGTCGGCGAGCTGCCCGTCGCGACGCCGCCGGCCACCGCGCTCGGTGCGGTCGCCGGTCCACCGGTTGGCTATCTCGCCGCCCTTGCCGAGCGCTTTGCCGATCTCCCCGGTGGACGGATCCAGGTCTCGCTCCCTTCGGCGCTCGGGGTGCTGGCCGCCTACGGCGGGCTGGGTCTCGGCGCCGTCGTCCTCCACCGAGCGGTCGGAGGGGTCGAGGACCGCGTGCCGCTCATGGCCTCCGCCTGGCGGTCCCTTCCCCGGAGCCGGCGCGCCGCGCTCGCCGCCGTGCTCGCTGCCGGCAGCCTGGGGGCGGCCAGTGTCGTGCTCGCCGGTCCGCGCCCGCCGAGCGAGCTCACCGTTCGCTTCCTCGACGTCGGCCAAGGCGACGCCACCCTCATCCAGCACCCCGATGGCACCGCCATCCTCTTCGACGGCGGTCCTCCCGAGGCGAGCGTGACGCGCCTGCTCAGGCGAGCGGGCGTGCACCGGCTCGCCCTGGTGGTTGCCACCCATGCCTCGCGCGACCACCACGGCGGGCTCCCCGCGGTGCTCGAACGGTTTCCGGTCGAAGCGCTCCTCGACGGAGGCGACGGCACGGCCGATCCGACCTTTCGCGCCCTGGAACGCGAGGCGGACAACCGGGGCGTCACGCGCATCCCCGCCACAGCTCCGCTCACGCTCACCCTCGCCGACGGCGACCTCACGATCCGCGTCCTGTCCCCGCCGCCGCGTCCGCCCGGCCCCGCCCCCGAGGATCCCAACCCGAGGGCTGTGGTCGCCCTCGTCAGCTGTCGTGGCTTCGAGCTGCTGCTGTCCGCCGACGCCGAGAGCGATGCCCTCCTCCCACTGGACCTCCCCGACGTCGACGCGATGAAGGTGCCCCACCACGGCAGCGCCGACCCCGGCCTGCCCGAGCTGCTCGAGCGGCTGAGGCCCGAAGTCGCCGGGATCGAGGTCGGCGCGCACAACCTCTACGGCCACCCGGCGCCCTCGACGCTCCAAGCGCTGCGGCGCGCCCGCGTGACCACCTACCGCACCGACCGCGACGGGACGATCACTCTGGTGCCGGTCCTAGACTGACGAGCCGTGGCCGAGCTCAAGCCCGCCTACCTCATCTGCGGCGACGACGACGCCAAGATCGACGCATGGCGCGCCCGCGTCCGCCGCCGCGCCGAGGAGGAGCGCGGCCCGGGCGGCCTGGACGCGTTCGACGCCCGCGCCAGCGAGCCGAGCGAGATCGTCGCCGCGCTGACGGCCCTCACCTTCGACCCCGGCACGCGTTACGTGCTGGTCGACGACGTCGGCGCTTGGAAGGCTCCGGAGCTCGAACCGCTGACGAAGATCCTCGCCGAGATGCCCCCCGACACCGTCCTCGTCGCGATCGCGCGCGGCAAGGCGCTCAAGCAGCTCTGCAAGGCCGTCGAGGGCGCCGGGGGAGAGGTGCGCGAGTACGCCGCGCCCAAGCCCTGGGAGCTGCCCAAGTGGCTCGTCGGGCGCGGCCAGGAGCTGGGACTCCAGATCGACACGGAGGCCGCCAAGGAGCTGGTCGGGCTGGTCGGCACGAGCCAGCAGCGCCTCTCGCGCGAGCTGGAGAAGCTCGGGCTGGCCGTCCACCCGCGCACGAACGTAACGGTCGCCGACGTCGACGAGCTCGCCGCCCGCGACGCCGCCCCGCAGGCCTACGACCTCGCCGACGCACTCGTCGCCGGCGACCTCAAGGCCACGCTCGCGCTGGCCGAGCAGCTCGAGTCGCACGGCGAGCGGCCCGGGCGGCTCGTCTACCCGGTCGTACGCCGCCTGCGCGAGGTCCACCGGGCCGCTTCGCTGCTCGACCAGGGCGTGCCCGAGTCGAAGGTCGGCGAGGCGCTGAAAGCGCCGCCGTGGCTGGTGAAGAAGACCGTCGCGCGCGCGAAGCAGGCCGACCGCGCGGCGCTCGAACGGGCCATCTGCATCTTCGCCGACCTCGAGATCGACATGCGCGGCGGCGGCGAGATCCAGCTCGACGAGGACACCGCGTTCTCGCTCGCGCTGGCCCGCGCGGCGGGGTGATTCGCGCGGCCCGGGCCGCCGACGCCCAGGCGATCGCCGAGATCTACAACGAGGGCATCGCCACCCGGCTGGCGACCTTCGAGACCGAGCCACGCGGGGCGACCGAAGTGGAGGCCTGGCTCGTCGCCGGCGAGCGCCTGCCGGTGCTGGTCGCGGACGAGGACGAGCAGGTCCTCGGCTGGGCGCGCATCCTGGCTTACAGCGCCCGGCCGGTGTATTCGGGGGTGGGGGAGGTGTCGGTCTACGTCACCGAGCGGGCGCGCGGGCGAGGCCTGGGCACCGCGCTGCTCGACGCGCTCCAGGAGCAGGCGACCGAGCTCGGCTACTGGAAGCTGCTCGGCAAGCTGTTCACCGCGAACGCCGCCTCCGCCGGGATGGTGCGCCGCTGCGGCTGGCGCGAGGTCGGCATGCACCACAGGCACAGCCGCCTGGACGGCGAGTGGCGCGACGTGTTGCTGGTGGAGCGGGTGCTCTAGGCGCCCGCGCCGGAGGGCGGCGCGGCGTCGCCGGCCCCGTAGGGGTACCACCACTCCTTCGGCGCGATCTTGGTCTCGATGTGCACGTGCTTGGTCTCCTGGAAGGCCTCGAGACCTTCCTGGCCGAGCTCGCGCCCGAAGCCGGACTGCTTGAAGCCGCCGAACGGGCCCGCGTCGTTGTCGGTCAGCGGATCGTTGATCCAGACCGTGCCGGCGCGGATCTCGCGCAGGCAGCGCACGGCGGTCTCGAGGTCGCGCGTGTACACGTTCGCGCCCAGCCCGTAGGGAGTCGAGTTGGCCAGCTCGATCGCCTCGTCCAGCGACGCCACCGGCACGATCGGCGCCACCGGCCCGAACGTCTCCTCGCGCAGCAGGTCGGTCGAGACCGGCGCGCCGGTGATCACCGCCGGGGCGTAGAAGTGGCCGCGATCGAACCCGGCACGGTCGCCGCCCACGACCAGCTCGGCGCCTGCCGCCACCGCGGCCGACACCTGCGCCTCGACCTTCGCGCGCTGGGGCGCCGACACCATCGGCCCGACGTCGGTCTCCGAGTCGAGCGGATCGCCCACCCGCAGCGAGCGGGCGTGGTCGACGAAGGCGGACACGAAGTCGTCGTAGACCTCCCGCTGGACGTAGAAGCGCTCGGCCGAGGTGCAGACCTGGCCGGCGTTCAGGTACGCCGCCCACGCGCCGCCGCGGGCCGCCACCTCGATGTCCTCGGCCACGTCGGCGCAGACGATGAACGGGTCCTTGCCACCCATCTCGAGGTTCATCCGGGCCACGCGCGAGGCGCAGGCGGCGGCCACCTTCTTGCCGGTCGCCACCGACCCGGTGAACGCCACGCCGTCGATGCGAGGGTCCTCGACGAGCGCGGCGCCCACCCCGCCCGCGCCGGCCACCACGTTCACGACGCCCGGCGGCAGCCCCTCGAAGCACGAGGCCAGCATCAGCGTCGACATCGGCGTCAGCTCCGACGGCTTCGCGACGACCGTGTTGCCGGCCGCCAGCGCCGGGGCCAGCTTCCAGGCCAGCAGCAGCAACGGGTAGTTCCACGGCACGATCGCGCCCCAGACGCCCGTCGGCTCCTTCACGACCAGCGCCAGCTGGGTCGCCTCGATCGACGGGATCACGCGGCCGGCGAAGTTGCGGCCCATCTCGGCGTAGTAGTCGAACGCGGCGGCCGTCCAGCCGACCTCGTCCGAGTTCTCGATCAGTGGCTTGCCGCCCTCGAGCGTCATCGCCCGTGCCAGCTCGTCGGTCGCCGCCCGCATCCGCGTGGCCGCCTCGTGCAGCAGCTCGGCGCGTTCGACGGCCGGCGTGGCGGCCCACCCGCGCGAGGCCTCGCGCGCGGCGGCGATCGCAGCGTCGAGCTGCTCGCGCGACGCCGTGCCGACCGACTCCACCGTCTCCTCCGTGGCCGGGTTCTCGACGGCCAGCGCTTCTCCCTCGCCCGCGACCTGCTCGCCGCGGATCAGCAGTCTCGTCTCCATGGGCGCGGACACTAGCCGCGCGGGCCTACTTCGGTGCGGCCTCGAGACCCTTCTTGATCGAGTCGGGCGCCGTGAAGATCTCGTGCGGCTTGCCCTCGTAGACGGGCAGGTTGAAGCGGTCGGCGACCCGCTCGATGTCGGCCAGGTCGCTCGCGTGCGCCTGCTGGCTGTCGAGCACGTCGCCGCCGCCGAGCGCGCACGGCTGGGTGACGATCGTGGGCGGGTCGGGCAGCGCCGGGTCCTCGAAGTCGGGTCGGTTCCACTCGAAGCTGCGCCCGATGTTGCTGGCGAACTTCATGCGCGTGGTCAGGTCGCCGAGCCCGAACCGATACGAGATGAACTTGAGGATCGACTCGTGCGCGTAGCGCCCGTGGTCGACGTTGAAGTGGTCGTGGCCGAAGCCGTGGAAGTTGCGCTCCCAGCGCCACTTCTTCTTGGCCCGGCGCGCGAACGGCGAGATCGCCACCGCCGGCACCCGGAAGCCGAGCTGGCCGAAGTCCTCGTTGAGGTCGGTGCTGGCGCGATCGTCCGGCACACGCCCCGGCTTGACGTGGTCGAAGAACCCGCCCCACTCGTCGTAGATGACGAACATGGCGCCCCGGCGGTACTGCTTGGTCGTCGTGAAGGCGCGCACCACGTCGGACATGAACGCCTGGCCGAGGCGCACGTCGCCGAGCGGGTGCTCGTCCGCCGACAGGCCGTCGCCGCCGCCGCCGTCCTTGAAGGGCGGGTCGACGATCGCGATGTTCGGCAGCGTGCCGAGGAAGCAGTCCTCGTAGTAGCGCGTGATCGGGTTGATCCACGCGCCCGAGCGCGGGCCGAACAGCGCGGCGAAGGGGAGATCGGAGGCGTAGTACTTGACCGTCAGGCCCTTGCTGGTGGCGCGATCGAAGATGGTCTCCCAGTTGTTGCCGCCGGCGTTGACGGTGTTGGTCTTCAGCCCGCCCGACTGCGCCGACCACTTGTAGTAACGGTTCGGCCAGGTCGAGGCCAGCAGCGAGCAGAAGTAGCGGTCGTAGCTCGTGTAGTTGCGCGCCGCCTCGTGGATGAAGCCGAGGTCGCCGCGGTTGAAGTAGGTGAGCGCGAACTCGTCGTTGCCCGAGCCGGGCGCGAGGAAGCCGCCCTTGAGCTGTGCGCGGCCCGAGTCCCAGCCGTGGCCGGGGTCCGGGTGGCCGCAGCCCTTGTACTGGGTGCCGCCCGTGCCGAGCGTCGAGAAATGGCGCGTCGGCACCTGCTGTCCGAGCGCGTTCGGGAAGCTCTGGGTCTGGTCGCCGTCGGCCTCGCGCAGCCAGCCGAAGTAGTGGTCGAACGACCGGTTCTCCATCATCAGGATGACGAAGTGGTCGATCGGGACGTTGCGCGGCGAGGGCAGCGGATTGGCCTTCCAATACGCGTTGGCCTCCTCGGCGAGCAGCGCCGAGGCCGGCAGCGCGGCCGCTCCGGCGGCGCCGGCCGCCAGTGCGGTGCGCTCTAGAAACTCCCGCCGAGAGAGGTCGCTCTCCATCGCGGGCGCGAGCCTATAACGCCCGACAACCCCCGTGTGGCGGAACCGTTAAGAAAGGCGCGAGCGAATTCGCGCTGCGCGCGCCTTCTTGCGGGCCCCGTTGTTGCGGTGCAGGGCCCCCGACTTGACGGCGCGGTCGATCCGCGAGACGAGGTTGCGGTGCTCGGCGTCGGCGCTGGTCGCGTCGCCCGAGCCGACGGCGTTCTCGAGCCGCCGGAACCACGTCTTGACCTGCGACGTGCGGCGGCGGTTCTCCAGGCGTTCGCGCTCCGCCCGGTGGATCCGCTTTTCTTGTGAAGGAATGTTGGCCATGAAGCGACGCCGAGTCTAGCGCGTGGCGACTGACGCTCCGGACCGGCCCGGCCACGCCCGGCGGCTGGCCCGCAACACCGCGTTCTTCTCGTTCGCGACCGGCCTGTCGCGCCTGCTCGGGCTCGCGCGCGAGGTGGTGGCGGCCAAGTACTTCGGCGTCACGGGCGCCATGTCGGCCTTCACGATCGCCTTCCAGGTGCCCAACCTGGTGCGCGCGCTGTTCGCGGACTCGGCTCTGCAGGGCGCCTTCGTGCCGGTCTTCACCGAGCTGCTCGAGAAGGGTGAGCGCAAGGAGGCCTTCCGGGTCGCCTCCAGCCTGTTCTTCCTGATCTGCCTCGTGCTGGGGGCCGTCACGGCGCTGTTCATCCTGCTCGCCGACCCGATCATGAGCCTGTTCATGCCGGGCTTCCAGGACCAGCCCGAGCTGCACGACCTGACCATCGCGCTGTCGCGGCTGATGTTCCCGATCGTCCTGCTGCTGGCGCTGTCGGGGCTGGTCGTCGGGATGCTCAACTCGTTCGACCACTTCGCGGTGCCGGCGCTCGCCCCGGTCGCCTGGAACCTCGTGATCATCGGCTGCCTGGTCGGGCTCGTGCCGGTGTTGCCGGACGACGACGAGATCTACGCCTACGCGATCGGCATCCTCGCCGGGACGGTGGTGCAGTTCCTGCTGCCCTTGCCGTGGCTGCGCGGGCGAGGCGGCCACCTGACGTTCCGGCTCGACTGGCGCGACGAGCGCGTGCTGCGCGTGCTCAAGCTGATGCTGCCGGTCACGATCGCGCTCGGGCTGATCAACCTGAGCCTGCTGATCAACTCGCTGTTCGGAACGCTCGTGTCCGACCAGGCGCCCGCGGCGATCGACAAGGCCTTCCGGATCTATCAGCTGCCCCAGGGCCTGTTCTCGATCTCGATCGCGACGATCATGTTCCCGACGCTGTCGCGCTTCGCCGCGCGTGGCGCGCGCGACGACCTGCGGCGCACGATGGGCAACGGCGTCCGCCAGATCTGCCTGCTGCTGATCCCGAGCGCGGTGGCGATGGCGGTGCTTGCCGAGCCGATCATCCGGCTCGTCTACCAGCGGGGCGCGTTCGGCCCGGAGGCGACCGACTTGACGTCGACGGCGCTCCTCTGGTGGTCGATCTCGCTGCCGTTCCAGGGCGTCAGCCTGCTCTTCTCGCGCACGTTCTTCAGCCTCCAGCGCCCGTGGGCGACGACGGCGCTGGCGGGCCTGAACCTGGTCGTCAACGCGGGGCTGGCGGCCGCGCTCTACGGGCCGTTCGAGATCGCCGGGATCGTGCTCGGGACCGTGGTCGGCACGGTTGCGATGTGCCTCGCGCAGGGATGGATCCTGCGCGCCGAGCTGGGCGGGATCGAGGGCGCCCGCACGCTCGGCGCGGCGGCTCGCATGCTGGCCGCGGCGGCGCTGCTGGGCGCGGTGGCCTACGGCGTCTGGTACGGGCTGGACGAGGCGCTGGGCCGCAGCCTCGTCGCGCAGATCGTCTCGGTCGGGACGGCGCTCGTGGCGGGCTTCGGCGCCTATGCGGCCGCGGTCTGGGCGATGCGCCTGCCCGAGGCGCTGCAAATCAGGCGACTGCTGATGAGCCGCGGGGGGTAAGAGCGGCCGCATGCCAGAAGAGAAGATGGACGTCGAGGCCCAGATCGAGTGCCTCAACCGAGCGCTGCGGCTCCAGCTGCGCTCCGTGCTGGAGTACTCGCTGGTCGCCGGCAGCGTGATCGGCCTCGAGTACCAAGCCCACGCCGAGAAGATGCGCGAGCACTCGCTGTCCGAGCTCGAGGACGCGACCCGGCTGGTCGAGAAGGTCACGGCCCTCGGCGGCGAGCCGACCACAGAGGTTGCCCCGCTCGGCTTCAAAGCCGACCCCGCCGAGGCCCTCGACCGCCTGATCGAGAACGAGAGCGAGGCGCTCGAGGCGCTCCAGGCCGCGATCGAGCCGACCGGCCGGGAGGCCGCCTCGGAGGCCGTCGAGCACCGGCTCGAGCACATGATCATGCGCAAGCAGGAGCAGGTCGACTACCTGCTCCGGGCGCGCCGCCGGCCCTAGGCGCCGCGGCCCTCGAAGGCCGCCATCGCCTCGGCCGCCGAGGGGTAGACGCGCACGTAGGCGACCAAGCCGTCGCGCAGTCGCCAGATCCAGCCCGTCGAGCCCGCGACGATGCGGGCGGGCGAGCGGGCGCTCACGCGGCCGGTGACGAGGATCGTGTCGCCCGACTGGCGGAACTCGCCCGGCACGATGCGCAGGTCGTCCCAGACCTCGGCGACGTCGCGGAAGTACTGGCGCATCCCGTCGTGACCGCGGTAGGGGCCGGGGCGGCCGGCGTGGTCGCCCGTCACCGCACTGAACTCGACGTCGGGATGCAGGCGGGCGATCACGCCCTCCACGTCGCGCTCGCTGAAGGCCGCGTAGACCGCCTCGATCACATCCATGTCTGTCTCATCCATCGCCATACTCGAAGGTCGCAATGGCAGCTCCCGCCGCCAACATCCGCAACTTCTCGATCATCGCCCACATCGACCATGGGAAGTCGACGCTGGCCGATCGCATTCTCGAGCTGACCGGCGCGGTCGACCCGCGCGACCACCGCCCGCAGCTGCTGGACTCGATGGACCTCGAGCGCGAGCGCGGGATCACGATCAAGGCCCAGGCCGTACGGGTGGAGTACACAGCCAAGGACGGGAAGCTGTACCGGCTCCACCTGATCGACACCCCCGGTCACGTCGACTTCACCTACGAGGTCTCCCGCTCGCTGGCCGCCTGCGACGGCGCGCTGCTGCTCGTTGACGCGTCGCAGGGCGTCGAGGCGCAGACCGTCGCGAACACCTACCTGGCGGTCGACGCGGGCCTCGAGCTGATCCCGGCCCTCAACAAGATCGATCTGCCCGGCGCCGAGCCCGAGCGGGTGGCCGGCGAGATCCACGAGCTGCTCGGCGAGGACGAGGTGCTCGAGGTGTCGGCCAAGTCGGGCGCGGGCGTGGAGGAGCTGCTCGAGGCGATCGTCGCGCGCATCCCCGCCCCCGGGGGCGACTCCGACGCCCCCGCCCGCGCGCTCATCTTCGACTCCGAGTTCGACCCCTACCGCGGCGTGGTCGCCTACATCCGCGTCGTCGACGGGCAGCTCAAGAAGGGCGACCGGCTGCTCGCCATGCAGACCGGCACCGAGGCCGACGCCGACGAGATCGGCTTCTTCGGCCCCGACATGACGCCCGTCGACGTCCTCCACGCCGGGGAGGTGGGCTACCTGATCACCGGCATCAAGGAGGTCTCGCTGCTGCGCGTGGGCGACACGCTGACCGCCAAGCTGCGGCCTGCCGCCGATCCGCTGCCCGGCTACCGCGAGGTCAAGCCGATGGTCTTCTGCGGACTGTTCCCGGTCGACACGGACCAGTTCCCCGACCTGCGCGACGCGCTCGAGAAGCTGTCGCTCAACGACGCCGCGCTGTCCTGGGAGCCCGAGACCAGCCAGGCGCTCGGGTTCGGCTTCCGGTGCGGGTTCCTGGGGCTGCTGCACATGGAAATCGTGCGCGAGCGGCTCGAGCGCGAGTACGACCTCGAGCTGCTCGCCACCACGCCCAACGTCGAGTACGAGGTCGAGCTCACCGACGGCAGCGAGATCCTGGTCCACTCGCCCAGCGAGATGCCCGACCGCGCCACGATCGCGGCGATCCGCGAGCCCTACATCCGGGCCACGATCCTCTGTCCCAAGGAGGCCGTCGGCGCGGTGATGGAGCTGTGCCAGGAGCGGCGCGGCACGCACGTCGACATGACCTTCCTGTCCCAGCAGCGCGTGCAGCTGCACTACGACCTGCCGCTGGGCGAGATCGTGCTCGACTTCTTCGACCAGCTCAAGTCGCGCACGAAGGGCTACGCCTCGCTCGACTACGAGCTGATCGGCAACCGCGAGTCGGATCTGGTCAAGCTCGACATCATGCTCGCCGGCGACAAGGTCGACGCGCTCTCGATGATCGTGCACCGCGACAAGGCCTACGGCGCCGGGCGCGCGCTGACCGAGCGCCTGCGCAAGCAGATCCCGCGGCAGCAGTTCGAGGTCGCCATCCAGGCGGCGATCGGCTCGAAGATCATCGCGCGCGAGTCGGTCAAGCCGATGCGCAAGGACGTGATCGCCAAGTGCTACGGCGGCGACATCACGCGCAAGCGCAAGCTGCTCGAGAAGCAGAAGGAGGGCAAGAAGCGGATGAAGCAGGTGGGCCGGGTCGAGGTGCCTCAGGAGGCCTTCCTGGCCGTGCTGGAGCTGTCCGGCGAGTGATCGTCCTCGTCCACTCGGGAGTCTGCGACAACCGGATGTGGGACGGCTTCGACGTGCCCGGCGCGATCCGCCACGAGCTGCGCGGCTTCGGCGAGACGCCGCTGCCGCCGGCCGGCGAGTTCTCGCACGCCGACGACCTCGCCGCCGTCCTGACCCCTCCGGCGACCTTGATCGGCGCCTCATATGGAGGCTGGGTTTGTCTCCAGGTCGCCGCCGCGCATCCCGAGCTCGTCAGCGACCTGGTGCTCCTCGATGCGCCGCTCCCGGACCACGACTGGTCGCAGGAGATCCTCGACTACGGCAAGGAGGAGGACGCCCTGCACGAGCAGGGTGACCTGCGCGGCGCGGCGATCCTGAACGCCGACTTCTGGCTCGAGGACCCCGCCCAGCGCGACCGCGTGATCGAGATGCAGGAGCGCGCCTTCGAGCTGGACGCCGAGTCGGAGGCCGAGAACGTCGATCCCGAGCGGATCGACCTGGGCGCTGTCACCGCCCGCACGCTGGTGGTCGTCGGTGAGCTCGACAAGCCTGATTTCCACGAGATCGGCGAGCGTATGGCGCGCGAAATTCCCGGTGCCGAGCACGAAATCATCGCCGGGGCGGGCCATCTTCCCGCTCTGGAGCGCCCAGCAGCGACCGCGGAGGTCGTCCGGGAGTTTTTAGGTCGCGCTTAGGACACGGTCGTAGCTTGGCGGCCGTGACAACGGAAACCCTGACTCCTCAACCCGCGCCGGACCCCACGCTCGACTCCCTCCAGCAGTTCCTCGACGGCATCGCGGCGACCCCGCTGCTGACCCGCGAGGAGGAGGTCGAACTGTCCAAGCGCATCGAGCGCGGCGATCTCGAGGCGAAGGACCACATGATGCGCGCGAACCTGCGCCTCGTGGTCTCGATCGCGAAGCGCTACCGCAACCAGGGGCTTCCGTTCCTCGACCTGATCCAGGAGGGGACGATCGGCCTGGTGCGCGCCGTCGAGAAGTTCGACTGGCGCAAGGGCTGGAAGTTCTCGACCTATGCGACCTGGTGGATTCGCCAGGCGATCTCGCGCGCGATCGCGGACAAGGGCCGGACGATCCGGATCCCGATCCACATCGACAACGTGCTCAAGAAGCTCGACGGCGCCCAGCGCAAGCTGGAGTCCCAGGGCGACCGCGACCCGACGATCGAGGAGATCGCGGAGCTCGCCGGCGTCGACCCGGTCGAGGCCGACGTGATCATGCGCGCCGCCCAGCAGCTCGTCTCGCTCGACAAGCCCGTCGGCGACGACGGCGACGCGGCTCAGTTCGGCGACCTGATCCCGGACGAGTCCACGCCGAGCCCGTACGAGGCGGCGGCGGAGTCGCTGATGCGCCAGCGCCTGGCCGATGTGCTCGAGCACCTCTCGTACCGCGACCGGCGCATCGTGGAGCTGCGCTACGGCATCGGCGGCGAGCAGCCGCAGACGCTCGACCAGGTGGCCAAGCTGTTCGGCCTCACGCGCGAGCGCACCCGGCAGATCGAGGACGCCGCGCTGCGGAAGCTCTCGACGCTGGCCGAGGCGCAGGGCCTGCGCGACGCCGCGTAGGCGCGTGAGACAATTCCGCTCGATCGATCATGGTCGAGCGGAACGAGCCGGTTGGGGTCGAGCTGTGGCGTAGGACCGTCAGGAGGCTGACCTGGTCCGCGATCGCGGCCAACGGCCTCGGCGCGATCACGGTCTTCCTGCTGCTCGGCCTGCTGTTGCCGTTCTCGCCGACCGACCGCAACATCGTCCTGAACGGCGTGGTGGCGGTGCTGTATCTGCCGGCGGCGCTGGCGGCGGGCACCGTCTGGGCGCGCCGGCGCGGCCGGTCCGTCGACCGCTGGATCGAGGAGGGCCGGCTCCCGACCGTCGAGGAGCGGCGCAAGGTGCTCGCCGAGCCGATGGACACGGCCATGATCTCGGCGTTCTTCTGGGCGCTCGCGGCGGTGCTGTTCACCGCGATCAACCTGCCGGACGGCTGGTCGGCGCTGGTCGTCGGCGGAGCGCTACTGCTCGGCGGCGAGACGACCGCCGCCGTCGGCTACCTGCTCGCCGAGCGGATCATCCGGCCGATCACGGTGCTCGCCCTGGCCGGCACGGCGCCCCCCGAGCGCTGCGGGCCGGGCGTCGCGGGGCGGCTCGCGATGGCCTGGTCGCTGGGCACGGGCATCCCGCTGCTCGGCATCCTCACGATCGCCACCGCCGGGCTCGTCGAGCCAAACGAGAGCCCGGAGCTGCTGGCCGCATCGATCGCGTTCCTGGCGGGGGTGGGCATCCTGGTCGGCTCGTTCGCGATCACCGTTGCGTCGCGCTCGGTCGCCGACCCGATCCGCGCCGTGCGGCGCGCGATGGCGGAGGTCGAGGAAGGGCTCTACGGAGCGCGTGTCCCCGTCGACGACACCACCGAGGTCGGCCTGCTCGAGGCCGGCTTCAACTCGATGGCCGCCGGGCTCGAGGAGCGCGAGCGGCTGCGCGACCTGTTCGGGCGCCACGTTGGGCGCGAAGTCGCCGAGGCGGCGCTGGCGCGCGAGGGCGAGGTCGAGCTGGGCGGCGAGCTGCGCGAGGTGGCGATCGTGTTCGTCGACGTGATCGACTCGACCGGCCTCGCCATGCGGCGCCGGCCGCACGAGGTCGTGGAGCTGCTGAACCGCTTCTTCGCGATCGTCGTCGAGACGATCGAGGAGGGCGGCGGCTGGGTCAACAAGTTCGAGGGCGACGCCGCGCTGTGCGTGTTCGGCGCGCCCAGCGCCCGCCCCGACGCCGCGGGCGACGCCCTGCGCGCGGCGCGCACTCTCCACGGTCGCCTGACCGGCGCGCTGGACGGCATCACGGCCGGCATCGGCGTCTCGGCCGGCCCGGCGGTGGCCGGCAACATCGGCGCCCAGGAGCGGTTCGAATACACGGTCATCGGCGACCCGGTCAACGAGGCCGCCCGGCTCAGCGAGCTCGCCAAGCAGCGCCCGGAGCGCCTGCTGGCCTCGCACGCCGTGCTGCGCCGCGCCGGCGCGGCCGAGGCGGCGCTCTGGGAGGCACGCGACGCGATCGTGCTGCGCGGCCGCGACGAGCCGACCCAGGTGGCGGTACCGCGCGCACGGCTCACCGCAGTGTCTTAGGAGGACGGCGAAGCCGTCCGTCAAGCGAACCCCGGAGGGCGAGCAATGCCATCAGACCTGCGGGCAGGATGCCCGCAGGGGCTACTCTCCCGGCCCATGCCGGTCAACGAAGCAGCCAAGGGGAAGACCTACCCGCCCTTCGCGTACGAGGTGGGCAAGGAGAAGATCAAGGAGTACGCCTGGGCCGTCGGAGAGGACAACCCGGTCTACTTCGACCGCGAGGCGGCCAAGGCGGCCGGCTTCCGGGACGTCGCGGCGCCGCCGATGTTCGCGGTCGTCTACTCGGCCGGCGCCGTCGGGCCCGCCGTGCTCGACCCGGATGTCGGGATCAACTTCGCGATGATGGTCCACGGCGGCCAGGAGTTCGTATGGGGCGAGCCGGTCGTCGCCGGCGACACGATCACCACCGAGACGAACGTGAAGGACGTCTACGAGCGCGGCGGGATGGGCTTCTACGTCTTCGAGTCGGTGTCGCGCAACCAGGATGGCCAGGAGGTCGTGCGCGGCACCTGGACGAACATCGTGAGAGGGGTCTGACGTGGACGTCGAGCTGCGGGTGACGCCGGACAAGTACCTGCCGCACCGCTACGCCGGCGCGTCGGGCGACTTCAACCCGATCCACATCGACCGGGAGTTCGCGCAGCAGGTGGGCCTGCCGTCGAACATCCTGCACGGCCTCTACTCGATGGCCCAGGTCGCGCGCGCCTGCACGCAGGCGGCGGGGGGCGACCCGCGCTCGCTGCGACGCCTGTCGGTGCAGTTCCGCGGGATGGGCCTGCCGGAGCAGGAGATCGTGGTCACCGGCACGGGCGAGGGGACGATCGCGCTCGAGGCCGCACAGGGTGACAACAAGATCATCAAGAACGCGGAAGCCGAGCTGGCGACCGCCTAAATTAGACGGCGTGGAGATCAGCTCCCGCCAACGCTTCATCCTGCGCCGCCTGGTGCAGGCCCATGTCGACCTGGACCAGCCGGTCGGCTCCAAGTGGCTGGCCGAGCAGGACGACGTGCCCTGGGGCCCGTCGACGGTGCGCGCGGAGCTCGCGCGGCTCGAGGAGGCCGGCCTGCTCGAGCACCCGCACACGTCGGCCGGCCGCGTGCCGACCGACCGCGGCTACCGCCTCTACGTCGACGAGCTGCTCGCCGAGGGGCACCTGCCGGTGCCGCGGCGTAAGGTCGAGCTGTCGACGATGCGTCGCGAGGTCGACGAGGCGATGCGCGCCACCACCGAGCAGCTGTCCCAGGTGACGAACCTGCTCGCGCTGGTCACCGCGCCGCCGATCGAGACCGCGACGATCCACCGCATCGAGGTGCTTCAGCTCCAGCCGCAGGTGGCGATGGTCGTGGTGATCACCTCCACCGGCGGCGTGAGCAAGCGCGTGATCTCGTACGAGCAGCCGGTCGACAGCGGCCTGATCGCCTGGGCGTCCAGCTACCTCAACGAGGCGCTCGGGAATATGGACGTCGGCTCGCGCATGGTGCCCGCGCGCCTCAACGACCCCGCGCTGGCGCAAGCCGAGCGCGACTTCCTCGCGACGCTGGCGCCGGCGTTCACCGAGCTCGAGCAGACCGCCGAGAACAACCTGTTCATGGAGGGCGCGGCGCGGCTGCTCTCTGAGCACCGCTTCCAGGAGCTGTCCCAGATCGCCGGGCTGATGGAGGTGCTCGAGCACCGGCGGGCGCTGCTCGGCGTGCTGCGGGCCTCGCTGACCGAGCCGAGCGTCTACCTGCGCATCGGCGAGGAGAACCCGACGCCGGCGCTCCAGTCGGTCTCGATCGTGGCCGCCAACTACGGGCTGGCGCGCCGCAACCTCGGAGCGGTCTCGGTGATCGGCCCGGTGCGCATGGACTACCCGGGCGCGATCGGTGCGGTTCGTGAGGCGGCGCGCGAGCTGTCGCGCTTCGTCGCGGAGGTCTACGACGAGTGAGGCGCGACCCCTACGAGGTGCTCGGCGTCCCCCGCGACGCCGGCGAGGGGGACGTGAAGAAGGCGTTCCGGCGGCTCGCGCGCGAGCTGCACCCCGACGTCAACTCGCACGACCCCGAGGCCGAGGAGAAGTTCAAGGAGGCGGCTGAGGCGTACGAGATCCTGTCCGACGCCGAGCAGCGCGCCACCTACGACCGCTACGGCTTCGACGGGCTCGACTCGCGCGGCTTCGCCTCCCAGGCGCACGGCTTCGGCTCGTTCGCGGACATCTTCGACGCGTTCTTCGGCGGGGACCCGTTCGGCGCGTTCGGCGGCCGCGGCAGCGGGCGGGTGCAGGGCGGCGACGTGGGCGTGGAGGTCTCGATCTCGCTCGAGCAGGCCGCGCGCGGCGCGACGGTCGGGGTGTCGTACGACCTGGTCGACGCCTGCGAGCGCTGTGAGGGCAGCCGCGCCGAGCCGGGCTCGGACGTGCACACGTGCACGAACTGCCACGGCGCCGGCCGGGTGCGCGCGGTCAGCCGGACCGCGTTCGGCCAGCTCGTGCGCGAGCAGATCTGCGAGGTCTGCGGCGGCGAGGGCCGGGTGCCGTCGGAGCCCTGCACGGCCTGCGGCGGCCGGGGGCGCAAGGCGGTGCGCAAGACGCTCGACGTGGACGTGCCGGCCGGGATCGCCGACGAGCAGCGCATCCGGCTGAGCGGCCGCGGCCACGCCGGCGAGCGGGGCGGGCCGCCCGGGGACCTCTACGTGCTGGTGCGGGTGGAGGACGACGAGCGCTTCGTGCGCGACGGCAACGATCTGGTCAGCGTCGTCGACGTGCCCGCGCCGGCCGCGGCGCTCGGGACCACCGTCCCGGTGCAGACCCTCGACGGCGAGCACGAGGTCGACGTGCCGGCGGGCACGCAGCCGGGCACGGTGGTGACGCTGCGCGGGAAGGG
>JBQGCL010000169.1:0-4995 GCA_052038485.1 Thermoleophilaceae bacterium | reverse complement strand
TCGCTCTACTTCTACGACGAGCCGCCCGCGGAGCGCGGGATTCAGGGGGCCGGCACCGTGCACCACGTGGCGTGGACCTCCGACGACGATGACCACGAGGCGTGGCGCGAGCGCGTCACGCAGGGCGGCGGCCACCCCACCCCGGTGATCGACCGCCACTACTTCCGCTCGATCTACTTCCGCGAGCCGAGCGGCGTGCTGTTCGAGATCGCCACCCGCTCGCCCGGCTTCACCGTCGATGAGCCGCTGGAGCACCTCGGCGAGAAGCTCTCGATCCCGCCGTTCCTCGAGAACCGGCGGCCCGACATCGAGTCCACCGTGCGGCCGCTCGAGAACCCGCGCGTCGCGGCGCGCAGCTAGCCCGGCGTCAGCAGCAGCTCAGGGTTCGCCCGCTCAACCTGGAGCGCACCCGCGGGCAGGGGCGTGAGCAGTGTCGCCACGTCCCCCGCCGGGAGCGCGGGGTCGAGCCAAGCGTCCCACGCATCCGGCTCGGTCAGGACGACCGGCATGCGATCGTGCACCGGCGCCACCAGCTCGTTGGCCGTCGTCGTGATCACGGTGCAACTGCTCACGGTGTGCCGCCAGGTCGTCCACAGTCCCGCGAAGCAGAAGCTGCCGCCGCCGGGTAGCGAGAAGCGCAGCGGCTCACGCGGCTGCTTGGGATCCTCCGCCGCGACCCACTCGTAGAAGCCGTCGGCCAGGACCAGGCAGCGGTGCGTGCCTCGCTCCACGAGCCCGCCGTAGACGCGACTGGTGGTGACGGTCTCCGCGCGCGCGTTGATCAGCGTGAGGCGCGTGTTGAGCTCGCGCGCCCAGCGCGGCACAAGCCCCCAGCGGAGCAGCTCGCTGCGGCGGCCACGGCCATCCTGGACGATCGCGGGGACGTCCTCCGTCGGCGCGACGTTGAAGCGCTCGTACATCTCCGCGCCACCGCGCAGCCGCACCTGGAGCTTCGAGGCGACCTCGCGCTCGACGTCCTTGCGCCTCTTGGTGATCGAATAGCGCCCGATGGAGTCCATCCTCCTGGAAGGCGGGACGATCCGCACGCTCGATCCGGCGGCGCCGACGGTCGAGCGGCTGGCGATCGCGGACGGCCGGATCGTGGAAGAAGTACCGGCGGGCGCGCGGCGCGTTGATCTGGCCGGGCGGTGCGTGCTGCCGGGGCTCAACGACGCCCACGTGCACTTCCCGACCTGGTCGATGGCTCAGCGCCAGGTGCGCCTCGAGGGCGCCGGCTCGCTCGCGGAGGCGGTGGGCCGGGTCGCGGATGGCCTGCCGGCGAAAGGCTGGCTGCGCGGCATCGGCTGGCGCGACGCCGACTGGACGGAGCCGCCGACCGCGGCGGCGCTCGACGCGGTCGCGCCCGACACGCCGGTGATCCTGACCTCGAAGGACTACCACTCGCTCTGGCTCAACTCGGCCGCGCTGGCCCACGCCGGCGGCGACCTGGACGCGCCAGGCGGCCTGGTCGAGCGAGACGCTGCCGGCGAGCCGACCGGCATCCTGCGCGAGAACGCGGCGTGGCAATTCCGCGACCGCCACGCGATGGCGTCGATGGACGAGATGCTCGACGCCTGCCGCGCCGGCCTGCGCATCGCCGCGGCCCGCGGCGTGACCGCGATCCACGACAAGGACGGCTGGCTCGGCTCGCTCGAGCTGTTCCAGCGCCTGCGCGAGGACGACGAGCTGACGTTGCGCGTGTGGCAGTCGATCCCCGCCGAGCGTCTCCCCCACTTGCGCGAGCTCGGTTTGCGGTCGGGCTTCGGCGACGCGCTGCTGCGCGCCGGCTACCTCAAGGTGTTCATGGACGGCACGCTCGGCTCGGCCACCGCACAGCTGCTGGACGGGTCGGGCGTCGAGCTGACCTCGTCGGAGCGGCTGGCGCAGATCGTGCGCGAGGCCGCCGCGGCCGGCTGGCCGGTCGGCGTGCACGCGATCGGCGACGCCGCCAACCGGGCCGCGCTCGACGCGTTCGAGGCGACCGCCGACCACTGGCGCCCGCTCGGCCTGCGCCAGCGCATCGAGCACGCCCAGCTGCTCGACGCCGCAGAGCTGCCGCGCTTTGCGGCGATCGGCGTGGCGGCCTCGGTGCAGTTCAGCCACGCGCCCTCGGACCGCGACCTGGCCGACCGCGTCTGGGAGGGGCACGAGGGCGCGTACGCCTACCGCTCGCTGTCCGACGCCGGAGCGCGGCTGGCCAACGGCTCCGACGCCCCGGTCGAGGAGCTCGACCCGCTCGCCGGGATCGCGGCCGGCGTGCTGCGCACCCAGGACGAGCGGCCGGCCTGGCGGCCGGAGCAGGCGGTCGGCGTCGAGACGGCGCTCGAGGCGACCTGCGTGGCGCCGGCCTGGCTCGCCCACGACGAGCACCGGCGCGGGCGGCTGGTACCCGGCATGCTGGCCGATCTGGTCGTTCTGGACAGCGATCCCGTGACCTGTGCACCGGAGCGGCTACCCCACCTGGAAGTTGTCGCAACCCTGCTGGGTGGACGCATTACCCATGTGTCGGACCCGTTTGAACTGGGCATACAATCCCGGTCATGAAGCGGGAGTCATGGCTGCCGGCGGCGCCCGAGAGCGCCCCGAGGGCTCGCGCCATCGTGCGCGACGCCGCCGCCGAGTTCGGGCTCGACGGCGAGACCACCTGGGACCTCATGCTGGCTACCAGCGAGGCGGTGGCCAATGCGGTCCTGCACGGATCCGCCTGTGGCGACCCCACCCACGGCGTCCTACTGGTCGTCGAGATCGACGACTCCGCGATCTCGATCGAGGTCTGCGACTGCGGCAGCTTCAACGCCGAGCTCCGTCCGGCGGCCCAGGACGACATCGGCGGCCGCGGCATCCCGATCATCGCCGCGCTGGCCGACCACTTCGAGCTGGTGCCCGAGCCGGACCGGACAAGGGTCCGTTTCGGGAAGCGGCTTCCGGTCGCCGTCTAGGCGAACCCTCCTAGGCGGCGGCCAGCTCGAACCAGACGCGCGTCCGGTCGTCCCGCTCCACGCCCCAGGCGGCGGCCAACCTCTCCACGAGCACCAGTCCCCAGCCGCCCGGCTCGTCGAGCTCGAGGCCGCGGCCGGTTGGCGCGAAGCCGCTGCCGGGGTCGGTGACCTGGGCGCGCAGGCCGGTCTGGGTTGTGCGCAGCTCGACCTCGATCACGTCTTCCTCGCCGGCTTCGCCGTGCAAGACGCTGTTGTTGACCAGCTCGCAGGTGAGCAGGAGCAGGTTGCTCTCGAGGTGGGCGGGCAGCCACTCGGTCGTCGCCTGGAGCCAGGCGCGCACGCGTTCGGGCGCGTGCGGACCGCCGGCGGTGCGGAGACGGCGCACGTTGCGACGCCGCCAATCGGCCGGTGGCTGGAATCCGACAGCTGAAGGGCTGTGAGCGGGCATAACGGGGCGGTGCTTCTGTCCGGCGCTCACGCCGGACATACCCGAACCCGCTCGGCGGCCAAAAGCTGCGGCGTTAGAGCGGTAAGGGCCTCTGGACGAATGACCTACCCAAAGCGGGCGAGCTGGGCGCGTCCTTGCAGGATCGGCCCCCATACCGGCGAAGCCGATCCGGATGCGCACCAAGACCGTCGGCTACGGCGTGGTGCTCTCGCTCGTGATCGCCTCGATCGCGTTCGGGCTGACGGTGTCGACCTCCGACGGCACGCGCTTCGTGACGATCGTGCTCCAGGCGGCCACACTGGTGGCGGCCGTCCGCACTGCGGACGTGCACGCCGGGACGCGGCTCGCGGCTTTGACCGCGATGCTCGTAGTGCTCGCGGCCGCCATCGGCTGGGCGATCAGCGGCGAAGTCCCGCCGACCCCCGCCGCGATCGTCAACGGCCTGCTGGTCGCCTTCGCTCCCGTCGCGATCGTCCGCGGCCTAGTACGCGACATGCGCGAGGAGCGCGGCGTCACGGTCGCAACGCTGGCGGGTGTGCTCGCCGTATACCTGCTCGCGGGGATGTTCTTCTCGTTCCTGTACGGGGTCATCGACGCCGTCGACCCCAACCAGCTGTTCAAGCAGGTCTCCGACAGCACGCGCGAGGACCAGCTCTATTTCAGCTTCGTCACCCTGAGCACGGTCGGGTACGGCGATTTCACGCCGCTCGGCGGCCTCGCTCGCGGCTTCGCGGTGTCGGAGATGCTGATCGGGCAGATCTACCTGGTGACGATCGTGTCGCTGATCGTCGCCAACCTGCGCCCGCGCCGCTAGAGCTGCTGCCCGGTCTGCGTCTCCGCCGCCGCGGCGGCGTGCTGGGCGCGATCGACGGCCTCCACCACCCGGCTCGGGCTGCTGACCCCGGCGAACGTGAAGTCCGAGTCGTCGGTCCCGGCGGTGTCGAAGTCGACCGTCCCGACCCGCAGCAGCCGCTCGACCACGCTCTGGTCCGTGTTCACGTTCTGGACGCGGTCGATGCGCGTCTGCTGGACCTTCTTCGCGAGGATGCCGCGCTTGATGCGCAGGCGCTGGTTGGTGATCGTGTAGACGGTCGCCATCCGCTTGATGAAGCCGGCCAGGACGACCAGCGCGACCCCGGCGGCGAGTATCCCCACGCCGAGCCCGGTCGAGGTGACCAGCAGGACGATCACCCCGATCACCGCAACCGCCAGCACGCCCTTCAGGTAGAAGGCGAGCGTGGCCCGCCAGGACGGGTGGCCCTCGAAGATGATCTGCTCTCCGGCGTGCAGGTCGATGCGCGCACGATACCTCCTGGTGTAGCTTTAGGTCGCCCTAAGTTAGGTGGGCCTAATGACACTTGCCACGGAGGTCGCATCGAGATGATCCGCCCCGCCCTCGCCGCCGCCGCGTGCGCGCTCGCGCTCGCCCTGGTCGCATGCGGCTCCGACGACGACAAGAGCGACGGGTCGACGAGCTCCGAGGCGACCGCTCAGGGCACCGACCTCGCGGCGATCAAGGACTACCTCCTCTCCCACACCGAGCGTCTGGTCGAGGACAGCGGCGCCGTGCGTGAGAACGCCGAGGCCTACTACGAGCTCGCTCAGTCG
>JBQGCL010000168.1:0-1833 GCA_052038485.1 Thermoleophilaceae bacterium | reverse complement strand
TGGCTGCTCGAGGGCATGGGCCAGTACCCCTTCCGCCCGCCCTCGGTCGCTGGCTGGGAGTGGGGCACGGCGTGGCTCTCCTCGAACTCGATGCACGTCCGCTTCGACTGCACGAACTACCTGGCCGACACCCCGCGCGTGCGCGTGAAGGAAGGCTCGACGCCGGTGCGGCTGTCGCCGCGCCAGGCGCTCTCACGCGCCCGCCGGGCGACCGGCGAGCCCTGGATCTCGCGCCGCACCGAGCACGAGCTGCTGCGCCTGGCGGATCGCCTGATCGGCGGCGAGCGCGACCAGGAGCGCGCCGACATGTGCCAGCGTGTGCTGCGCCATCTGTTGATCTCCGGACCGGACGGCCAGGTGCACTGATGAACGCCCACCGCGCCTGCGACGACTTCCACCGCAGCTCCGAGCGCATGCGCCCTCTGACGCGCCGCCGGCTGATCGGGTGGGGCATCGGCGGCGGGCTGTCGCTCTACGCCAGCCAGGCCATGCCGATCCAGCGGGTGCTCGAGGTCGCCGCCGCCGACGCGGCGGCCGCGCCTAACGCCCCGGTGCTCGTCTCGGTGTTCCTGCCCGGCGGGCTCGACCTGCTCGACACCCTCGTGCCGCTGCACAGCTACGGCCGCTACGCCGACCTGCGCCCGAAGCTGAAGGTCCAGGGCACGCCGCTCGGCAGCACCGGGCTCGGAGTGAACCCGTCGCTCGAGAAGGGCATCGGCGGCGGCATCAAGGGCCTCTACGACCGCGGCAAGGTCGGCTTCCTACCGGGCATCGACTATTCCAACCCGGACCTCTCCCACTTCCACTCGCGCCACTTCTGGGAGACCGGGCTGATCACCGACCGCGACGCGCCCGGCTGGCTGGGCCGCTGGCTCGATCGCGCGGGCGGGCGCGACAACCCGCTCCAGGGCGTCTCGGTCGGCTACGGCCTGTCGCCGGTGATCCGCTCCGGTCGGGCGCCGGTGGCGGCGGTCGCGTCGCCGGGCGACGCCGGCTTCTGGATCCGCGACGTCTGGGGCGAGGCCTACGAGGCGGCGATGAAGACGTACGGGCGGCTCGGGCACGGTGGCGGCGGTGGCCAGGCGCTGGGCGCGGCGCGCGAGGCGGCGCGGCTCGCCAAGCAGGTCGCCGACCGGCTCGCACCGTACGCCGAGCGCGACGGCGTCGATCCGCTCGCCTCGTCGGTCGCCTACCCCGAGGGGAGCGACTTCGGGCACCGGCTGCGCAACCTGGCGGCGCTGATCTCCAAGCCGCTCGGCATCCGGGTCGCGCACGTGGAGGCCGACGGCGACTTCGACACCCACGACAACCAGTCGGAGCTGACCGAGATCCTCGCCGACGTCAGCGAGTGCCTGGCCGCCTTCCAGGCCGACCTCGAGGCGCGCGGGCTGTCGCGGCGCGTGCTGACGTTCGTGTGGTCGGAGTTCGGCCGCCGCCCCGAGGAGAACGACAGCGGAACCGACCACGGCGCCGGTGGGCTCGCCTGGGTGCAGGGCGACCGGGCGGTGCCCGGCATCCACAGCGAGTACCCCGACCTGTCCCAGCTCGACCGTGACGACAACCTCCGGGTGACGATCGACTTCAGGCGCGTCTACTCGAGCCTGCTCGAGCAGCAGCTCGGCACCGAGGCCGGCGGCGTGATCCCGCGCGCGGGCAGCTTCGGGCGCGTCCAGCTGGTGCGCTGATGCTGGCCGACCTGCCGCCCCACCCGCCGACGGCCGTCGGAGTCGGCGAGCGCGAGTGGCGCATCTCGCTGTATCGCTCGAAGGTGCCGACCGGCCGGGTCAAGTTCAACGTGCGCAACTTCGGCGAGGACGGCCACGACCTCGCGGT
>JBQGCL010000167.1:0-10252 GCA_052038485.1 Thermoleophilaceae bacterium | reverse complement strand
TTCGAGGCGATGGGCGCGCTGACCCGCGCGAGCCATCCGGCGCTGTACGACAACGGCTGGCACCCGACCGCGGTCTGCGGCGGGGTGGGGGCCGCGGTCGCGGCGGGGGCGCTACTGGGCGCCCCGCGGGCCGACGCGGTCGCGATCGCGCTCTTGCGCGCCGCCGGGACGCGGGCCGGGTTCGGGTCGGACGGCAAGTCGCTCCAGGTGGGGCTGGCGGCCGCCTCGGGCGTGGCCGCCGCGACGCTCGCAAAGGCGGGCGCGCGCGTGCCGCTCGAGCAGGCGGTGGCCGGGTTCGAGCAGGCAACCGGCGGGCGCTACGCGGAGCCCGCGGGCGGCGGCGAGGCGGGCGATGGCGAGCCGGCCATCGCCCACAACTGGATCAAGGCCTGGCCCTGCTGCCTCCAGACCCACGGGGCCATCGAGGCGGCCGACAAGCTCGACGGGGACGCTCCCGACGAGCTCACCGTCACCGTCCACCCGGTCTCGCTCCAGGCTGCCGGCCACGGACCGGAGCCCGCCGATGGCCTTCAGGCCAAGTTCTCGATCCCGTACCTGACCGCTTACACGCTGCTCAACGGCCCGCCGGTGGTGGAGAGCTTCGACCGCGTCGACTCGGCCGCGGTGGAGCGGGCGAGGTCGATCGAGGTGGTCACCGACGCGTCGCTGGTCGAGTCCGAGTTCGTGCTGAGCGACCCCGGCGGTCTGGAGCTGGTCCGCGTCGAGGCTGCCCTTGGCTCGCCCCAGCACCCGATGGACGCCGACGCTCTCAGAGCCAAGGTCGAGCGGCTCGCCGGCCCCGAGCTCGCGCTGGCCTTGGACGATCCCGAGCGCCCTGCCGCGGAGCTGCTCGCCTCAGCCCGTCTCGCCTAGCTCCTTATTACTCAAAGATTGCTCCGAACTGCCGAATGTATGTACAGGGGGCAACACAGGGGTAGGCAGGAATGGGAGCGGACAGGCAATTCTCCAAGCGCAGCACCTGGCTGGTGGCCAACGAGGCCGAGCGCGGACGCATGCTCGACATGGACGCTCGCCTGGCCCCGGTCCGGCGCCGGTCGCTGGCCGTGCTCGCCATGGCGCTGGTCGCATCGGGGCCGTGGTTCGGCTGGTGGTCGCTGATCCCGCTGTTCGTGGCGCTGGTCGCGTTCGCGGCGGCTGAGCGCTGGACCGACCGGCTCGCGCGCCCCGAGTACGCGATCTTCGGCGCCTGGGTGCTGACTCAGGTGACGATCGCCGGCGCCGTGGCGCTCTCCGAGGGCCCGGTCGGCGTGGCGATGGCGTGGATGGCGCTCCCCGTCGTGACGTTGAGCGCACGCTTCTCGATGAAGGGCGTCGTGATCGGCGTCGCCATCACGCTCACGCTGATGCTCGCGGTGGCGTTCGGCGTCCACCCGGACCGGATCCTCGACTCGCCGCCCTTGCTGCTGATGCCGGCCGCGCTGGTGATCGGCCTCGCGATGCTGTCCACCGCGTTGATGCGCTCCGACATGGAGCACCGCAACCAGGCGGTCGTCGACCCGCTCACCGGGATGCTCAACCGCAAGGCGCTGTCCGCGCGCGTGAGTGAGCTCACCCAGCAGGCGCGCGTGAGCGGCGCGCCGGTCGGCGTGATCGTCGGGGATGTCGACCACTTCAAGCAGATCAACGACTCCCTCGGGCACTCGACCGGCGACGCCGTGCTGAGGGACGTGGCCTTCGCGCTGCGCAGACAGCTGCGCGCGTTCGACCTCGTCTACCGCCTCGGCGGCGAGGAGTTCCTCGTGCTGCTGCCGGGCGCCGATCTGCGCGAGACCGAGGGCCGGGCCGAGCGCCTCCGCCGCACCGTCGCCTCCGTCCCGATGGCGGCGGGCGTGCGACTGACGATGAGCTTCGGCGTGAGCGCGTCGCCGACCCAGGGCGAGTTCGACTACGACGCCGTCTTCTCCGCCGCCGACGCCGCCCTCTACGAGGCGAAGCGCGCGGGCCGCGACAGGGTCGTGGCGGAGCCGCGCCAAGCCGAGCTGGTCGCCTAGCCGAAGCCCCCCGCGCGGCCTAGCCTCCCGCGTGTGGCTAGAAGAATCGTGGTGGTGGTCGCGTGCCTCGCGGCAGCCGGCGCGCTGTTCGCGCTCGGCCGGGCCAGCGTGGATCGGGACGAGGGCGACTCCGCCGCCAAGCGCACCGCGCACGCCGCCGGACTGCGTGAAGGGATGCTCGCCGGTCACGCGTCGGGCGTCCACCAGGGCCGTGCGGTCGGCATCCGCGAGGGACGAGCGGCGGGCGTCGAGGAGGGCCGCACGCTCCAGCTGGGGGAGTCGCTGCCCCGCGACACCCGCCGCGCGGCGCGGCGGGCCTTCCGCGCGGGCTACGTCGCCGGCGCCAACGACGCATTCGGCGGCTTCGACGGCGGCTGGTCGCTCACGAAGCCGTACGTGATCACGGTGCGGCGGGGAAGCGGAGCGATCACGTACCGGATCGACACACGCCGGCCGGCGCGGGGCGTGCGGCCGGCGCCCTAGGCGATCGTCACCAGCGGCGTCGCCGGCGCCGGCTCGGCCACTCGCTCCTCGACCACCACCCGGCACCCGCGCGACGGCACGACCGTCACGTGCCTCACCTGGGGCCGCTCCGGCCGCCTCGAGTCAGCCCGCAGCCGCACGCGGCGCAGCACCTCGCGTAGCACCACCCGCATCTCGGTCTGCGCGAACGCCGCCCCGATGCAGCGCCGCACCCCGCCGCCGAACGGGATCCACGCGTACGACTCGGCCCCCTCCGACAGAAACCGCTCCGGCCGGAACTCCTCGGGCTCCGGGTACAGGTCCGCGCGCGCGTGCATCGCCGCGATTGCCGGCAGCACCATCGTGCCCGCCGGCAGGTGCCAGCCGCCGATCTCCACGTCGCGGGTCAGCTTGCGCGCGACGTCGACGATCACCGGTCGCACGCGCAGCGTCTCCTTCACGACCGCGTCGAGGTAGTCGTCGTCGTCGAGCGAGTCGAGCACACGCTCCATCACGCGCGGCGTTCGCAGCAGCCGCTCGAACGCCCACGACAGCCCTGTCGCCGTCGTCTCGTGCCCGGCCGTCAGCAGAGTCATCAGCTCGTCGCGCAGCTCGACGTCCGTCATCGCCGACCCGTCCTCGTGCCGCGCGCCGAGCAGCAGCGTGAGCACGTCGTCGCGCTCCTCGCCCAGCTCGCGCCGCTCCGCGATCTCCGCGTAGATCAGCTCGTCGACCGCCGCCAGCGCCTTGCGGAAGCGCGCCGCCGGGGTCAGGCCGCCGAAGTCGCGCTGCATGAACGGCAGCCAGTCGAGCACGCTCGACAAGTTGCCGAGCCGTGGGATCGTCGCGCGGAAGCGGTCCATCCGCTCGCCGTCGCGCACGCCGAAGACCGCCCGCAGGATCACGTCGAGGGTGATCGCCTGCATGTGCGGCCGCAGCGAGAACGGCCGCCCGACCGGCCAGCGCTCCACCTCGCGCGCGGTTGCGTCCGCCATCACCTCGGCGTAGCGGCGCACCGCTGCGCCGTGGAACGGCGGCAGCAGCAGCTTGCGCTGCGACAGGTGCCGCCCCTCGTCGAGCGTCAGCAGCGAGTGGTCGCCGAGCGCGTCCCCAAGCACGGTGGCGTTGGCCTCGCCGGCGTGGAAGACCGCCGGGTCGCCGGTGAACACCTCCTTGACCAGCGCCGGGTCGGCGATGTAGACGATCCGCCCGAAGAACGGGAAGTGCGAGCTGAACACGTCGCCGTAGCGCTCGCGGCGCTTGATCATCCACCCGTACGGCGAAGCGGTGACCATCGCGGCCTGCGCGAGTCGGGGAAGCCGGGGACCGGGAGGAAGGCCCACGAACAGGTTGTACCGTGTCCCGCCGGGTTGCGGAAGATCGTCCTCCTCATCGGCATCGCGGCGACGCTGGCGGCAGCGGGTCCCGCGCATGCCGAGGAGGTGCTCGAGCGCGCGGGCGAGACGCTCACGCTCGACCCCGTCTACGTAGCCCCCGACGCCGAGTTCGGCATCTCCGACTCCGAGGCCGACGACCTGCGCGCCCAGATCACCGACGAGGACGCGGACCCGCTGTTCGTCGCCGTGCTGCCCGGGTCGGCCGACGACTCGACCGGCGACGACCCGGTCGCCGCCCTTCGTGAGATCGCCGACAAGGCGGACGAGCCGGGCGTCTACGCGGCGGTGATCGGGCGCTCGTTCCGGGCCGGGGCGAGGGACGACGAGCTGTCCGGCGCCCAGGTCGGACGGATCGCGCGGGCGTCGTTCGCCGCCGAGCGGAGCTCGGGGCCGTACGCCGTGCTGTCGGAGTTCGTGCGGCGCGTGGGGGTGGTGCGGGCGGCGGACAAGGGCTCGGCGCGCGAGCCGGAGGACGACGATGGCGGCAGCGGATCCCCTGTGTGGCTGTGGGTCCTGGCCGCCGTGGGTGCCGTCGTCGCGCTGCTCGCCTGGCTCGGGCGCCGGCGCCGGTTGCGCGAGGAGGCGCAGGAGCTCTCTCGCGCGCGCACGGGCGCGCGCGACGCCGTGATCGCGCTGGGCGACGAGATCCGCTCGCTCGACCTCGACATGGAGCTGCCCGACGTCGACCCGGAGGCGAAGTCCCGCTACAGCGAAGCGGTCGAGTGCTACCAGCAGGCCGAGCAGATGCTCGACAGCGCCCGCAGCCCCGAAGATCTGGAGCGCGTGGAGGACCAGGTTTCCGCCGGCCGCCGCGCCATGCAGGCCGCCCGCACCTGGGCCTCGGCTCCACGAAGTTGACTCTTGCCGCGTATAGCGCGGTTCACGACAACCTCGTCGCGGGCGGGGCCCGCGGGGGGCCTAGCGCGAAGCCAGGAAGTCCAGCATCGCCGCGTGCGTCTCGCGCGGCCGCTCCAGCTGCGGCACGTGGCCGCACTCCAGCTCGACGTGATGGGCGGAGGGGAGCGCGCGCTCGACGTGCTTCATGAACGCGATCGGGACGAGCGAGTCGCGCCGGCCCCAGACGAACATCGCGTCGTTCGAGAGCCCGCCGAGGCGGTTCCAGAAGCCGTCGTCGCCGTGCGGCTCGTCCAGATAGATGTTGCGCGCCGCCGCGTAGAAGGCCGCTCGGCCGCGCGGGGTCAGGTACGCCCGCAGGAACTCGTCCACGCCCGCCGCCGCCCAGCCCGTGCCGCCGCCCGGGATCAGACGCCGCACGATCCGCTCGACCACCGGCCGCGGCGTCACCTGGAGCAGTCCCAGCTCCGGGCGCAGCAGCCGCACGACCGGCGCCCAGCGCCGGTCGCGCAGCCAGGCGAGCGCCGGCGACAGCAGCACCAGCCCGCGCACGCGCTCGCGGTCGATCAACCCCGCCTCGATCGCCACCCGGCCGCCCATGCTGTTCCCGACGAAGTGCGCCGACTGCACCCCGAGCGCGTCGAGCGTGTCGAACGCCGAGCGGGCGAACCACTCGGCGTCGTAGGGCGCGCCGATTGGCTTGTCCGACTCGCCGAACCCGGGCAGGTCGATCGCCACCACGCGGTAGCGGCCGGACAGCGCCGCCACCGTCGGCAGGAACGACGCCTTCGTCCCGCCCAGCCCGTGCAGGCAGAGCGCGACGTCGGGACCCACGCCCGCCGACAGCACCGAGATCCGCCCCGAGCGCGTGCGCAGCGTCTCGAACGTCAGCCGGCCCGGCTCGTCCGAACCGCTCGTCGCGGCCAGCAGCCCCACGCCCAGGTGGAGGCTCCCGCGCATTCGCAGCTTGCCCTGCTGGAAGGCGGTCATCCCGCCACGCACGTCCTGCGCCACCCGCCGCCAGGTGGCCGCGTCGGCGGCGATCGTCGCGTCCGGCTCGCCGGTCTCGCGCGCCGGGACCACCCGCAGCCGGCGTCCGCTGATGCGGGCGTCCCACTCTTCGCCGCCGCGCACAGACAGACGCACCAAGGCGCGGCCTCCGGGCACGTCGATCACCGTCGGGTCGTAGCGGCCCGCGAGGGCGGCGATGCCGGCGGGCGGCTCGGCGGTCCGGGTGGCGGTCGTCACCTCTCTAGAAAACCACGCGCTCGCCGGTTTCGGCGCTTTTGTAGAGGCCGGCGATCGCACGCGCCTGTCCGACCGCGTCGTCGCGGCCGAGCAGGGGCGCCCGCTCGCCGGCCACGGCCGCCGCGAAGTCGCGCAGCTCGCAGGCGTACGGGTTGTCGCGCTCGGCCTCGACCTGCTCGACCGAGCCGTCGGCCGCGTGCACCTCGATCACGGGCTCGAGCGAGTGGAACGGGTCGTGCAGCACGAGCGAGCCCTCGGCGCCGGCGACCTCGAGCTGAGCGCGGGTCGCCATGTCGACGCCGCAGTCGAAGTGGGCCAGCACCTCGCCACCGAACGACAGGGTGCCGGTGAAGCGCAGATCGACCTCCCCGACCACCTGCTGGCCGGTGACGGCCTCCGGCTCGCCCGCCAGCAGACGCGCCGCGCTGACGCAGTAGCAGCCCACGTCCATCAGCGCCCCGCCCTGGAGCTCGCCCGACAGGCGGATGTTCGAGGTGGGGTCGAGCGACGCCAGCCCGAACGAGAACTGGGCCCGCACCACCCGCAGCTCGCCCACCCGCGGCACCAGCTCGACCAGCCGCTTCGCCTGCGGGTGGTGGCGCCACATGAACGCCTCGGCGAGCACGCGGCCGGCGGCGTCCGCGGCGTCGAAGGCCCGCTCGACCTCCGCCACCGAGCGCGCGAGCGGCTTCTCGCAGAGCACGTGCTTGCCCGCCTCGAGCGCGCGCACGGACCAGTCCACGTGCATCGAGTTGGGCAGCGAGATGTAGACGGCGTCGACCTCGGGATCACCGAGCAGATCCTCATACGACCCCAATGCCCGCGGGATCTCGAGCGAAGCAGCCTGCTCCTCCGCGCGCGACAGCGTGCGCGACGCGACCGCGACCACATCGACCTCGTCCGCCAGCCGCGCTCCCGCGACCAACTTCCGGTTGATGTCGGCGGTGGAGAGGAGTCCGAGCCTCAGCCCCACGACCCCTCGTTCATCGGCCTGAACGACACCGTCATCATGCGCAGCCCGCGCGGCTGGTTGACCGCGAACAGGACCACGTCGGCCACCTCGTCGGCCGTCATCATCCCCTCGACCGAGTCGGGCGTCCGGCCGGAGCCCATCGCGAAGTCGGTCGCGATCCCCCCGGGCGCGATGTTCGTGACGCGCACGCCCTGCTCGCGCAGCTCGTGGTCCAACGCGCGCGTGAACCCGAGCATGCCGAACTTCGACGCGTTGTAGACGGCCTCGCCCGGGAACGCCCGCAGCCCCGCGACCGACGCCAGCGACACGAAGTCGCCCTTGCGCTCGATCAGGTGGGGAAGCGTGAAGCGCGCGGTGTAGATCGTCCCCTTCAGGTTGATGTCGATCATGGCCTCGACGTCGTCCGGGTCCATCTCCAGGAACGGCCCGTAGGCGCCGACGCCGGCGTTGGCCACGACCACGTCGATGCCGCCGAACTCGGCGACGGTCGCGTCGACCGCGGCCGCCACCGAGTCGGGCGAGCGCACGTCGCACTCGAGCCCCAGCCCGACGCCGAGGTCGTCGCCGCTGCGCGACGCCAGGGCCACCTTGATCCCGTCGCCGTGGAACGCGCGCGCCACGGCAGCGCCGACTCCCCGGCTCGCGCCGGTGACGAATGCGACCCTGTCCGTCACGCCCTGCCGGATTGGGCCTGGGCCTTCCGCGACAGCGAGTCGACCGTGACCGCCAGCAGCAGCACGCCTCCGGTGATGAGGAACTTCTCGCCGGAGCCCAGTCCGAGCAGCCCGAGCCCGTTGTCGATCGACGCGATCACGAGCGCTCCGAGGATCGCGCTCTTGATGTGCCCCACGCCGCCGAACAGCGACGTGCCGCCGATCACGGCAGCGGCGATCGAGTAGAGCAGGATCGAGCCGCCGCCGGCGTTGGTGTCGACCGAGCGCAGCCGCGAGGCGAGCACGAGCCCGCCGACCGCCGCCATGAACGAGCAGATCGCGAACACGGTGATCTTGATCCGGTCCACGTTGATGCCGGCGCGGCGCGCGGCCTCGGTGTTGCCACCGACCGCATAGACGTAGCGGCCGAAGCGCGTGCGCCCGAGCACGAAGCTCCAGAGCAGGAAGAAGAACCCGACCAGCAGGAACAGGTAGGGGATGCCGCGGTCCTCGTTGGCGACGTAGACGACCGCGCCGAGCGCGAAGGCGAGCACGGCGATCTGGATCGCGATCAGGCTGAGCGGCTGGTGGCCGAGGTCGGCCTTGCGTCTTACCCGGACCTCGTTTAGCTGGATCCCCGCGAAGATCAGGACCGCGAGCGCCCACAGCAGCCACGAGGTCGAGTCGGGGAGGAAGTCGTTGGCCAGGCCGATCAGGAAGTCGTTCTGCAGCACGACCGTGCCACGGCTGCCGATCAACAGCAGCACGACCCCGTTCCATGCGATCAACCCGGCCAGCGTGACCACGAACGACGGGATCCCGATCTTGGTGATGAGCAGCCCGTGGAAAGTGCCGATCGCGATGCCTGAGCCGAGCGCGAGAGCGACGGCGATCGGTGTCGAGACCTCGTTGCCGTCCGGGATCAGCAGCACCGCGGCGATCACGCCCGCCACACCCGAGACGTAGCCGACCGACAGGTCGATCTCGCCCAGGAGCAGCACGAACACGATGCCCATCGCGATCGTCGCGAAGGCGGCCGACTGCACGATCAGGTTGACGAAGTTGGAGGCGGTGAGGAAGCGGTCGTTCTGCGACTGGAAGACGATCGCGATGATGATCAGGCCGACGACGATAGGCAGCGAGCCGAGCTGGCCCGACTTGACGTCGGTCCACCAGCTGCGGAAGGCGCCGGACAGGCCGCCGGTCTCGGCCGCCGCTGCGGCCTCGGCCGTCGTCATGCGGTCACCTCCGTGTCGACAATCCCGGGCACCTTGGTCAGCTGGCCTGCCGTGATCGCGTGGACGACCTGCTCCTGGGTGACCTCGGTGCGCTTGAACTCGGCCACGTTCTGGCCGAGCCGCAGCACGGTGATGTTGTCGGCCACCTCGAAGATGTCGTGCAGGTTGTGGGAGATGATGACCACGCCGAGGCCCTGCTCGGACAGCCGCTTGACCAGGTCGAGCACCTGGCGCGTCTGGGCGACGCCGAGTGCCGCGGTCGGCTCGTCGAGGATCACCAGGCGCGAGTTCCACATGACGGCCTTGGCCACCGCCACCGACTGGCGCTGACCGCCGGACAGGCCGGCGACGGTCTGGCGCACGCTGCGGATGGTCGTCACCGACAGGCTCTGAAGAGTGTCGCGCGCGCGAGCCTCCATGGTGATCTCGTCGAGCGTGTGCAGTGGCTCGAGCTCCTCGCGCCCGAGGAACATGTTCTGGACGACGTCGAGGTTGTCGGCCAGCGCGAGGTCCTGATAGACGACCTCGATGCCGAGATCGGCGGCGTCGCGCGGTCCGTGGATGGTGACCGGGCTGCCGTCGTAGAGGACCTCACCTTCGTCGATGCGGTAGATCCCAGCCACGCACTTGATCAGCGTGGACTTGCCGGCGCCGTTGTCCCCCACGAGCGCCGTGACGCACCCGGGGTAGACCTGGAAATCGACCTCGTGGAGGGCGATGACGGCGCCGAAGTGCTTGCTCACCCCTCGCAGCTCGAGGAGCGGTGTGTCGGTCATGAAGTCCCTCTCTCCCAGATTGCGGGCCCGACTTTATGCGGCCGGGTCCCGGGGCGCCAGCGGCGCCCCGGGACCTGCCACATCAGCCTGCGATCAGAGTCCCAACTTCTCGCAGTTCGCCGCGACCTTCCCGGCGCAGATGTCCTCCTTGGTCGGGTAATCCGGGTTCCCGAAGTACTCCGAGATGTTGTCCTTGTTCACCGCCACCGGCTTCTCGAGGATGCTCGGCACCTTGTGGGTCCCGTTGTCGATCGGCACGGTGTCGGCCTCGACCGGGTCGCCCTTCGCCAGCGAGATCGCGAGGTCGGCCGCGGCCTGGGCCTCCTTCTCGATCGCCTTGTAGACGGTCATGCACTGATCGCCATTGACGATGTTCTGGATGCCCTCGAGCGTCGCGTCCTGCCCCGTCACCGGGATCTGCGGCAGCTTCCGCTGCTTCAGAGCCGAGATGGCGGCGTTGCCCAGGCCGTCGTTGGCCGCGAGCACGCCGTCGACCTTGTTGTCGGCCTTCTGCAGGATCTGCTCGAAGATCGTCAGCGCCTTCTGGTTGTCCCAGTCCGGCACGGACTGATCGTCGACCTCGACCCAGTCGCCCGAGTCGAACTTCGGGTTGATGACCGAGTCGTAGCCGTTCTTGA
>JBQGCL010000166.1:0-1684 GCA_052038485.1 Thermoleophilaceae bacterium | reverse complement strand
CGGCCATCGCCGGGCCGTGCTTGTAGCCGTGGCCGGAGCCGCCGCCGAGCAGCCAGACCCGCTCGTGCTCGGGGTGGCGGTCGAACAGGAAGTTGCCGTCGGCGGTCAGGGAGTAGTGGCAGGAGGGCGCGGACCGGACCGCTGCGCCCGCGAGCGCGGGGAAGCGGCTGGCGAGGTAGTCGCGCGCGGCGGCCAGGCCGGGATCGGAGGCGCCGGGGCGCAGCCCGGGCTCGACGCGCTCGCCCTCGCGGTCGGAGGCCACCTTCAGGCCGCACGGCTCGATCAGGCCGTGCCCGTAGGCGCTCGCGTCGAAGTCGATCCAACCCGGCGTGCCGGCCCACTCGGGCCCGGCCTCGAAGAGCACGACCTCCTGACTCGTGACGCGCAGGCGGACCAGCTCGGGAAAGAGCCCGGCGAGCCAGGCGCCACAGGCCCAGACCACGTGGTCGGCCTCCAGCCCGCCGCCGGCGGCACGCGGGTCGCCCGCCGCGGAAGTCGGGCCGCCGACACGCACGCGCTCGCCATCACGGTGCGCCTCGCCGCGCAGTAGGCGCAGGCCGCCCTCGCGCGCCCGCTCGACCAGCGCGCGCACGCCGTCCGAGGCGCGCAGCACGCCCGCCTCCGGCTCGAGCAGCCCGTAGGCGAGGTCGTCGGCGGCGAGGCTCGGATACAGCCGGGCGGCCTGCGCGGGGTCGAGCCGCTCGACGGGGATCCCGGCAGCCCGCAGGACCCGCTCGCTGTCGTCTTCCCAGCCGCCTTCCCGCCGCGCGAACCAGACCACGCCGCAATCGACCAGCACGCCCAGCTCGCGCCACACCGAGCGCGAGCGCCACGCGGAGCCCGCGTAGAACCCGTCGGCCCCGTGCGAGTAGCGCAGCAGCCTCGTCTCGCCGCCCGATTCGGCCCTCGGGTCGCCCGGGTCGAAGCGGTCGACCAGCGTGACCTCCCAGCCATCGGCGACCAGCCGATCGGCGAGTGACGCTCCGAAGATTCCGCTCCCGACGACGAGAGCCGAGGGCACTTACTTGATGACGGCGATCGTGTCGCCGGTGGCGATCGAGCCGCCCTCGGACACGCCCAGCTCCTCGACCGTCCCCGCCGACGGCGCGGTGATCTCGTTCTCCATCTTCATCGCCTCGATCACGCAGATCAGAGCGCCCTCCTCGACCTCGGCGCCCTTCTGGACCGCGACCTTCAGGACCGTCCCCTGGAGCGGCGACACGAGCTGGCCCGGGGCACCGCCCCCGCCGCCGCCCGACTTACGCTCGCGCCGCGGCGCCTGCTTGACCGGCGCCGCGCCGTTGGGCGTCGCGGCGCCGATCACCCTCACGTCGAACTTGCGCCCGGACACCTCCACCGCGTACTTGCGCTCGACCGTCGGGCCCTCCTCGTCCTCGGCCGCCGGCGCGGCCGCCGGGAACGCGAGCTGCTTGAGCCAGTCCTTGTCCTCGACGAGGTCGCGGCAGGTCTCGCCGTTGCGCCACTGGTCGGTCGCGAGCAGCGCCTTGTGGAACGGGATCAGCGTCTTCAGGCCGCCGATCTCGAACTCGTCGAGCGCCCGCAGCATCCGCCGCGTCGATGCCTCGCGGTCGATGTCCCAGACGATCAGCTTGCCGATCATCGGGTCGTAGAGGGGCAGGACCTCGTAGCCGGCCTCGGCGCCGGAATCCACCCGCACGAACGG
>JBQGCL010000165.1:0-38039 GCA_052038485.1 Thermoleophilaceae bacterium | reverse complement strand
CGGGGTCGTCAAGGATCTGGACGTGACCGACGACAAGAAGGCCGCGGTCACCCTGCAGATCGACAACGAGGACTTCATCCCCTGGAAGTCGGACGCCAGCTGCGTGATCCGCCCGCAGGGCCTGATCGGCGAGAAGTTCGTTGAGTGCGAGCCGGGCTCCACCTCAGCGCAGCAGCTGGAGACGATCGAGAGCGGGCCGGGCAAGGACGAGCGCCTGCTGCCGGTGGCCAACACGAGCTCGCCGGTCGACATCGACCTGCTCAACGACATCCTGCGGCTGCCCTACCGCCAGCGGTTCGCGCTGCTGCTGAGCGAGTTCGGCACGGGCCTGGCGGGGCGCGGGGACGAGCTCAACGAGGTCATCCACAGAGCCAATCCGGCGTTGCGCGAAACGGACAAGCTGCTGGCCGTCCTCGCCAGCCAGAACCGCACGCTCGCCAACCTGGCGCGCGACTCGGCCGAGGCGCTCGGCCCGCTGGCGCGCGAGCGGCGCCGCGTGTCCGACTGGATCGTTCAGGCCAACGCGACAGGCGAGGCCTCCGCCGAGCGGCGCGCCGACATCAGCCGCGGGATCAACCGGCTGCCCGAGTTCCTGCGCAAGCTGAAGCCGCTGATGGTCGACCTGAACGAGTTCGCCGTCCAGGGCACGCCGGTGGCGCGCGATCTCGGTGCGGCGGCGCCGAAGATGGACGACCTGATCAAGAACCTCGGAACCGTCTCGACGGCGGCGAACGAGAGCTTCCCAAGCCTCGGCGACGCCCTCGAGACCGGTCGGCCGGCGCTGATCCGGGCCCGTCCGCTGATCCAGGACCTGAGCCGGCTCGGGACTCAGGCCGGCCCGGCGGCCAAGAACCTCGATCTGCTGACCGCGAGCCTGCAGCAGACCAAGGGCATCGAGCGGATCAACGACTTCGTCTACTACCTCGCGCTCACCACCAACGGGTTCGACGCCCTCGGCCACTACCTGCGGGCCGGGCTGGTGACCAACAGCTGCTCGACCTACGTGATGACACCGGCCTCGACCGAGGCCTGCAACGCGCGCTTCTTCAGCGCGTTCGGCAGCGCGTCCGCCGAGCCCCGCAACGCCAAGTTCGGCGAACAGGCAAAGAAGAGCCGGGGCAGCGTCACCCCGCAGGGCACCCTGCTCCAGGGCCTGCTCGGCAACGGCGGCGACGGCTCCGAGACGCGCCAGCGCAACGAGGGCCTGAAGCGCCTGCGCGACCGTGCGAAGGCCGGCTCGCCGGCGGTCCAGAGCAACGAGCCGATGCTCGACTACCTGCTCGGAGGCTCGGGATGAGGACGCGCGGCGCAGCCAGCCTCGCAGCCAGCCCGGTGCTCGTGGGCGCCGTGACCGTGCTCGTCACGATCGTCGCCGTCTTCCTGTCCTACAACGCGAACACCGGCCTGCCGTTCGTTCCGACCTACGACCTGAAGGCGAACCTGCCCAACGGCGCTCAGCTGGTCAAGGGCTTCGAGGTGCGCATCGGCGGCGCGCGCGTCGGCCAGGTCTCGAAGATCGAGGCCAAGCGGCGAGCGGATGGCTCGACCTACGCGCAGATCACGATGAAGCTCGACAAGGAGATCGAGCCGCTCAAGGCCAACACCACGCTGCTGGTGCGGCCGCGCTCGGCGATCGGGCTCAAGTACGTCGAGCTGAGCCCCGGCCGCGGCGGCAAGGACCTCGAGTCCGGCGCGGTCATCCCGGTCAAGCAGGCGCGGCCCGAGGTCGTCGAGCTGGACGACTTCTTCAACATGTTCGACGACAAGGCCCGGGCCGGATCGCGCAACTCGATCAACGGCTACGGCGGCGGCCTGGCCGGCCGCGGCGGCGACCTCAACCGCGCGATCCCGGCGCTGATCCCGCTGCTCAGGGACCTCGAGCCGGTGGCCTCCAACCTGGCCTCGCGCCAGACGCGGCTCGGGCGCCTCTTCCGCGCGCTCGGCAAGGCCGCCAACGAGGCGGCGCCGGTGGCCGAGACGCAGGCCGCCCTGTTCGTGAACCTCGACACGACCTTCACCGCGCTCGCCTCGATTGCCCGGCCCTACCTGCAGGAGACCATCTCCGAGGGCCCGCCGAGCGAGGAGCTGGCCATCCGCGAGTTCCCGTTCCAGGGCAAGTTCCTCGCCAACAACGCGGCCTTCTTCCGCGAGCTCAAGCCCGGCATCGCGACGCTGCCGCACTCCGCGCCGATCCTGGCCGAGGCGTTCGAGGCGGGCACGCGCACGCTGCCCAAGACGATCCCGATGAACGCCCAGCTGGCGGACGTGTTCGAGAGCCTGGCCGACTTCTCCGAGGACCCGCTCGTGCGCACGGGCGTCCAGCAGCTGACGCGGCTGTCGTCGTCGCTGAAGCCGACGCTCGCCTTCCTGACGCCCGTCCAGACGACCTGCAACTACGCCTCGCTGTTCTTCCGCAACGCCGCCAGCGTCCTCTCCGACGGCGACTCGAACGGCACCTGGCAGCGCTTCATCATCCTGCCGAGCCCGAGCGACCTCAACGGCGCGGTTGGCCCGAACAACGAGATCGGCCCGGCCTCGGCACCGGCGAACGGTCCGAACGAGGAGAACCACCTCCACACCAACCCGTACCCGAACACGGCCTCGCCGGGCCAGACGCGCGAGTGCGAGGCGGGCAACGAGCGCTACTCCGAGTCGCGCGGCAGGACGCTCATCGGCAACCCACCGGGCAACCAGGGCACCAAGACCCAGGAGCAGCCCAAGGCCAAGGCGAGCGTCGAATGAGGCGGCCGAGCGGCATGACCGCCTTCCGCGCCGGCCTGATCGCGATCGTGGCGATCCTGGTGTTCGCCTACCTCGGCTTCACCAAGGACATCCCGTTCACGAAGCCGTTCCAGCTCGAGGCCGTGTTCCAGAACGCGCCGCCGATCCAGACCAACAGCGCCGTCCGCATCGCCGGCGTCGAGGTCGGCAAGGTGGCCAAGGTCGAGTCCCTAGGCGGCGACTCGCCCGGCGTGCGCGTGACGATGAAGCTCAAGGACGAGGCGCTGCCGATCCACGAGGACGCTCAGGTCGAGCTGCGCGAGCGCATCTTCCTCGAGGGCAACGTCTTCCTGAACGTCAAGCCGGGCACCTCGGCCGCCCCCGAGCTCGACGACGGCGACACGATCCCGGCCAGCCAGACCTCGGCGCCGGTCCAGCTCGACCAGGTGCTCGGCACGCTCCAGGCCAACACCCGCAAGGACCTTCAGGACCTGCTCGTCGGCTACGGCGACGCGCTCAACGGCCAGCCGCAACCGGGTGAGGACGACGACCAGGACCCGGACGTCAAGGGCGAGACGGCCGGCCAGGCGCTCAACCAGTCGCTCCAGTACGCCCCCGACGCGCTGCGCCAGTCGGCGATCGTCAACCAGGCCACGCTCGGCAGCGAGCTGCACGACATCTCCAAGCTGATCGCCGGGCAGCAGAAGGTCACGGCCGCGCTCTCCAGCCGCGAGGGCAGCCTCAAGGACCTGCTCACCAACTGGAACATCACCACCACCGCGCTGGCGGCCCAGGAGACCGACCTGTCCGCGACCGTGCGCGAGCTGCCCAAGGTGCTCGAGGCGGCGCGGCCGGCACTCGACAACCTGAACGCCGCCTTCCCCGCCACCCGGGCCTGGGCGCTCGAGATGATCCCGGGGGTCCGCGAGACGCCCGCCACGATCGAGGCCGGCTTCCCGTGGGTGCGCCAGACGCGGGCGCTGCTGCGGCCGAGCGAGCTGCAGGGCCTGGTCGACGACCTGCAGCCGGCGATCGACGACTTCGCCCAGTTCGTGGACGGCCAGCTGCAGCTCCTGCCGGTGTTCGACCTGTTCAACCGCTGCCAGTCGAACGTCGTGCTCCCCAGCGGCGAGACCGTGATTCAGGACGGGGCGCTGTCGACCGGGCTGAAGAACTACCAGGAGTTCCTGCAGGCGCTCCAGGGCTTCGTCGGCGCCGGCCAGAACTTCACCGGCAACGGCATCTACACCCGCTACCAGCCGGGTGGCGGCGCGTACCCGGTCCAGACCGGGGCCGTCGGCGCGCTCGGGGCACGCCACGGCAACGCCACCTCGCCGCCGCTCGGCACGCGCCCGGCACGCGGCCCCAAGCCGCCGTACAAGCCGAACGCCAAGTGCTACAAGCAGCCCGTCCCGAACCTGAACGCGGCGCGCATCGGGGGCGGACCGTGATCCGGCAGATCAAGAAGCAGCTGCCGGTCTTCATCGCGCTGATCGTGCTGCTCGTCGGCTCGCTCGGGATCACGGCCTACCTGCTCTCGAACCAGCGCTTCTACCTGCCGGCCTGGGTGCCGGGGATCGGGACCGACTTCTACGAGGTCAAGGCCGAGCTGCCAACCGCGCAGGCGGTCGTGCCCGGCCAGGGGCAGACCGTCAACGTGGCCGGCGTCAAGGTCGGCGAGGTCGGTGAGGTCAACCTGGAGAACGGGCGCGCGGTCGTGAACCTCCAAATCCAGGAGAAGTACGCGCCGATCGACAAGGACGCCACGATCCTGCTGCGCCCGAAGACCGGTCTCAAGGACATGATCCTGGCGCTCGACCCGGGCACCAAGAGCGCCGGGGCGCTCAAGGAGGGCGAACGCATCTCGGTCGCCAACACGCTGCCCGACGTGAACGCGGACGAGGTGCTCTCGACGCTCGACACCGACACGCGCGCGTATCTGGAGATCCTGATCAACGCCGGCGGCACCGCCCTGCGCGACGACTCGACGCCGACCCGGCAGAGCGCCTCCGCCGACCTACGCGAGACGTTCAAGCGCTTCGAGCCGACCGCCCGCGACGCCGACAAGTTCACCAAGCTGCTGGCGCAGCGGCGCACCAGCATCAAGCGGGCGATCCACTCGTTCCAGCAGATCTCGACCGAGCTCGGGACAAAGGACAACCAGCTGGCCCGGCTGGTCGATTCGGCCAACGCCAACTTCCAGGCGTTCGCGCAGGAGGAGTCGGCCTTGCGCGAGGCCCTCCAGCTGTTCCCGAGCACGCTGCAGCAGACGACGACCACGCTCAACAACACCGCGACGCTCGCCGGAGAGCTCGGCCCGGCCTTGGAGGAGCTGCGCCCGTTCGCCCGTGAGCTGGCGCCGTCGCTGCGGGCACAGCGGCCGTTCCTGCGCGATACCACTCCGATCATCCGCGATCAGGTGCGCCCGTTCGCGCGTGACGTCCAGCCGACGGTCCGCGACCTCAAGAACGCCACGGCCAAGCTCGCACCGGTGACGCCGCGGCTGACGCGCAGCTTCAAGGTCCTCAACCGCTTCTTCAACGAGCTGGCCTACGACCCGCCCAACGGCGACTCCTACCTGTTCTGGAGCGCGTGGGCGGCCCACAACGGCGCCCTGCTGTCGACCCTGCAGGACGCCCACGGCCCGATGACCCGCGGCATCGTGCTGCTGACCTGCAACGACTACGCGACGCTGGAGAGCATCGTCCGAGGCAACCCCGCGCTCGGCATGCTCACGCGGCTGGCCAACTTCCCGCCAGAGCGGACGGTCTGCCCGGGCAACTTCACGGCCAACCCGAGTGAGGTCGCCCTCGACGAGGTGCCGAGTCTGGTCCCGCCGGAGAGTGTGACGCCATGATCAAGCAGGCGCCCAGCCTCGGCCGGATCCTGACGATGGTCGCGTTCACGCTGTCCTGCTTCGGGATCGTGCTGTTCCTGTGGCTGTCCTTCGGCGGCTCAGTGCCGCTGCGGCCGAAGGGCTACGAGGTGAAGGTTGCCTTCCCGGAGGCGACACAGCTGGCGCAGAGCGCCGAGGTGCGCATCTCGGGGGTGAAGGTCGGCCGGGTCCGCTCGGTCGAGCCCAACGAGCAGACCGGCCTGACCGACACCGTGCTCGAGATCGACTCGCGCTTCGCGCCGATCCCGCGCGACACGCGCGCGGTCCTGCGCCAGAAGACGTTGCTGGGCGAGACCTACGTCGAGATCACGCCGGGCTCGCCCGAGGGGCCCGAGCTCGCCGACGGAGGGAAGCTGCCCGAGGGCCAGGTCTCCCAGACCGTCGAGCTCGACGAGATCCTGCGCACGTTCTCGCCCGAGACCCGCCGCCAGTTCTCTGTCTGGCTCGACCAGCAGGGCCTGGCCGTCGGAGACAACGCCGAGGCGATCAACGACTCGCTCGGGTTGCTGACCCCGTTCGCCGAGCAGACCGACGAGGTCCTCCAGGTGCTCAACCGCCAAAGCGCCGAGACGCGCGCGCTGGTGCGCGACACCGGCGAGGTGTTCGATGCGCTGACCGAGCGCCAGGGCCAGCTGCGCGACCTGATCGTCAACTCCAACAAGGTGTGGGAGACCACCGCCGCACGCGACACCGAGCTGGCCGACACCTTCCGGGTCCTGCCGACCTTCCTGCGCGAGGGCCGCACGACCACCCGGCGCCTGACCGAATTCGCGAAGGACGCCAACCCGCTGATCGACCAGCTGCGCCCGGCGGCCCGCCAGCTGTCGCCGACGCTCCAGGACCTCGACAAGGTGGCGCCCGACCTGCGCGGCCTGTTCCAGGACCTCGGCCCGCTGGTGAAGGTGTCGCGCACCGGCCTGCCGGCAACCGAGCAGGTGCTCGACAACACGCGTCCGCTGCTGCGCCGGCTCGACCCGTTCCTGCGCAACTTCACCCCGATCGTGGACTACCTGGGCCTCTACAAGCGCGAGATCGCCGCGCTGTTCGCAAACGACACCGCGGTGACCCAGGCATCGGACGCGGGGCAGAGCCGCTCGGAGCGCATCCACTACCTGCGCACGCAGAACCCGGAGAACCCGGAGGTCATGGCCGGGTATCCGACGCGCCTGGCGACCAACCGCTCGAACCCCTACATCGCGCCGGGCGGCTACATGAAGCTGAAGACCGAGGGCCACCTCGAGACCTTCGGGACGCAGGGCTGCGGCACGCTCGCGGTGCCGAACCCGCCCGCGCCGCTCGAGCCGTGGCTGCCGGCCGGCGTCGTCGCGCAGATCAACTACTACACGTTCGGCGGCACCATCAACCGCAACGCGGCCCCGCCGTGCGATCCGCAGACGCCGCTCGGGCAGGTGGTCGGGCAGAGCGGGCAGTTCCCGCATCTCGAGCCGCTGCCCTAGCACTACCCTGACCCAAGTGAGGGGGAACGCGTTCGCACGCATCGTGGCGGCGGTCACGCGCCGTCCTGTGCTCGTGCTGGCCGTGACGGGGGTGCTGGCGCTGGGCGGCGCGGCGCTCGCGCTGCGGCTGGAGCCAAGCGCCGCGACCGACACGCTGGTCGACAGCGACTCGGATACGTTCCAGGCAACCGAGCGCTTCAAGCAGAGCTTCGGCGACGACGCCGTGGTCGTGCTCGTGCGGGGCGACCTCGCCAACACCGTCCTCACGGCCGACCTCGCGCGGGTGTTGCGGCTGGAGGGCTGCCTGTCCGGCAACGTGCCCGACACCGACGACGGGCTCGGCAGTCTGCCGCCGGTCTGCCGCGAGATCGCCGCGGCAAAGCCGGCCAAGGTCGTGTTCGGTCCGGCGACCTTCATCAACACGGCGGTCAACGGCATCCGGGACGAGCTCGCCAAGCGCCAGGCGGCCGCCAAGCGGCAGGGACAGGCCGCGGCGCGGGCCGCGCGCAAGCTCTCGCAGCGCCGGGGCGACCCGCCCGCCGAGCAGGAGCGGCTCGCCAACGCCGCCGCCGAGGCGGTCAACGCCCAGTTCACCCAGTACGTGCTGCAGCTGGCGCTCCAGTACGGGATCACCGGCGTCCCACGCATCGACGACCCCAACTTCGTGTCGGCGCTCGTGTTCGACAGCAGCGCGGGCGACCCCGGCCTGCCGAAGTCGCGCTTCGCCTACCTGTTCCCCTCGAAGAACGCCGCGATGATCACGATTCGGCTCAAGCCGAACCTGAGCGACGCCGAGCGTCGCCGTGCGATCGATCTGTTCCGCACCGCGACCGAGCAGAAGCAGTTCCGCCCGCGCCGCGGCGCCAGCTACCTGGTCACCGGCGTGCCGGTCGTCAGCGAGGGGCTCGCCGACGCGGTGCAGAGCTCGATCGTCGCGCTGCTCGGCGCGGCGCTGCTGGTGATGGCGGCGACGCTCGCGCTCGTGTTCCGGACCAGGCTGCGGCTACTGCCGCTCGCGCTGGCGCTGGCCGCCGCCGCGCTCACGTTCGGCGCGCTGTCGCTGGCCGGCGGCAGCCTGACGATGGGCTCGATCGCGGTGCTCCCCGTGCTGATCGGCCTGGCCGTGGACTACGCGATCCAGTTCCACGCCCGCTTCGACGAGCAGCGGACACGCTCCCCCGACCCGCGCGCCGCCGCCGCGGCCGCCGCGGCTGCCGGGGGGCCGACGATCCTGACCGCCGGGGTGGCGACGGCGGTCGGCTTCCTCGTCCTGCTGCTGTCGCCGGTCCCGCTCGTGCGCGGCTTCGGGGCGCTGCTCGTGCTCGGCATCGCGCTGGCGCTCGCCTGCGCGCTGTGCGCGGGCTTCGCCGCGCTGGTGCGCTTCGGGGCGGGCGAGCCGGCGCCGCCGGCGCTGCCGCGCCTGCGGGCGCGGATCGCGGCGCTCTGGGCCCGCCCGGGCGAGTGGCTGGCCGACCGCGCCTGGCGGACCCTTGGCGTCGCCCTGGCGCGGCCCGGTCGCGTGCTGGCGGTTGCGTTCGCGCTGGCGGTGGCGGGGCTGGCGCTCGACACCCAGAGCGAGGTCGTATCGGACGTGCGCGAGCTCGTGCCCGGCGACCTCCAGGCGCTGAAGGACGTGAACGCGCTCCAGGACGAGACCGGCGTCTCGGGTGAGATCGACGTGATGGTCCAGGCCGACGACATCACCGCCCCCAAGACGGTGGCCTGGATGAGCCGCTTCCAGGCCGAGGTGCTGCGCGCCCACGGCTACAGGTCCGGTAAGCGCTGCACGCAGACCCGCAACGCGCCGGAGCTGTGCCCGGCGCTGTCGCTGCCGGACCTGTTCCGCACCACGGGCGCCGGCCAAGCCGAGGTGGGCCGCCTGCTCGACGCCGTGCCGCCCTACTTCTCCCAGGGCGTCGTGACCGCCGACCGCAAGACCGCGAACCTCGCGTTCGGCATCCGGCTGATGCCGCTCGACCGCCAGCAGGAGGTCGTCGAGGACATCGAGCGGCGGCTCGACCCGCCGCCCGGCGTGACGGCCGGCGTGGTCGGTCTGCCGGTGCTCGCCGCCGAGGCCAACACGGCGCTGTCGTCGCCCTGGCGGCGCGGGCTGACGCTGCTCGCCGCACTCGCCGGCGTCTTCTTGGTGCTGCTCGCGGTGCGCCGCTCGCTGCGTCAGGCCGCCGTGCCGCTGATCCCGATCGCGCTCGCGACGGGCTGGTCGGGCGCCGTGCTGTTCCTGCTCGGCCTGCTGCCCGGCTCGCTGGAGGTCGACCTCAACCCGATGTCGGTCACGCTCGGCGCGCTCGTGATCGCGATCTCCACCGAGTTCAGCGTGCTGCTGTCGGCGCGCTACCGCCAGGAGCGCGAGGCCGGCGCGGGGCCGGCGCGCGCTATCGAGCTCACCTACGCGTCGACCGGGGCGGCGGTGCTGGCCTCGGGCGCGACCGCGATCGCCGGCTTCGCGGCCCTGATCGCCTCCGACATCCGGATGCTGCGCGACTTCGGCATCGTGACGGTGGTGGACCTGACGGTCTCCCTGCTCGGCGTGCTCGTCGTGCTGCCGGCCGCGCTGATCTGGGCCGAGCAGCGCGGCGCGCTGCGCATCCGCGACCTGCTGCCGCGCCGCCGCCGCGTGCAGGCCGACGCGCCGTGACCGGCGACCGCTTCGAGGACCTCGGCGCCGAGCGCCGCGCCCAGATCGGCGACCGGCTCGCCGAGCGCGACCGCACTCACCCCGAAGGGCCGCCCCGCCGCCCCGACGTCCCACGGCCGGGCAACAAGTACGCCTGGGCGGTGGGGATCGTGATGTTGATGGTGCTGGGCATCGTGCTGTTCTTCCAGACGCTGCCGAACGAGGGATCGGGCACCGGCGGCCCCCGGCGCGGCAGCACGCTGAAGGCATTCGCGGCTCCCAATGCGCTCGGCAACTTGGAGGGCGACGCCAACGTCTGCCAGCGGTCCGCCGACTGCTCCGACCAGGCCGGCACGCGGCCCGCGTGCAGTCTGCACTCGGCCGAGGTGGTCAACGTCTGCGACCTGCGCAAGGAGCCGCTCGTGCTCACCTTCATCTTCGACCGCGGCGCCGACTGCTACCCGCAGGTCGACCGCACCGAGCGCGTGATGGGGGACCTCCCGGGAGTGAACTTCGCGACGGTCTTCTTCACCCACAAGAAGCGCGACCAGGTGCGCGCGCTCGTCGCGGAACGCGGCTGGAAGCAGCCCGTCGCCATCGACCGCGACGGGGCGGTGGCGAACCTCTACCGCGTCGGCGGCTGCCCCACGACGGTCTTCGCGCGCGCCGGCGGCAAGGTCGCCACGACGAAGCTCGGCAACATCACCGAGGACCAGCTGAGCCGGCTCGCCGAGCGGATCGAGGGCTGATGGAGCTCCAGCTCGCAGAGGGCTGGGTCGAGGCCGAGCTGGCCGGCGACTTCCCCGAGCTCGGGCTGGTGCACACGCCGCTCGAGGCCCGCCCGCGCAAGAGCACGCGCGACGTCAAGGAGCGGCTGCGCCGGCTCGCCGACCGATACACCGGCGCGAAGGTGATCCACATGCGCCAGGACGCCGTGCCCTGGGCCTACCGCGTCTTCTCACGCCAGGTCGGGATCGACCCCGACACCGACCGCACGCCGGTCGAGGCGATCGCGGTCGAGCGGCTGCGCCACGGCGGCCTCAAGAGCGAGAACCTCGTCGACGACGCGCTCACGATCGCGATCGCGGAGACCGGCGTTCCGGTGTTCGCGCTCGATGCCGACAAGCTCGTCGGCGAGCTGGGCCTGCGGCTGGCACGCTCCGGCGAGCAGCTCGCCGGCGTGCGCCCGCTGTCGGACCGCCAGCTGGTCGTGGCCGACGACCTGCGCCCGGTCGCGATCGTGCTCGGCGAGGTTGCCCACGACGCGGGCGTCACCTGGGAGACGCGGCGCATGACGCTGTGCGCGCTGCGCGTCAAGGGAGTGCCCCCGATCGCGGTCGAGGAAGCCTTGTGGACCGCCGCGGAGACGCTTTACACTTGATCCGTGCTGCTTCAGCAAGCGCCGCCGGTCCTTCCGCGGACGCTTCCCGACGAGCGAGCCGCCCGCAGGTCGCTGCTCGCGCAGGTCGCCCGCCTCGAGGAGGAGCTGGCTCAGCTGTTCTGCTCGGTCTGGCCGCGCAAGGGGTTTGCGCTCGGCGTGACCGGCCGCGGCGGCCCGCGGCTTCTGTCGCTCGACGAGCTGGAGGAGCTGCGCGACGACCTCGCCGGCTGCGTGCAGCACGCGCGCCGCGCTCTCTCGGAGCGCACCTACAGCGAGGAGCAGTACCGGCGCCTGATCGAGGAGATGCTGCTCGACCCGGCCGCCCACAAGTGGGTCCGCGTGGCCAACGAGGACATCGGCGAGCCCGGCTGCAAGCACTGGCACGTGCGCCCGCGCTGGAGCTTCATCGGCATGCTGATGGGCTGGTGGCGCGTGGTCATCAGCTCCGGCTGTCCGTTAGCCACCTGACATGGGACGCAGGACCCGCAAGCGCGGCGGTCTGACGACGCGGGCCGAGCGCGACGCCGCGCGCCGCGCGCCGGCACCCCGCCGCCGGCCGGCATCGGACCGTCCGCCGGCCCCATGGGGCAGCTTCCCGCTGTCCGAGCTCGTCATCCTGCTCGGCATCGTCGTGATGGTCTGGGGCTTTCTGAGCGGGACGGACAGGGGCGAGGAGCGGGTCGCCGCGGGGTTGTTGCTGGCCTCGCTCGGCGGCGGCGAGCTGGCGCTGCGCGAGCACTTGGCCGGCTATCGCTCGCACTCGGCGCTGCTGGCCGGGGTGGCGGCGTTCGCGGTCGACACCGCGGTCGCGCTCGGCCTCGGCCCGGTCAAGGTGTGGGTGCTGATGCTCACCGGCGCCGCCGTCTTCGGCGCCGCCTTCTACGCGATGCGCGAGCTGTTCAAGCGCCGCTCCGGGGGGCTCGGCTTCCGGTGAACGAGCGCCGGCCGCGGCTTGGCGGCCTGCACCACGTGACCGTGATCTGCGCCGACGTCGAGCGGGCGGCGGACTTCTACGGCAACCTGCTCGGGATGCGTCTCGTCGAGCGAACAGTGAACGAGGACGACCGGCGGGCGCGCCACCTGCTGTTCGGGGATGAGCGCGGCAGCGCCGGCACGCTGGTCACCTGCCTCGAGTACCCGGAGCTCGAGGAGGGCACGGTCGGGCGCGGCTCAACGCACCACTTCGCGCTGGCGGTCGAGTCGGAGACCGAGCTGGTCGAGTGGCGCGACTACCTGCGCGGGCGAGGCGTGCCCTGCACCGACGTGATGGACCGCGCCCACTTCAAGTCGATCTACCTGCGCGACCCTGACGGGCACATCCTGGAGCTGGCCGTCGGTCAGGGAGTCGTAGGGGGCTGAGAGCGCGGCGGCCGGGATGTGGGCCCCGGCCGCCTACCCACTCAGCTCCGGTTCAGGCTGCGGACAGCGCCGGCACGCGCTCCGCCGAAACGGGCCGTGCCTCGCACTGCTGCTCCGCATCTGCCGGGGCGTTCTTTGCGGCCAAGACCGCGGCCAGCGCAAGACGCTGGCGCTCCGTGAGCGTCCCCACCTGCTTGTTCTCGGGGACACCCAAGGACACGAGCAACCGACGGCAGCGTGTCCGCCCCCAGCGCTTCTGGCTCATCAGCAGGTCACTGATCGACATGCTGTGCGCCTGCCAGGGGCAGTTAAGGACAACCTCCGTCACCGACAGTTCCCCCGCGGCGATCTTGCGCTTCATCCGAGCTCGCGCGAGCCGAACGCGATTCGCGTATTCGAGCGCGCGCAGATGCTGCTCTTGACCAGCGCTGACCGTGGCAGAGTTGCCCATCAGACCTCCCCGCACATGCTGTGCGTTCAAAACGGATGCAGTTCCCCGGTGGCGTCTCCGGCGACTTTTGGACCGACTCGAGAGGTGGGCTCCTTGCAGGCGGTCGGGGACCCGACCCGCCGCCAGCGCCAGCCCTCTCGCGTACTGGCCCAAACCGTCGGAGGCCGCGGCCAATCAAAGCCGCCAGGCGCGGAGGCGTCAACCGAACAGAAGGCCACCCGTCCGCTAAGAGCGGGCTTTTCGTGTGTATGTTCCAAGGCGGTCATGCGCCAGACGAAAATCGTCGCCACCATCGGTCCCGCGTCCCAGGATCCGGACGTCCTGACGGCGATGATCGTCGCGGGCATGGACGTCGCCCGGCTCAACTTCGCGCACGGGACGCGCCAGCAGCACACCGAGACCGCGGCCGGGATCCGCGTGGCCGCCGAGCGCGCCGGGCGCGAGGTGGCGATCCTCGGAGACCTGCCCGGGCCGAAGCTTCGGCTCGGCCCCGTGGCCGGCGGCGTCGCCGAGCTCGGCCGCGGCACGCGGGTCGTGCTGACCCCGGCCGCGATCGAGGGGACCCCCGAACGGCTGCCGGTCGCCTGGAACGGCTTCGCCGAGCTGGTCGACGCCGGCGACGTCTGCTACCTCGCCGACGGCGCGGTGCGCCTGCGGGTCGACGAGGTCTCCGACCAGGAAGTTGTCACCAAGGTCGAGGTGGGCGGCAGCGTCGCCTCGCGGCAGGGGCTCAACCTGCCCAACGTCACGGTCTCGCTGCCGGCCGTGAGCGCCGAGGACATCGAGCTGATCGACGCCGGGCTCGAGATGGGCCTCGACTTCTTCGCGCTCTCGTTCGTCCGCCGCCGCGAGGACCTCGACCCGGTGCGCGAGCACCTCGCCGCCCGCGGAGCGGACGTGCCGTTGATCGCGAAGATCGAGAAGCCCCAGGCGGCCGCCAACGGCGACGAGATCGTCGACGCGGCCGACGGCATCATGATCGCCCGCGGCGATCTCGGCATCGAGCTGCCGATCGAGGAGGTGCCGCTCGTCCAGAAGCGCCTGCTGGCGGTGGCGGGCCGGCGCGCCAAGCCGACGATCACCGCGACCCAGATGCTCGAATCGATGGTGCACTCGACCCGCCCCACGCGCGCGGAGGTGGCCGACGTGGCCAACGCGATCTTCGACGGCACCGACGCGGTGATGCTGTCCCAGGAGACCGCCGTCGGCCGCCACCCGGTGCTGGCCATCGAGATGATGGCCTCGATCGCGCGCACCGCCGAGCGCGAGCTCCCCTACGGGCGCTGGCTGGCCGAGCGCGGTCCGCAGGCGAACAACCAGTACCACGCGATCGCATTCGGAGCCGTCGGCGCGGTCTACCAGCTCGGGCTCAAGTGCATCGTGTCGCCGACCAACTCGGGGACGACCGTGAAGCTGATCTCGGCCTACCGGCCGCGGGCGCCGGTGCTGGCCCTGTCGCCGAACCAGTCGGTGGTCCGCCAGTGCCAGCTGCTCTGGGGCGTCCATCCGCGCCACAACGACGAGCCGCTCCAGACGCTCGACCTGATGGACCGCTGCGCCGACGCCGCGTGCGAGGTCGGCCTGGCCGGGGTCGGCGACAAGATCGGGATCACGGCCGGGCTGCCGGCCGGGACCTCGGGCGGCACGAACCTCTTCAAGGTCCACACGATCGAGTGAAGACATCTGGGGGCTCGCGCCCCGAGCCAGCCGTGGAGCGTCGGCCAGGGGCGTGCGCGCGGGCGATCTAGCTGCGCTTCGCGCGCGATCGCTCACGGAAGGCGCGTGCCTTCTCGATGTTCCCGCAGACCTCCATCTGGCACCAGCGGCCGGAGCGGTTCTTGGAGTGATCGAAGAAGGCCCAGTGGCAGACGTCGCGGGGGCAGGCCTTCAGGCGCCGCCAGGTGCCCTGCTCGGCCGCCCCGGCGACGATCGCGAGCAGGTGTCCGATCGCGCCGTCCACGCCGCCGGCGTCGGGCGCCAGCCGCGGGTCGGCGCCCGCCTCGAAGACCACGCGCACGCCCGCGCGCTCGGCCGCTCGGTCGAGCCGGGCCACCCGCTCGGGGTCGGACGCCTTCCCGTTGTTGGCCATCAGCAGCGCGCGCAGGCCCTCGCGCACGTCGATCGCGCGCTCGAACTCGGCGCGCGTGACGCTCGTGTCGCTCGCGATCAGGTCGCGCTCGGCCAGCCAGTCGCGCAGCTCGGCGGGCCCGGTGAGCTCGTCCTCGCCGCTCTCGAGGTCGACGCTGTTCACGAAGCGCTGAACCAGCTCCAGCGGGGCGGGCGCCGTCTTCTCGGGTGTCGAATCGCCGGGCGGCATAACTAGCTATCCATGATAGACGGTGTTACAATACCGTCTAACCGGGAAAGGTGGTTACATGAGCGTCACGATCAAGCTATCGACCGAGGCAGACCGCGACCGCATCCGCCGCCTTGCGGAGCTCGACAGCAAGCCCGCTCCCCACGGCGACGTGCTGCTCGCCGAGGTGCAGGGCCGGCTGGTGGCCGCGATGGGCATGGACGGCAGCGTCGTCGCCGATCCCTTCGAGCGCACGGGGGCGGTGGTCAGGGTGCTGCGCGAGCAGCTCGAGCCGCGGCGCAAGCGGCTCGACCACAGGTTGCTGACCCGGCTGTTCAGTCGTCCAGCGGCCTCAAGCTAGGCCCCTCGACCTGCGCCAGCACGAGCGAGCTCTGGATGCGGCCGACCTCGCGCCGCTCGATCAGGCTCCAGACGAGGTCGCGCAGGTGATCCATGTCGCGCACGGCCACGTGGACGATGAAGTCGGTCGTGCCGGTGAGCGCCATGACCCGAACCGTCTCGGGCAGAGAGGACGCGTGCTCGAGCAGGTTCTCGGTCGCCTGGCGCTGAGCTGACGCCTGCTGGATCGACATGATCGCCTCCATCGGCCGGCCGACGGCCGCGGGGTCGACGGTGGCCGTGAACCCGGTGATCACGCCGCGGGCGCGTAGCTCGCGCACCCGCTCGAGGCATGTCGACGGCGCCACCCCGACCTTGTCGGCGAGCGCCTTGTTGGTCTGCCGCGCATCGTTCTGCAACTCGAGTAGTAGAGCCCGGTCGACAGCATCAAGTTCGCCTGGATCGCTCAATTTCCGAATTCCCTTCGATGAGAACGCCATTCCTCCACATAGCACGTAGCGTACTCGCCCCTATGCCGGATGCCAGCGTAATCGCACGGCCCAGCCTCGGCGGCTACGGCGCAGGTCTGCGCGCGATCACTCCGCTGATGCCGGCGGTGCTCGCATTCGGCATCTCCTTCGGTGTGCTCTCGCAGGCGGCCGGGTTCGACGGCGTGGCCGCGATCGTGATGTCGCTGACCACGTTCGCCGGCTCGGCGCAGTTCGCCGTCGTCACGGTGATGAGCGCCGGCGGGACCGCGGCGGCGGCCATCGCCGCGGCGATCCTGCTGAACGCCCGCTACGGGCCGATGGCGCTGGCGGCCGCGGACGCGTTTCGGGGCGGCTGGCTGCGCCGTTTGGTGGAGGCGCAGCTGCTGGTCGACGAGAGCTGGGCGCTGTCCCAGCGCGACGGCCGCTTCGACAGGCGCGTCCTGATCGGCGCGGGGCTCGGGCTGTACGTGGGCTGGAGCGGCGGCACCGCGATCGGCGTGGTGGCGGGCGACTCGCTCGCCGACCCGGCCACGCTCGGTCTCGACGCCGCCTTCCCCGCTCTGTTCCTGGCCCTGCTCGCCCCTCTCGTGCTGAGCCGCAAGCGGATGGCCGCGGCGCTGCTGGGCGCCGGCATCGCGCTCGCGCTGACGCCGGTCACCCCGGCCGGCATCCCGGTGATCGCGGCCACGGTCGCCTGCCTGGTGGGGCTGAGGCGATGAGCTCCGTCTGGCTGGCGGTCGCGGTCGTCGGGCTGGCGACGGTGGCGATCAAGGGGGCCGGGCCGGTGCTCGCGTCGGGGCGGACCCTGCCCGAGGGGACCGCGGGCGTGCTCGAGCTGCTGGCGCCCGCGCTGCTCGCGGCGTTGGTGGCTACCAATGCCTTTGCCGCCGACGGCGAGCTGGTGCTCGACGAGCGCGGCGCCGGGCTTGCGGCGGCGGGGACCGCGGTCCTGCTCAAGGCGCCGCTGCTCGTGGTTATCGTGGTGGCAGCCGTGACCGCCGCGCTGTTGAGAGCCATCGCATGACCGCGCGCGGCTGGGTTCTGTTCGCGGCCGTGTCCGTTGTCTGGGGCGTGCCGTACCTGTTCATCAAGCTGGCGGTTGAGGACCTGTCGCCGGGCTTCGTGGCGTGGTCGCGCGTCGCGCTCGCCGCGGCGGTGCTGCTGCCTGTCGCCTGGCGGAAGGGCGCCCTGCGGGGCGCGCCGGTGCGCTGGCTGGCGGCCTTCGCTCTGTTCGAGATCACGATGCCGTTCTTCCTGATCGCGTTCGGCGAGCAGCGCGTCTCCTCCTCGCTGGCCGCGATCCTGATCGCCACCGTCCCACTGGTGATCGCGGCCCTCGCCTTGCGGTTCGCCCGCGACGAGCAGCCCACGCGAAGCCGCTTCATCGGCATGCTGATCGGGTTGGCCGGCGTGGTCGCGCTGGTGGGGATCGACATCGGCGGCCGAGTCAGCGAGCTGGTCGGCGCGCTCGCCGTCCTCGGCGGGGCGGTGGGCTATGCGATCGGTCCCTTGATCGCGAACCGCCACTTCAGCTCGAGCGATCCCCTCGGCCCGGTGGCCGGCGCGCTCGGCATTGCCGCGCTCATGCTGCTGCCCTTCGCGATCGTCGGCCTGCCCAGCGAGGCGCCCGACGGCGAGGCGCTTGCTTCGGTCGTGGTGCTCGGGCTCGTCTGCACCGCGGTCGCCTTCCTGCTCTACCTCAGCCTGATCGCCGAGATCGGCCCCAGCCGCGCGAGCATCATCACCTACGTCAACCCCGTCGTGGCCCTGGCGCTCGGGGTCGCGATCCTCGACGAGCACGTGACCACCGGCGTCGTCGCCGGCCTGCTGCTGATCCTGGCCGGCTCGTGGCTGTCGACGGACGGCCGCCTGCCGCCGGGGCTAGCGGCGGTGGTGACGCGGCTGCGGGGCCGGCCCTCGGGCGGCCCCGCTGCTCAGCAGATACGGCACGCGCAGTAGGTCGCGCGCCGCCGCCCGCAGCGCCTCCCGCAGCGCCGCTCCGATCCCCTCGGGCGGCAGCTCCACGACGACGGTGACCGTGCCCTGGTCGCGCTCGATCACCTGCGCCTCGCCGATCTCGCCGATCAGGTCCAGCATCGGGCGGTTCTCGGCCAGGATGTCGGCGCTGAAGCGCCGCACTCCCTCGGTGCGGGCGCGTTCGGCGAGCCGGTCGAGCAGGGCGGTCGCCACGCCGCGGCCCTGCCATGAGTCGGCCACCGCCACGGCGACCTCGGCCGTCTCGGCGTCCTCCGGTAGGCGCACGAAGCGGGCCACACCGATCCCGTGGCCGCTCTCCGGGTCGAGCGCGACCAGCGCCTCGTGGTCGTGGTGGTCGACCTCGGTCAGGTAGGTCAGTTGAGCATCGCTCAGCTCGCTCGTGGGCGAGAAGAAGCGCCGGTAACGGGACTCGGGGCTGAGCCGCCGCATCCCGGCCGCGAGCTCCTCGCGGTCCGCGGGGACGATCGGCCGGATCTCGATCTGCGCGCCGTCGCGGAGGCGCTCAGGCGACATCGGGCGGCGTCATCGCCTCGACCTCGTCCTTGACCCGGCCGAAGATCTCCAGCGCGCGGTCGAGGTGCTCGCGCTCGTGCGTGGCCATCACGGACGTCCGCAGCAGCGCGCCGCCGCGTTGCACGGCCGGGTAGATCGCGACGTTCACGTAGACGCCGGCGTCGTAGAGGGCCTTCCAGAGCAGCACGGCCTTCCAGTCGTCGCCGACCACCACCGGCACGATCGGCGTCACCAGCGCCGATCCGTCGGGCAGCCGGTTCGGCTCCATCACGCCGTACCCGAGCGCCCCCAGCCCTTCGTGCAGGTAGCGCGCGTTGTCGAGCACCTTGGCGCGCATCTCGGCGCCCTCGTCGGAGCGGATGATGCGCAGCGCGCCCAGCGCCGCGCCCGTGGCCGCCGGCACCGCCGCGGCCGTGAACATGAACGAGCGCGACTGGACGCGCAGGAAGTCGATCACGTCGTGCGGGCCCGCGATGAAGCCGCCGCAGGAGGCGAGCGACTTCGAGAAGGTGCCCATGCGCAGGTCGACCTCGTCCTCGCAGTCGAGCAGCTCGGTCGAGCCGGCGCCGCGCTCGCCCAGCACTCCGACCGCGTGCGCCTCGTCAACCATCAGGCGGGCGCCGTGCTCACGGCAGAGCGCGGTCACGTCGGGCAGTGGAGAGAGGTCGCCCTCCATCGAGAAGAGACCGTCGACGACGACCAGCACGCCGCCGCCGTCCGACTCGGCGCGTGACAGCATCGACTCGAGCTTGTCCAGCCGGTTGTGCCGGAACGGCCGCACCCGCGCCCGCGACAGCGACACCGCGTCGAGGATCGAGGCGTGGTCACCGGTGTCGCAGACAACCGTGTCGCCCGGCTCGAGCAGCGTCCCGATGGCGCCGGTGTTGGCGAGGTAGCCGGTCGTGTAGACGAGCGCGTCCTCGGTGCCCATCCACTCGGCCAGCTCGCGCTCGAGCTCCAGGTGCAACGGTGTCGTGCCGTTCATGAAGCGCGAGCCGGTCAGGCCGGTGCCGTAGTGGTCGAGCGCGTCGCGCGCGGCCTGCTTGACGCGCGGGTCGCCGGTGAGGCCGAGGTAGTTGTTCGACCCGAGCGTGATCCGCTGCTTGCCCTCCATCAGCGCGACCGGGCCGGGCTCGGCCTCGACGACGCGGAAGTACGGCATCAGGTCGTGCTCGCGCGCCGCGCGCAGCTGCTCCAGGCGTTCGTGCCGGCGAGCCTTTTCGAAGAGATCGATGGCGGTGGGCATGTAGGGTGGCGCGCCGTGTCAGTTGAGGTCCGACCGGTCCGCTCGCTGGCGGACAGGCGCCAGTTCATAGATCTGCCGTTCCGGCTGCATGGTACCGGGACGCCGTGGATCCCCCCGCTCAAGCTGGAGCGGCACCTGTTCCTGAGCCCGCGCTTCAACGCGTTCTTCAAGCACGGCGAGGCCGAGCTGTTCCTGGCCCGCCGCGACGGGCGCGTGGTCGGCCGGGTCAGCGCTCAGATCGACCGCAACTTCAACGAGATCCACGACAACAGCTGGGGCATGTTCGGGTTCCTCGAGTTCGAGGAGGACCCCGACATCCTCGCGGCGCTGGTGGACGCCGCGGCCGCCTGGCTGCGCGAACGCGGCCGCGACCGGCTGGTCGGGCCGATGGACTTCACCACCAACGACGAGCTGGGCGTGCTGATCGAGGGCTTCGACGCCGAGCCGATGGTGCGCGAGCCCTGGCAGCCGCCCTACTACCACGTACTGCTCGAGCAGATCGGCTTCGAGAAGGTCGTCGACCTGTTCATGTGGGAGATGAAGATCGGCAACAAGGAGAAGATCCTGCCGATCATCTGGGAGCTGGCCGACAACCTCGAGCCCAAGCACCAGATCAAGATCCACCGGATGTCGAGGCGCCACCTGCGCAAGCACCTCGACTCCTTCGCCGAGATCTACAACGAGGCCTGGGCGCGCAACTGGGGCTTCGTGCCGTACGGCAAAGAGGACCTCGACGCCTACGCCCAGGAGATGCACCTCGTCTTCGACCGTGACTGGTTCATGTACGCGGAGAACGCCGCCGGCGAGACCGTCGGCGTGGCGATCACGGTCCCCGACATCAACCAGGTGCTGGCCCGCATGAACGGCCGGCTGCTGCCGCTCGGCTGGTGGCACTACCTGCGCCGCAAGCGGATCGTCGACCGCTGCCGGATCGGCTTCCTGGGCGTCAAGCCGGCCTTCCAGCACACCGGCGTGGCCGCCGGCTTCTACATCGAGCACTTCCGCCAGTCCGAGCGCTCGCGCATCAAGTGGGGCGAGGGCGGCTGGGTGCTGGAGAAGAACAAGGGCCTCAACCGCGGCATGGAGGCCCTCGGCGGACGAATCAACAAGAAATACCGGGTTTACGAGCGCGCGCTCTAGCGCTGCCGTTCGATCCCGCTGGTATGTTCGCCGGGTGGCTGAACCAGACGCCCTTCCGGACCCCGTCGAGGACGAGCCCGAGGCCGAGGTTCGGCCCCTGCCCGTCCTCGCCGAGCCGCGACCGATCGAGCGCGCCCGGCCGGTTTCGCTGCCGGCGGCGGTGGCGGCGGCCACGGGCGGCTTCCTGCTCGGCGTCGCCTGCTTCGTGCTCGTGAGGGTGCTGCGGCGCCCGCGCGCAGCCCAGTCGCTGCGGCTCGGCGGCCCGCGCGGGCGCGGCCGGCGCACCGAGGTGGCGGCGTCGCGCTCGTTCCTGGTCGACATCCACCTGCTCAAGGACCGATAGCCGCCACGGTCGAAGTCGACGTCGCTCCCGTGGGGGTCTACCGGCTGCCCACCGCGGGCCGCGACGGCGTGCTGCGCTCGGATGGCGGGGCGCTGGTGCGTGTCGTCTATGCGGAGGGCGAGGCCGCGGTCGTGCGAGCCTGGATCGCCGGCGGCGCGGTCCGCTTCCGAGCCGACGCGCCCAGCCGGGGAGCGGCGCTGGCGGGCGTCGAGCGGATGCGCTTCGCGCTCGGCACCGACCACGACCTGGGCGATTTCCACCGCCGCTTTCGGCGCGACCCGCTGATCGGGCCGGTGATCCGGCGCCGCCCCTGGCTGCGCCCGCGGCGGCGGCCCGAGCCGTTCGAGGCGCTCGCCTGGGCGGTCTGCGAGCAGCTGATCGAGGGGCGCCGCGCGGCCGCGATCGAGCGCCAGATCGTGCGCCGGCTCGGATCGCGCTGCGGGGCGCTGCGCTGCCCGCCGCTCGCGGAGCGGGTGGCGCGTTGCGCGCCGGCGGAGCTCGACGCCTGCGGGCTGGCGCCGAAGCGCTCGATCGCGCTCGTGCGGGCGGCGCGCGAGGTCGCCTCCGGCCGCGCCGACCTGGCCGACCACGAGCCCTCCTGGCTGCGCCTGAAGGCCATCCCCAACATCGGCAACTGGACGATCGAGATGCTCGCCTTCGAGGGTCAGGGCCGTGACGACATGCTGCCCGCGCTCGACCTCGCCTACGTGAAGCTGGTCGGCGTTCTGGCCGGCCTCGGGCGGCGCGCCACCGAGGACGAGGTGCGCGACTTCTTCGCCCCCTACGACGAGCACGCCGCCCTGGCCGGGATCTACGCGCTGCATCGTCGGTACCTTTGAGGCATGGCCGAGAAGCTCGAGAGGACCGATCAGGAGTGGCGCGCGGAGCTGAGCCCCGAGCGTTTCCACGTCCTACGTGAGAAGGGCACCGAGCCGCCGTTCACCGGTGCCTACACCTACTCCCACGCCGACGGGATCTACCGCTGCGGCGCGTGCGGCAACGAGCTGTTCAGCTCGGACGCCAAGTTCGACTCGGGCACCGGCTGGCCCAGCTTCACCGAGCCGGCGGTGGCCGACGCCGTCGAGCTGCACCCCGACTCGAGCCACGGGATGATCCGAACCGAGGTCACCTGCGCCCGCTGCGGCAGCCACCTGGGCCACGTCTTCCCGGACGGCCCGGGGCCGACCGGCCAGCGCTACTGCATCAACTCGCTCTCGCTCGAGCTGGACGAGTCAGAGGCCTGAGCCCGGCAGCAGCTCGTTGTCGTAGGACGAGCGCACGTCGGGTGGGTTCTCCAGCAGGTTCTTCTCCTGCATCCAGGCCCCGAAGGCGTCCCACTCGTCGGGGTCCTGCCAGCCGAACGGCTTGCCCGGGGGCGCCACGAACAGCGGCAGCGTCACCTCGACGGAGGCCTTCTGGAGCTCGGGGTCGAGGTCCGGGTTGGCCTCGAGCAGCGCGTCGGTCGCCTTGTCCGGGTCGGCGCGCAGGTCGCGCACGCCGCGCGAGAGGGCGCCGATGAAGGCGCGGATCTTGTCGCCCTCGCGCTCGAGCGCGTCGGCGTTCGCCACCAGCACCAGCTCGTTGTAGGTCGGCACCCCGGCCTCGTCCATCCGGATGATGCGCGGGTGCTTGTCCTTCAGCCTCAGCTCGACGCCCTCGTAGTTCCAGAACGCGCCCAGCACCGCGTCGACCTTCCCGGTCAGCAGCGCCGGCGTCAGGCTGAAGCCGACGTTGCGCTCCTTGACCGAGTCGCGCGGCACGTTCGCCTCGTCGAGGATGGTCTGGAGGTAGGCCGACTGGTAGTCGATCCCGGCCGTGCCGACGGTCTTGCCCTTCAGGTCGGCGGGCTCGCGGATCTTCGCCTCTGGCAGCGAGATGATCGAGGTGAGTGGCTTCTGCACCACCGCGCCGACGGCGACCACGTTGAGCCCTTGGTCGCGGGCGCGCAGCACCTCGGGCTCGTATGAGATCGCCAGGTCGACGCGGCCGGCGGCCACCTGCTTGATGGGCGCGGCCGGGTCGGCGGGCTGGCGGATCTCGACGTCGAGCCCGGCCTGCTTGAAGTGCCCGCCCGCCTGCGCCGCGTAGATGCCGGCGTGATCGGCGTTGGGGAAGTAGTCGAGCATCAGCGACAGCTGCTTCGAGCCGGACGGCTCGAGCACGTCCTCCTTCTCGCCGCAGCCGGCGGCGACCAGGAGGAGCAACAGCAGGGGCACGACTCGCTTCATGCAGGGATGTCCTTTCGATTCCAGGGCACTGCGATGCGCTCGGCCAGCGCCGTCAGGGCGAACAGGCCGACCGCCATCAGCGTGAGGATCACGATGCCGGCGTACACGCGCGGCGTCTGGAGTTGGTTGTTGCCGAGCAGGACGAGCCGCCCGAGACCCTCGTCGGCGCCGGCCCACTCCGCGAACACCGCACCGATGACAGACACCGTAGCGGCGATCTTGAGGCCGCTGAACAGGGAGGGCAGCGCCGACGGCAGCTCGACCGAGCGCAGCGTGCGCAGGCGCGAGGCGCCCATGCTGCGCATCAGCTTGAGCAGCTCGGGCGGCGCCGAGCGCAGGCCGTCGAGCAGGTTGACGGTGATCGGGAAGAAGCAGATCAGCGCCACGATCGCCAGCTTGGGTCCGATCCCGTAGCCGAACGCGAGGATGAACAGCGGGGCCAGCACGACGATCGGGATGGCCTGGGAGCCCACCAGCAGCGGGTAGGCGGCGTCGCGCAGTGGGCGCACCAGGTGCATGGCGACGGCGAACAGCACCCCGGCCACGACCGACACTGCCAGGCCGAGCACGACCTCGACGAGCGTGACGCGTGCGTTGTCCATCAGCAGCGACCAGTCGTCGCGCAGCGCGTCGAAGGTCTCGACGGGGGAGGCGAGCGTCAGGTCGTCGACCGAGTCGAGCGAGGCGATGCCCTGCCAGACGAGCACGAACAGCACGAGCAGGGCGAGGGCAAGCGCGATCCTCGCGAGGCGAGCGCTCGCCGGCGGCCGGCCCGCTGCGCGCGGTCGGCTCATGACCGGAGCGTCTCCAACGCGCGCGCCTTCAGCTCGGTGAACCCGCGGTCGGTGATCGACCGGGGACGGGGCAGGTCCACCTCGAAGTCGGCAACCACCCGGCCCGGCCGCGGCGACAGCACCACGATCCGGTCGGCCAGGAAGACGGCCTCCTCGGTGTCGTGCGTCACCAGCAGGACCGTTCGCGGGTCCTCGGCGAGGGCGTCCGCGAGCCACTCGCGCAGGTCGGCGCGCGTGATCGCGTCGAGCGCGCCGAAGGGCTCGTCCAGCAGCAGCACGGGGCGGCCCTGGAGCAGCGTTCGCAAGAACGCCACCCGCTGACGCATCCCGCCCGACAGCTCGGCCGGGCGCACCCGCTCGAACTCGGCCAGGCCGAAGCGCTCGAACAGCGGGACCGCACGCCGGCGGGCCTCGGCGCGCGGAACGCCCTGGCACTCGAGCGCCAGCGCGGCGTTGCCGAGCGCGTCGCGCCAGGGGAGCAGCAGGTCGCGCTGCGGCATGTAGGCGGCCGGCCGCCGGACGATCTCGCCCTCGTCCGGCTCCTGGAGCCCCGCGACCAGCTCGAGCAAGGTGGACTTGCCGCAGCCCGAAGGGCCCACGACTGCGGTCACCGCGCCCTCGCGCAGGGACAGGTCGATGCCCGCGAGGGCGGTCAGCGCCCCGAAGCGCCTGGTGACCTTCCGAAACGAAAGAGACTCCGTCACGGGAGCCTCTGTCTCTGTCGTCATCGCTCCCTCCGCGGGCATTACCCCACAGGTTCGAAGGGTCAGCGCCGGGCGACATTCGGTCGAGGGCGCTATCTCAGCCCGCTGCCCGCGAGCCCCCCTGATTTGGCGGGGAGTCTAGTGGGCCTGCTGCTCGGGCGACAGCGCGGCGCGCGTCGCCTCGGCGCTGAGCTGCTCGAGCGGGAACAGCATCTCGCGGAGCAGGGCCAGCGGCTGGTGGTCCTCCTCGCGGATCCACTCGGCGTGCTCGCGCGACTCCACGAAGCGGCTGACGGCGTGCAGCAGCGCGTTCAGCCGCGCCGGTCGCAGCACCACGGTGCTGGCCCCGGCGGTCAGCTCGCCGAGCTCGTCGGCCAGGGCCGTCAGCTCGCGGAACTCGAGCACGTCGTCCGCTGACATCTCGGTCATCCGGAAGCGCTCGCCGGAGGTCGCGGCCACAGCGTGTGCCGCGGCCGCGATCTGCTCGGGAGCGAGATCGAAGACCGCGTGCACGACGGGGTGGCCGTCGAGATCCTCGGAGATGTCTACGCGGACGTGCTCCATGCCGTATCAACCACCGTATCGGCGATTTGTTGTGGTTGTGTGACGCTCGTCTTATGCCCGCTGGTTTTCTTTCCAACCACCGGCAAGATCCGTGCCATCGCAACGATTCCTGCGGACACGATCGCCAGTTGGATCAGGCTCAGCTCGAAGGCATGGCCGATGCCGCCGTCGGTCGCGCCGAAGAAGATCACCCCGGTGATCGCCACGCCCAGGGCGTAGCCGAGCTGCTGGGTCGTCGACATCGCGCCGGAGGCGCTGCCGGCGCGGGCCGGATCGACGCTCGCCAGCACGGTCGAGGTCAGCGGCGTGAAGCAGAGGCCGATGCCGGCGCCGACCAGGACGAGGCCCGGAACCAGCACCGCCAGTGAGCCCTCGGTGCCGACCTCGGCGACGGCGACCGCCATCAGCGCGAGCCCGGCGGTCAGCGCCCCGCCGCCGGCCGCGACGACCGTGCGGCCGTAACGGGCGGTCAGTCCCGGCGCCGGCCCGGAGGTGACCACGTAGGCGACCGCCAGGATCGTGAACACCAGCCCGGCCTCCAGCGGGCCGAGACCGCGGCCGTCCTGGAGGTAGAAGGCGAGGAACACGAAGAACGACGCCTGGGCGACGGCCAGGAACAGCTGGGTCGCCAGCCCGGCCGAGAAGCCGCGCTGCTCGAACAGACGGAGGTCGAGCAGCGGGTCTCCGCCGGCGGCCGCGAGCGTGCGCTGACGGCGCAGGAACGCGCCCAGCATCAGCGGGGCCAGCGCCAGCGAGGCGATCGTCCAGGCCGGCCAGCCCTGCTCACGGCCCTGGATCAGCGGCAGCAGGACCGCGGTCAGGCCGGCGGCGACGAGCGCCGCGCCGGGCACGTCGAGGCGCGTGCGCCGCTCGGCGCGCGACTCGGGGACGAGCCGAGGCGTGACGGCCAGCGCCGCCAGGCCGATCGGGACGTTGATCAGGAAGCAGCTGCGCCAGCCGAGGCCGGCGAGATCCGTCTCGACGAGCGCGCCGCCGATCACCTGTCCGCCGACAGCGGCCAGGCCGAGGGCGAGCCCGTAGAGGCTCATCGCGCGGACGTAGTCGGGACCGCGATAGGTGACGCCGACGATGGCGAGCACCTGCGGCATCACGACCGCGCCGGCGACGCCCTGAGCGACGCGGGCGAGCACGAGCGTGGTCGGGCTGGGAGCGAGGCCGCAGGCGAGCGAGGTGAGCGTGAACAGGGCCAGGCCGACGGCGTACACGCGCCGGCGACCGAGCTCGTCGCCCAGTCGTCCGGCGGTGATCAGGAAGGCGGCAAAGGTGAGTCCATAGCCGGCCACAACCCACTCGAGCGAGCTCTCGCTGGCACCGAGATCGGTGGCGATCGAGGGCAGCGCCACGTTGACGATGAAGAAGTCGAGGACGACCATGAAGGCCCCGGCCAGCAGGACCGGAAGAGCCGACCAGGGAGTGGATTGAGCTTTCATGCGATCGAGCGTGCCGGTCGCCGGGCGGCGGCTCAATTACCCCGGAGGTAACGGATCCGGCTAGATCAGGCAGGCGTCGTGGGCGGCCGGGGCGATCTGGGTTCGGCTCAGGATTCGGCCCGATTCGGCGGCGATCGTGACCGTGCCGTCGTCCAGCGACGGTGTGATCACGAGGTCGGCCCCGTGCTGGACGTTGTAGGAGCCCCGCGCGACGGCTGTGCGGGCAAGGACGTGGCCGTCGGACGTTCGCTGCACCTGGAGTGAGCCGTCGTCGCCGCTCGCCACGAAGGTGCGGCCGCCTCCGAAGCTCACGTGCTGCGGCGGCAGGCCGGCGGCGAGTACCGCCAGCGGGCGAGTGCGGCCCGGTCGGTAGAGCGCCAGCTGGCTGCGGTCGCCCGAGCTGATCCAAAGCCGGCGTCCGCCCGGCGAGCAGGCGACGTCATGCGCGAGGAAGGGTGGGTGCAGCAACCCGCGCACGCGCGGCCGGCGCGGCCGCGAGACGTCCACGACGGCGACCGCCGGCGCCTTCGATCCGAGCGCGATCCAGAGCGTGCGGCCGTCCGGCGCGATCGTGACGTGGCGGGCCGGCGCGCCCACCTCGCCGCCGCCGACGATCCGCCCCCGGTCGAGGTCGAGCACGATCAGCTCGCCGCGCGCCGAGTCCGTCACGTAGGCGTGGATGCCGTCGGGGGCGACCGCTGTGTAGCGCGGCTCGGCCAGGCCGCGCAGCACCCGCCGCACCCGCACCGGCCGTCCCTCGAGCAGCGTCAGCGCGCCCGAGCTCGTGTGGGCGACGACGGCCTGTCGCCCGGCCGCCTCGATGCTGCGCGGCTCCTCCAGCGTGCCGACTCGCCCGCGCACCCGGCCGCTCGGCGCGTCGAGCACCGCCACGTGCGACTCGGTGTCGGCCGTTGCCAGAGCCAGGACCGGGCGCTTGCGCGCGCAGTCATAGGAAACGAAGGGGAGCAGCCCCAGCGTCGCCAGGAACTCGCGCCGCCGCATGCCCCCTGTACGTCAGCGCAGGGCGTGCAGGTCCGCGATCGCGTTCACGAAGACCTCGAGCTGCTTGGTGGTCCAGCACTCGAAGACCCCGTCGCAGAAGGGCTCGTACGCGGCCATCACCGAGTCGCCGTAGTTCCAGTAGAGGCGCGGCTCGGGGTTGATCCAGAACGTGCGGCCGGCGCGCTCGGCCACGTGCGCCAGCACCTGGGCGTGCGGCTCGCGGCCGTTCGTGCGGGCGTCGCCCAGCACGATCACCGTCGAGCGCGGGTCGAGGTCGTCGACGACCTTGTCCAGGAACTCCAGCCAGACGCGCCCGTAGTCGGTGTAGCCCGACACGTCGGCGACGCCGGCGTCCGTCGCGATCTTGCGCGAGACGGCTTCGAACGACCGCTCGCGCTCGAACACGTCGGTCACCTCCGAGATCCGCTCCACGAACACGAACGACCTCAGCTTGCGGAACTGGTCGTGCAGCGCGTGCAGCACCGACAGGAAGAACACGCTCGCGCTGGTCACGCTCGTCGACACGTCGCAGAGCACGTACAGCTCCGGCCGGCGTGGCCGCTTGGGCCGGTACTTCAGCTCGAGCGGCACCCCGCCCGTCTGGAGCGAGGCGCGCATCGTCCGCCGCACGTCCACCTGCCACGAGCGGCGCCGGCCGCGGTGCTCGCGCCCGTGCGACGCCAGCCGGCGCTTGAGCTGCGCCACCACCCGGTGCACCTGAGACAGGTCCTGCGCGGGGTTCGACGGCAGGCTGCGGTCGAACTCGCGCAGCGGCTTCGCCGGCGGCAGCGACTGGGTCCGCTCGATCATCTGGCGCTCGAGCTCACGGCGAATGTGCTGCTCGAACTCGGCCAGCGCGTCGCGCGGCACGGCGTCCGGGTCGGGCTGCTCGGCGCCGAGGCGCTCGCCCTTGAGGCCGAGCGTGCGCCTGATCCGCTGCACGTCCACGCCGATCACGCCGGAGCCCTCGCCCTGGCGGCCGAACGCGGCGATCGCCAGCCGCGCCAGGTCGCGCATCTCGCCGTCGTTGCCGGCCCGCAGCGCGTCGCGGATGCGCTCCCGCAGCGCGTCCAGGTCGAGCCCCTCACCGCCCTCGAAGCGCTCCTCGGTCAGCCCGCGGTTGACCGCCTCGCGCTCGACCGCGCGGAAGAAGAAGCGGTCGAACAGCACGTCCAGCACGCGGCGGTCCTCCTGCGACTTGGCGAGCGTCGCGGCGAGCGCCTCGCGGAAGTCGATCTGCGACGTCCAGCTGACCGCGTCGAGCGCCTGGAAGGCGTCGAGCAGCTCGGAGGTGCCCACCGGAACGCCCTCGTTGCGCAGCTCGTCGGCGAACTCGAGCAGCCGCGGCGCCATGCCGGGCGGCCCGGCCTCCGGCATGCCTCCGTACAGCCCGGGCTTGCCCACGTCAGCCGGCGCGCTGTGCGCCGAGGATGCCGCCGTCGCCCAGCTTGACGCCCACCCGCTCGGCCACCAGGTCGAGGTCGGTGCGGTGCTTGACGATGATCGACATCGTCCGCTGCAGCACCGCTTGGTCGACGTCGTCGGCGCCGAGCAGCAGCAGCGCGCGCGCCCAGTCGATCGACTCGGCGATCGAGGGCGGCTTCTTCAGGTCGAGCGCGCGGACCATGTGCACGACCTCGACCAGCTTGCGAGCGATCCCGCCGTCCAGCTCCGGTGCGTGCAGGTGCACGATCTCGAGCTCCCGCTCGACGGTCGGGTAGTCCAGCCAGAGGTAGAGGCAGCGGCGCTTGAGCGCCTCGGTCAGCTCGCGCGAGTTGTTCGAGGTGAGCAGCACCAGCGGCTGGGTGCGCGCCTCGACTCGCCCCAGCTCCGGGATCGAGATCTGGAAGTCGGACAGGACCTCGAGCAGCATCGCCTCGAACTCCTGGTCGGTCTTGTCGATCTCGTCGATCAGCAGCACGACCGGGACCTCGGCCGAGATCGCGTTGAGCAGCGGCCGGGCGAGCAGGAAGTCCTCGCCGAAGATGTCGTCCTTGACCTGCTCCCAGCCGGCCTCGCGTGCCTCGGTCTGGATGCGCAGCAGCTGCTTGCGGTAGTTCCACTCGTAGAGCGCCTTCGCCTCGTCGAGCCCCTCGTAGCACTGGAGCCGGATCAGCTCGCGGCCGGTCGCGCGCGAGACGGCCTTGGCCAGCTCGGTCTTGCCGACACCGGCCGGTCCCTCGACCAGCACCGGCTTTCCGAGCCGCCCGGCCAGGAACGACACCAGCGCCGTGGGCTCGTCCGCGAGGTAGCCCGCCTCGCCGAGTCGCGTGCGGGCCTCGTCGATGCTGCCGAACTCGTCGCTCATCCGTTCACAAGGATACTTTCGCTCCCTTGGACGACCTGCACTCGCTGCTCACCGCCTCGTTCGTCCTGCTCGGCACCGGCCTGGTGCTCGGCGCGCTGGGCCATCTGACCCAGCTGAAGGTGGTCGTCGGGGTCGGCATCGCGCTCGTCTTCGCCGGGGCTGCCTGCTTTCTCGTCGCGGTCGGCCAGTACGGCTAGCGCGGCGCCTCGCGGAAGCCCTCGCGCCACGATCTCCAGCGCGGCTCCCAGCCCAGCTCGCGCTTCGCCTTCGCGTTGGACGCGCCCGGCTGGCGGTTGAGCTCGGCCACCATCTTCCCGGCGATCACCCGGGCGAGCCAGACCGGCACACGGCGGGGCGGCGGCGCGCCGATCGCCTCCGCGTACGCGGGCAACCAGTCGCGCATCGCGGCCGGCTCGTCATCGACGACGTTGTAGACGCCCGGCGCGCCGCGCTCGACGGCCGCGACGGTGGCGTCGGCGGCGTCGTCCGTGTGGATGAAGGAGAACAGGCCGGCGCCGTCGCCGATCACGGGGAAGCGCCGCTTGCGCACGTCCGCCGCCGACGAGCCGTCATCGGCGTAGTAGGTGCCCGGGCCGTAGAACCAGCCGTAGCGCAGCACCAGCCCCTCGAGCTCCTCGGCGCCGACCACCGAGCGCTCCATCTGCTCGATCGTGCGCACGCCCTCGCCGAACGGCGGCGGCGCATCGCGGTTGAGCGGAGCCTGCTCGTCGAGCACCTCGGGCCGCGCGCCCGGCGCGCAGGCGAACGCGATGCTCTGGCAGACGAAGCGCCGCGCGCCCGCCGCCCGGGCCGCGTCGAGCAGGTTGCGCGTGCCCTCGCCGCGCACGCGGTTCGTCGCCGCGTAGATGTCCTTGCGGCGTGGCTGGAAGCGGTCGGGGAGCGCGGTGAGCTCGTGCACGACGACCTCGGGTGCCGCGGCCACGACGGCCTCCCGCAGCGCGGCGGCGTCGAGCGCGTCGACCACGACCGGCGTCGCGCCGGCGGCGCCGATCGTCTCGGTGCGCGACTCGGAGCGGGTGGTGCCGGTCACCTCGTGCCCGGCGGCGACCAGCTTCGGCAGCAGCGGGCGGCCGACTGCACCGGTGGCTCCCGCGACGAAGACCCTCATCGCGCGGGCTCCCGCTCGACGTTCAGCATCCAGGCGAGCAGCACGGTGGTCAGCACGAGCGAGACGAAGTTGGCGGGTCCGAGCCAGTCGGGGTCGGCGCCGCCGATGTCGAAGAGGTGGTTGAGCGAGTGCAGGGCGTACTGGATGAACGCCAGCGCCAGGACCGGCACGCGCCAGCCGGCATGTCGGAGCGCGACCAGCGCCGCCGCGCCGAGCGCGAGATACCAAGTGGCGAGGTCGCCCATGTAGTGGTCGTTGCGCACCCCGTAGGGGCCGATCTCGTCGAAGAAGAAGCCCGGCGTGATCCAGAGCAGCAGGCCGAGCAGGAGCTGAACAGCAGCGAAAACCGCCAGCAGGATTTTCATACAAACGTATAATACATCTGTATAGATGGCCGGCCACCGCGAAGCGCTGCTCGAAGGCGCGATCAAGTGCATCCACGAGAAGGGCTACGCGCGCACCACCGCGCGCGACCTCGTCGCGGCCTCGGGAACCAACCTGGCATCGATCGGCTACCACTACGGCTCGAAGGGGGCGCTCCTGCGGGCAGCCATCTTCGAGTCGTTTCGGCGCTGGTACATGCCGCTGATCGAGGCGATCTCCGAGCGCGACCTGGCCGACGTCACGCGCGAGCTGCTGGCCGGACTGGGCGAGCACCGCTGGCTGCTGGTCGCCCACCTCGAGGCTGTGGCCGAGGCGCCCCGCGACGAGGAGCTGCGCCTCTTCATCGCCGGGCGTTACGGCGACTTCCGCGCCGCGCTCGCCGAGCGGCTCGGCGGCGGCCCGGAGGCCGAGCGGCAGGCCGCGCGCATCATGGCGCTGCTTGACGGGACGATCGTCCAGTGGCTGCTCGGCGTCGACTGGCTCGAGGCCGACGCGCTGCTGACGGCCGCCTAGCGGCGCGTGGCGAACGCGATCCCGTCGCCCACCGGCAGAACGCAGGCGAGCCAGCGATCGCTCGTGAGCAGCTCGGCGTTTAGCGCGCGCGCCGCAGCCAGCGACTCGGGGCGCCAGTCGCCGCCGCTCTCGCCCTCGGGCAGCGCCACCTCGCCGGACATCAGCATGTTGTCGACGACCAGGACGGCGCGCCCGGACAGCTTCGGCTCGGCGAGCTCGATGTAGGCGCGGTACTCGTCCTTGGCGGCGTCCACGAAGAGCAGGTCGATCGGTCCCTCGACGGTCTCGATCGACTCGCGCGCGTCGCCTTCGATCAGCTCGACCCGGTCGGCCACGCCGGCGCGCTCGAAGAAGTCGCGCGCCTGGCTGGCCCGGTCCTCGCGCAGCTCGAGCGTGAACACCCGCCCCCCGCGCAGCTGCTCGGCCATGTGAAGCGTCGAGTAGCCGATCGCCGTCCCGACCTCGAGCACGACCGGGTCGAGCGCCCGGCACAGCACGGCGAGGAAACGGCCCGTCTCCCAGTGGACGATCGGCACGCCGTCGCGGTCGGCGACGGCCTCCATCTCGGCCATCACGGAGGAGCGCTCGGCGCGCAGCTCGTGCAGGTAGGACTCGACGTGTTCGTCCAGGATCGGCACGACCCGCAATGTACCCTGGTGCGATGCCCGGCTCGGTCGAGCAGATCCACATCGCGGCCGTCGAAAGCGAGTTGCCGCGGCAGGTCGACACGGTCGAGGTGACCGCCGACGGCGTGGTCGGCGACCGCTACGCGAGCTCGCGCGACCTGACGCTGGTCGAGGCCGAGGCGCTCGAGGGGCTGCTCGAGGACACGGGCATCGAGCTGTCGCCCGCGGAGGTGCGCCGCCAGGTGCTCACTCGCGGGATCCGGCTCAACGACCTGGTCGGCGAGCGGTTCGTCGTGGGCGACGTGGAGTGCGTCGGCCAGGAGCTGTGCGAGCCGTGCAGCCACCTCCAGGGACTGACCTATCCCGGAGTGCTGCGTGGGCTGGTCCACCGCGGAGGACTGCGCGCGGACATCGTCAGCGGCGGGCGCATCGCCGTGGGCGACGAGATCGCGCGAGTATCCTCGGCGGTCAATGGCTGAACTGATCGAGGTTCCCTCCGGACTCGAAGGCGTCATCGCGTTCGACACGTCGATCGCCGAGCCCGACAAGGAGGGTGGCGCGCTCCGCTACCGGGGCGTGGACATCGAGGAGTTGGTCGGGACCGTGCCGTTCGAGAAGGTCTGGGGTCTGCTCGTCGACGGCACGTTCGACCCCGGCATGCCGCCCGCCGAGCCGCACCCGCTGGCCGTCCGGACCGGCGACCCGCGCGCCGACCTCCAGGCGGCGCTGGCGATGCTCGCGCCGGAATGGGGCCTCGAGGCGCTGATCGACATCACCGACGAGCAGGCGCGCGACGACCTCGCGCGCGTGTCGGTGATGGCGCTCTCCTTCGTGGCGCAGTCGGCGCGTGGCTCGGGTCGCCCGCCGATCCCCCAGGCCGAGGTCGACAGGGCCTCGTCGATTCCCGAGCGCTTCCTGATCCGCTGGCGCGGCGAGGCCGACCCGAAGCACGTCAAGGCGATCGACGCCTACTGGATCTCGGCGGCCGAGCACGGCATGAACGCCTCCACCTTCACCGCGCGGGTGGTCGCCTCCACCGGCGCCGACGTCGCAGCCGCGCTGTCGGCCGGCGTCGGGGCCCTGTCAGGTCCACTGCACGGGGGCGCGCCGTCGGGGGTGCTGCAGTTGCTCGACGAGGTCGAGGCCGAGGGCGACGCGGAGCGCTGGGTGAAGCGCGCGCTTGACGCCGGCGATCGGTTGATGGGCTTCGGCCACCGCGTCTATCGCGCCGAGGACCCGCGCGCGCGGGTGCTGCGCCGCACGGCCCGTGAGATCGGGGCGCCGCGGCTGGCCGTGGCCGAGGAGCTCGAGCAGGCCGCCCTGGCCGAGCTGAAGGCCCGCAAGCCCGACCGCGTGCTCGCCACCAACGTCGAGTTCTGGTCGGCCGTCGTGCTCGACTACGCCGACGTCCCGCCCGAGCTGTTCACGCCGATGTTCTCCTGCGCTCGCGTGGCCGGCTGGGCCGCCCACATCCTCGAGCAGAAGCGCGACGGCCGGCTGATCCGGCCGACCGCGAGGTACGTCGGGCCGAACCCGCGGGCAGCGGGCTCGGTCAACGGCGCCGCGCCGTCCTGATGGAGGCCGCCGCTCGCGGCGGGCAGGAGCAGCTCTCAGCGAGCCGCAAGCGGCTCGTGCTCGTGGCGGCGATCCTCGGGACGACCGTCGTCACGATCGACTCGACGGTCGCCAACGTGGCGCTGCCGGCGATCGCCGACGACCTCGGCGGCGGGCTGGCGGGGCAGCAGTGGACGGCCAACGCCTACCTGGTCACGCTCTCGTCGCTGCTCTTGATCGGCGGCTCGCTGGGCGACATCTTCGGCGAGCGGCGCGTGTTCGCGCTGGGTGTCCTGCTGTTCGGCGCGACCTCGCTGATGTGCGCGCTGGCGCCGACGATCGAGATCCTGGTAGGCGCCCGCGCCCTGCAGGGAACGGCCGGTGCGCTGCTGACTCCGGCGGCGCTCGCGGTGATCGTCTCGACCTTCCCGCCCGACGAGCGCGGCAAGGCTGTCGGCGCCTGGACGGCTTGGGGTGGCATCGGCACCGTGCTCGGCCCGGTAGTCGGCGGGCAGCTGGTCGACTCGGCCTCCTGGCGGTGGATCTTCGCGATCAACGTGCCGATCGTCATCGTCACGATCGTGCTGATCCTGCGGGTGGTGCCGGAGGGGCGTGAGCGCGACCCGAACGCACGCGTGGACGTGGTCGGCGCAGTGCTCTGCGCGCTAGGCCTCGCCGGCATCACGTTCGGGCTGATCGAGCAGCCGCTGAAGGGGTGGGGCTCTGCGATGGTGGCGCTGCCGCTGGCACTGGGCGCGCTCATGTTCGCCGGCTTCCTGCTCTGGGAGGGGCGGTGGGCGCAGCGGCCGATGCTGCCGCTGGCGCTGTTCCGGCGGCGCAACTTCGCGGCCGGCAACGCGGAGACGTTCCTGATGTACGGCGGGCTCGGGCTGCTGTTCTTCTTCCTCGTGCTGTTCCTCCAGCAGGTGGCCGGCTGGAGCGCGCTCGAGGCGGGCAGCTCCAGCATCCCGGTCACCGTCCTGATGTTCCTGCTGTCGACCCGCTTCGGCGGGCTCGCCGACCGTCACGGACCGCGTTTCTTCATGGGGATCGGTCCGCTCGTGTCCGCGGCGGGCATGCTGCTGCTCCTGATGCGAGTGGACGCGGATGCCGAGTACGTGAGCGACGTGCTGCCGGGCCTGCTGGTCTTCGGCCTTGGGCTGGCGATGACGGTGGCGCCGCTGACCTCGACGGTGCTCGCCGACGCCGACGACAGCAACGCCGGGATCGCCTCGGGGGTGAACAACGCGATCGCGCGCGTGGCCAGCCTGGTGGCGATCGCGGCCGTCGGCGCGGTGGTGGCGTCGGCGTTCGCCTCCAAGCTCGACGACGAGATCGGGCAGGCGGCGCTGGCGCGGCCGGAGGTCGCCAAGGCAGTGGACGAGGCGAAGACCCAGCCGCTGGCCGCCGTGGAGGTTCAGGGCGTGCCCGAGGACGTCGCCGCGTCGGTGCAGGAGTCGGCCGAGGACGCGTCGGTGAGCGCGTTCCACGTCGGCATCGGGATCGCGACCGCCCTCGTCGCGCTCGGCGGCCTGCTGGGCCTGATCGGGATCACCAACCCGCGCCGCAAGGTGGCGGCCGAGGAGTGCCCGGGCGGCCAGCTGGCCGGTGTCCCGCGCGAGGGGGCGCGCCAGTCGCCGTGCGACTGGGACGAGGCATTCGAGCCGATCGAGGTGACGCTGCCGGTCGCGGCCGGCGACTGAGCGCGACTCTTCCCGGCGCCGGTAGCATCGCGCCGTGGCCCTCGACCGCCGTGCCTTCCTCGGCCTCGGCGCCGCCGGTGCGCTCGAGCTCGCCCTGCCCGCCGGGCTGAGCGCGGCGCCGCCCCTGCCCAACCGGGCCGCCCGGGCGCTGCGCGCCGCCGTGCGCGGCAAGGTCTTCTTCCCGCGCACGCCGGGGTACAACTCGGAGCGGCTCGTCTACAACACGCGCTACGACGGCGTCCGGCCGCAGGCGGTCGTGCAGGCACTCGACACCCGCGACGTCCAGGCCGTGGTCAACTGGGCCAACCGCTTCGGCGTCCGGATCACGGCGCGCTCGGGCGGGCACAGCTACGCCGGCTACTCGACGATCGCGGGCGGCGTGGTGGTCGACCTGAGCCGGCTGCGCGGGATCGGCGTGTCGAACGGCCGGGCCACCGTCGGCGCGGGCGCCCAACTGATCGACGTCTACTCGAAGCTGGCCTCGCGCGGGCTGCTGGTGCCGGCCGGCTCCTGCCCGTCGGTGGGCATCGCCGGGCTGGCCCTCGGCGGCGGCCACGGGCTGTCTGGCCGCCGCTTCGGCCTCACCACCGACAACCTCGCGGCCGCCACGATCGTGACCGCCGACGGACGCGCGCGGCGCGTCGACGCCGACACGAACGAGGACCTCTACTGGGCGTGCCGCGGCGGCGGTGGGGGCAACTTCGGGATCGTCACGTCGCTGACGTTCCGCGCCCACCGGGCCCGCGGGGCGGCGTGGTTCTTCATCCGCTTCCCGTGGGGTCAGGCGAACGCGGCGCTGGCCGCCTGGCAGCGCTTCGCGCCGCACGCCCCGGCGGCGCTGACCTCGATCTTCTCGCTCGGCACCACCGGCGGCTCGGGCGCGCCGAGCGTCACCGCGCTGGGCCAGTACTTCGGCTCGGAGTCGAAGCTGAGGCAGCTGATCGCGCCGCTGGCGCGGATCGACGGCGCCTCGGTGTCCACCGGCAGCTCGACGATGATGAGCCTGGTGCTGCGCTGGGCGGGCTGCCTCGACGAGGGCTACCGCGCCTGCCACACGCGCGGCACCAGCCCGGGCGGCCGGCTGCCGCGGGCGGCCTTCTATGCCAAGTCGGACTACTTCGACGAGCCGCTGCCGGCGCGGGCGCGGGCGACGATGATCGATTGGATCGAGCGCCGCCAGCGCACGCCGTCGGCGGGGTCGGGCGCGCTGATCCTGGACGCCTACGGTGGCGCCTACAACCGGCCCGCCGCGGACGCCACGGCGTTCGTGCACCGCGACATGCTGTTCTCGCTCCAGTACGGTGCCTACTTCAACGGCAGCGGGGCGGCCTCGAAGCAGTGGATCAACGGCGTCTGGCGCGCGCTGCGCCCGTACGCCTCGGGCCAGGCGTACCAGAACTACATCGACCCGCAGCTGTCGACCTGGCAGCGCGCCTACTACGCGTCCAACCTCGCCCGCCTGCGCGAGATCAAGGCGCAGGTCGACCCCGACTTCATGTTCCGCTTCAAGCAGGCGATCCCGCCGGCCGGCTGATCAGTTCGCGTCGTTGATGGCGATCGTGCCGGTGGGTCGGCGTCAACCGCCTGCGAGGATGGGCCGGTGGACCGCGTCTCGCTCCGAAGGCTGCGCAACCAGCCGGGCTACCTGCCGTTCGTCAGCGCGGCCACGCTGGCGCGCGTCTCGGACGAGATGTTCTCCGTCGGCGTGGTGCTGCTCGTGCTCGACCGCACGGGGAGCGCCGGCCTGGCGGGCCTCGCGGTCGCGGCGATCACGCTCCCCAGCCTGATCTCGGGGCCGCTGCTCGGCGCCTGG
>JBQGCL010000164.1:0-7674 GCA_052038485.1 Thermoleophilaceae bacterium | reverse complement strand
GCGACGACGTGGCCGTTCTCCCGGGCGCGGCGGCGGGCGCGGGACTCTTCGCGGAGTCGTTCGCGCTGCTCCGGCGTGCGGTTGCTGGCCGCGGGGTTGCGGCGGCGGGCCGCCGGCGTCTGCGGGCGGAGGGCCAGGTCGGGGTTGGTGTCCTGCTCGGTCGCCATGGCGCGGACCGCGAGCGGGCCCTGCCCGCGCGCGGCTGTAGTTCTTTCGCCGCCGGCGGGCGCCGTCCTGCGCCACGAGGTTGTCTTTTGCCCCCTATTACGCGGTTAACGACAACCTCGTGGGCGAGCGCGGGGGAGTTGGCGCCGTTTCTATAGTTGACAGTGGTTATGGCGAAGACATGGGTCCTCGATACGGAGACGAAGGGCACGGGGGCAAACGTCGTTCCGCTCGAGAAGGTCCAGCGCCGGCCCGAGGCGCCCGCGAAGCGGCCCAAGCGACCGGCGCCGACCGGCCGGCGGACGCCGCGGCCGCGGGTCGAGCCCGAGCGCTCGACCACCGCCCTCCCGCCCGGTCACGTCCGCAAGAAGTCCACCGGCGAGCTCGGCAAGGTCCAGGCCGTCGACGCGAAGGCCGGTACCGCGACCGTGCGTTGGCTCAAGAGCGGCGCCAGCTCGACCGTGCCGCTGTCGGCGATCTCGCGCCGCTAGCGAGCCAAGCGCGCGCAGCCGGAAGCGCGCGGCCGGAAGCGCCGCGCCGAGAGGCGCGCAGCGGCGCCAGCGATGCCCGGGCGCCGCTAGATCGGGTAGTGCCTCGAGCCCGTCTGGACCGTGATCCAGCGCAGCTCCGTGAACTCGTCGATCGCCGCCTTTCCGCCGAAGCGGCCGAACCCGCTCGCCTTCACGCCGCCGAACGGCATCTGCGGCTCGTCGTGCAGCGTGGCTCCGTTCACGTGGCAGATCCCGCTCTCGATCTGGCGCGCGAGGTCGAGCGCCGTCGGCACGTCCGCTCCGAACACCGACGCCGCCAGCCCGTACTCGGTGTCGTTGGCCACTCGGACGGCCTCGTCGGGCCCGTCCACCGGGATGATCCCGACGACCGGCCCGAACGACTCCTCGTAGTAGACGCGCATCTGGGGCTTGACGCCCGCGAGCACGGTCGGCTTGTAGCAGGGCCCGTCGGCCTCGCCGCCGACGACGACCTCGGCGCCGTGCGAGCGCGCGTCGTCCACCAGCTCGCCGATCCGAGCCACCGACTCTGCGCTCACGAGCGGCCCGATCTCCGTCGACGGGTCGCGCGGGTCGCCCACCTTCAGGGCGGCGGCCTTCTCGCCCAGCCGCGAGGCCACCTCGTCCGCCACCGAGCGGTCGGCGACGATTCGCTCCGTGGACATGCAGATCTGTCCCTGGTGCATGAACGCGCCGAACTTCGCCGCGGCCACCGCCTCGTCGAGGTCGGCGTCGGCCAGCACGATCAGCGGCGCCTTGCCGCCCAGCTCGAGCAGCACACGCTTCAGGTGCCGCCCGGCGTTCTCGGCCACCAGCCGGCCCACGCGCGTGGACCCGGTGAAGTTGATCCGCCGCACCGCGGGGTGGGCGATCAGCTCGTCGACGATGTCGCCCGCCGCCTCGCGGGTGTGCGTCACGAGGTTCACCACCCCGGCGGGCAGGCCGGCGTCGGCGAGGACGCGAGCGATCTCGCCGTGTGTGCGCGGGGACATCTCCGAGGCCTTCAACACGACCGTGTTGCCGTATGCCAGCGGGGCCGCCACCGCGCGCGTGCCAAGGATCACCGGTGCGTTCCACGGCGCGATCCCCAACACCACGCCGGCCGGCTGCCGCACCGCCATCGCGGTCAGGCCGGGCACGTCGGACGGGACCACGTCACCCGTCACCGCCGTCGTTTGCGCCGCGGCTTCGCCGAGCATCCCGGCGGCCAGCGAGCAATTGAACATCCCGTAGCCGAACGTGCCGCCGGTCTCGGCGGTCAGGGTGGCGGCGATCTCCGGCGCACGCTCCATCATCAGCGCGGCGGCCTTCTGCAACAGCTCGCGGCGCGCCGAAGGCGGCGTCGCGGACCACTCGCCGAAGGCCGCGGCCGCCGCGTCGGCAGCCGCGCGTGCGTCGTCGCGCGACGCCGCGGCTGCCCGCGAGGCCACCTCGCCCGTGAAGGGGTCGATGCGTTCGAACGTGTCGCCCGAGCCCGGCCCGATCCACTGCCCCCCGATCAGCAGCTGCTGCTCTTTGACTTCCGTGATGCTCATCTTGGCTCCCTTCCGTTGCTCGAGTCGGGTATGAGCACGGCGCGGCCCGTGATCTCGCCCTCGCGCAGCATCGCGAGCACGTCGTTGACGGCGTCCAGCGGATGCGTCTCGGTCTTGAGCACGAGCCGTCCGCGCGCGTGCAGCTGGAGCACCTCCCACAGGTCGATCCAGCTCCCAACCAGATTTCCGACGATCGTTATCTCGCCGCCGACCATCGCGGCGGACGGCACCGTGACCATCCCGCCGAAGCCGACGATCGCGTAGGTGCCGCCGCGCACCAGCATCTCCAGGCCGGCCGCGTGCGTCGCGTCGGTGCCGACGAAGTCCACAACCAGGTCCGCGCCGTGCCCGTCGGTCAGGTCGCGCACGGCGTCCGCCACGCCTTCGGCGTCGAGCACCACGTCGGCGTTCAGCGATGCCGCCAGCGCCCGCCGCGCCGGGCTCGGGTCGACCGCGACGAGCGTCCCGCCGGAGCCCAGCTCACGCAGTAGCTGGAGCCCCACGTGGCCGACGCCCCCGATCCCGAGCGCGACGACCGTCGAGCCCGGCACGATCAGGTGCGCCACCCGCGTGGCGGCGTGGTAGGCGGTGATGCCGGCGTCCGAGTAGGGCGCCACGTCGACGGGGTCGAGCCCGGACGGCAGCGGGACGATCGACCGCTCCGAGACGACCACGTACTCGGCGAATCCGCCGTCCACGGTCAGCCCGGTGAACTGGTGCCGCTCGCACATCATGTCCCGGCCTCGGCGGCAGGGGATGCACAGGCCGCACGTGTAAGGCGGGCAGACCAGCACGGGGTCGCCGACGCGCACGGTCGAGACCAGGTCCCCGACCGCCGCCACCCGGCCCGCGTTCTCGTGGCCGAGCACGACCGGCAGCGTCACCCCGGCCGGCTCCATCTCGCCGTCGATCGCGTGCAGGTCGGTGGCGCACACGCCGGCGCCGTCGACCTTCACCAGCACCTCGTCGGGTCGGGTGATCTCGGGGTCCGGCCGCTCGATCAGCTCGAGCGGCTGGTGGTACTCCCGTAAGAGCGCGGCCTTCAGCGGAACAGCTTGTCGACTTCGGCGGCGCCGAGGCCGACCTTCTCGTAGTGGTCGCGCGCGAGCGCGATGTAGTCGTGCACGTCGAAGTGACCCTCGGGCTCGCCGTTCTCGTCCAGCCAGATCAGCGGGCCGGTCACGTTGAAGAAGATTCTCATCGGGTCCTCGTGCTCGTAGGCGACCAGCGTGTGCGCCTCGCCCGGCGCCTCGTAGAGGAAGTCGCCGGCGGTGGCGGTCCAGTCGTGCTCGAGGTAGCCCCACTTGCCGGACAGCGTCATCCCGAACACCTGGTGCGGGTGGTAATGGCGGTTGACGAGCCCCGGACCGGTCGCCATCAGGATGTCGCACCAGCGGTTCTGTGCGGGCGAGATGAACAGCGGGCGCGTGAAGACGGTCTCGGTCAGCGGCACGTAGTAGCGCATGTCGTCGCTGGTCGTGTCCGCGTAGAAGACCTCCGGGATGCCGTCCGGCTTGAAGACGTCCTGGATCGGCTTCAGGTCCTTCCAGAACTCGGTCGTTGCGGCTTCCGGCATCGCTCCTCCTCCGCTCTCCTGGAGAGGCAAACCTACCATCGGAGGGCAATAAGACAAGCTATTTGACATAGGCCGGCGGGACTGGAAGTGTGCGCGTATGAGCACGACCGTCGCGCCCGCTCTGGACGAGCTGGCCAGCGTCGCCACGCTGCTCACCTCTGAGGACGAGCTGCGCGAGTTCCGCGACCCCTTCGCCTTCGCGACCTGGGACGACTACACGGCCTCGGCGGTGGTGATGCCCGAGACCGTCGAGCAGGTCCAGGAGGTCGTCCGGATCGCCAACCGTCACGGGGTGCCGCTGTGGACGCACGGCGCCGGCCGCAACAACGGCTACGGCGGTCCCGCGCCGCGGGTGAAGGGCTCGGTGATCGTGAGCCTGCGCAACATGAGCCGCGTTCTCGAGGTCAACGAGGAGTGCGCCTACGCCGTGGTCGAGCCGGGAGTGCGCTGGTTCGACCTGTACGAGGCGATCCAGGCCGGCGGCCACCGGCTGATGCTGTCGATCGCCGACGTGGGGTGGGGGAGCGTCATCGGCAACACGCTCGACCACGGCGTGACCTACATGCCCTACGGAGTCGACATGGGCATGCAGTGCGGCATGGAGGTCGTGTTGCCGAACGGCGAGCTGATGCGGACCGGCATGGGCGCGATGGAGGGCAACCGCGCCTGGCACGTGTACAAGCGCGGCCTCGGCCCGACGCCCGACCAGCTGTTCATGCAGTCGAACTTCGGGATCGTCACGAAGATGGGCGTCTGGCTGATGCCCTACCCGGAGGTCTACATGCCGCTCTGGCTGCGCCTCCGCCGCGACGACGACCTCGCGCCCGCGATCGACACGCTGCGCCGGCTGATGCTCGACGACACGATCCGGATGGTCCCGCAGCTGCTGAGCGCCCCGCTGCTGGCGTCCGTGCTGTCGGAGCGCACGCAGTGGTGGGAGGGGGAGGGGCCGATCCCGGACGCAGAGATCGACCGGATGGCCCGCGAGCTCGACATCGGCCGCTGGACGATGCGCTTCGCGCTGTACGGCGACGAGACCGTGGTCGACCACCGCTTCGCCAAGATCAAGGAGGCCTTCGAGGCGATCCCGGACGCGGACGTCTACGGGGCGAAGTGCGCGCCCGAGGACATCCCGAAGCTCGAGCACCCGGTCGAGCGGGTGCAGGGCGGGGTGCCGAGCCTCGACCTGAACGCGATGACCGCCTGGTACGGCGGGGAGGAGGGCGGCCACATCGGCTTTTCGCCGGTGGCACCGCTGACCGGCCAGGACGCGCTCGCGCTGCGCGACCTGCTGCGCGGGATGATCGAGAGCGCCGGGCTGGACTACATGGCGGCGCTGATCCCGATCAACGCGCGCAGCTTCATCCACGTGACGCTGATCATCTTCGACACCAAGAACGAGGAGCAGACGCGCGCCGCCTACGACGTCGCGAAGCGCCTGGTGCGCGACTGCGCGAAGCTCGGCTACGGCGAGTACCGGGCCCACCTCGACTTCATGGACCTGGCCGCGGACCAGTACGCCTTCAACGACCACGCCTACCGCCGCTTCTGCGAGACGATCAAGGACGCGCTCGACCCGAACGGCATCCTGGCGCCGGGCAAGTCGGGGATCTGGCCGAAGGCCATGCGGGAGCGCTAGCTGCTCGGCGTCGGGTTCACTCCGTTTGAGACCCGGACGGACGCGATCCTGCGTCTGGCGGAGCACGCGGAAGACGTCGGACTCGACCGCGTCGACGTCGCCGAGGGCTGGACGCACGACTCGACGATCGTGCTGGCGGAGATCGCCGCGCGCACCTCGCGCATCGGTCTCGGGACCGGCATCGTCTCGGTGTGGGGGCGGACGCCGGCGACGATGGCGCTCGCCGCGGCGGGGCTCCAGCGCTTCTCGAACGGCCGGTTCTCGCTCGGGATCGGCGCGAGCAGCCCGCCGCTCGCCGAGGGCTTTCACGGCGTCGAGTGGGACCGCCCGCTGGCGCGGCTGCGCGAGACGTTGACGGCCGTGCGCGCGCTGCTGGCCGGCGAGCGCCTGCCCAACCCGGCGCCGGACGCGCGACCGCTGCGCCTGGGCGTGGTGCCGGAGGTCCCGGTGCCGATCCTGCTGGCCGCGCTGGCACCGGGGTCGATCAGGCTCGCCGGCGAGCTCGCCGACGGCTGGACTCCGTTCCTGTGGGCACGATCGCGCGTCGAGGACGGAACTGCCCTGCTGCGGGAGGGCGAGGCGCGCGCCGAGGAGGCCACGCCGACCCGGGTCATGCCCGGCGTACCGGTCGCGCTCGGACCGGACGAGGCCTCCGCGCGCGGGCTGGCCGCCTGGTGGCTGACCACCTACCTCACCCGCATGGGGCCGCTCTACCCGAGCATGCTCGGGGAGCGCTTCGGCGCCGCGGCCGCGGTCAGCGCGCTCGTCGACGCCGCCGGCGCCGAGGGCGCGCCCGAGCTGCCGGCCGTCGCCGAGGAGCTCGCTCGCGACGTGACGCTGTTCGGGACCTACGACGAGGCTCCCGCCGTGATCGCGGAATGGTCCGCCGCGGGCGCTGACGACCTCAACCTCGTGATGCCTCCCGGCCGCCCGGAGGAGGAGCTGCGCGAGGTCCTCGACTACGCGAGCGCGCGGCGCACCGCCGCGTAGACCTCGTCGGCGCCCGGCACGTAGGCGTCCTCGAGCGGCGGGCTGAAGGGGACGGGGGCGAACGGGGCGCCCACTCGTTCGATCGCCGCGTCGAGGTCGTCGAACGCCGCCGCCTGCACCTGCGCCGCGATCTCCGCGCCGAAGCCGCCGTGCTCGACCGCCTCGTGGGCGATCACCAGCCGGTTCGTGCGCCCGACCGACTCGACGATCGTCGCCAGGTCGAGCGGCACCAGCGTGCGCGGGTCGATCACCTCGGCCTCGATGCCCTCGGCGGCCAGCCGCTCCGCCGCGGCGAGCGCCTCGTCGACCAGCCGCGACAGCGCCACGATCGTCACGTCGCTCCCCGGCCGCACCACCAGCGCCTCCCCGATCGGCACCGTCGCCGGCGACTTCGGCACGTCCTCGCTCTTGAAGTAGAGCGTCTTGTTCTCGACGAACACGACCGGGTTGGGGTCGGCGACTGCGCTCGCAAGCAGCCCGGCGGCGTCGGCCGCCCGGCTCGGCATCACGACCTTCAGCCCGGGGATGTGCGTCAGCCAGCTCTCCAGGCTCTGCGAGTGCTGCGCGCCCCAGCGCCGGCCCGCGCCGCCCTGCGTGCGCAGCACGAGCGGCACGGACAGCTGCCCGCCCGACATCGCGTGCGCCTTGGCCGCCTGGTTGACGAGCTGGTCCAGCGCCAGTGTCACGAAGTCGATGAACATCACCTCGACGATCGGCCGCATGCCCGACTGCGCCGCCCCGACCGCGACCCCGCAGATCGCGCTCTCCGAGATCGGGGTGTTGAGCACGCGCTCGGTCCCGAACTCCTCCGCCAGCCCGGCGGTGGTGCCGTACGGCCCGCCCTCGGCCACGTCCTCGCCGAGCACGAACACGCGCGCGTCCTCGCGCATCGCCTGCGCCTGGGCGCCCACGAGCGCTTTCACGTAGGTCGTCTTCATGCGTAGGTCAGGTCGCCCATCAGTCCAGCCGGCGGGAACGGGCTCGCGCGCGCGAACTCCACGGCCTCGTCGACGGCGCGCCTGGCCTCCCGCTCGATCTCGTCGGTGTCGACGCCCAGGTGCCGCTGGAGGCGCAGGATCGGGTCCTTGTCCTGCCAGTCCTTCGCCTCGATCGCCTCGCGGTACTTGGCCGGGTCGCCCTCGTAGTGGCCGCGCAGCCGGTAGGTCAGGCACTCGAGCAGCAGCGGACCGCGCCCCGTGCGCGCAGACTCCAGATACCGCGCGAACGTCTCCCAGACCGCGACCGCGTCGTTGCCGTCGA
>JBQGCL010000163.1:0-48505 GCA_052038485.1 Thermoleophilaceae bacterium | reverse complement strand
GGGGCGGTGGGGGCAGATCCGACCAGGCGCGCCAGCAGCGCCACAGGAACAGCGCCGGTTCCAGCCACGCCCGCACCCGCCGCAGCGCCCGCGGCCAACAGCGCCACGGCCGTGGCCACGGGGGAAGCATCACCGGCCGCGTCTTTTCCCCCCCGCGCCTCGGGCGGCGCCGGTGGCTGCTCCGGGACGGTGTCCGGGTGGGGCCGGGTCGGGCTGGTCGGGGCATGATTCTCCGCCCACCAGCCAAACGCACACGCGCACTGCACCAAGGCCCAGTGCCGACGCATGGCCCGGTCGGCGCGCACCTGATACTGGCTCCACCCGAGACTGGCTTTGACCTGCTTGTACTGCTGCTCGACCCAGTGGCGCAGTCCATAGAGGCGCACGATCTCGGTCAGATCGGCCTCGGCCAGCGGCAGCGTGGTGGTCAGATACCACGTCGCCGTCTCCGGCAGCGTGGCCGGGTCGGGGGTGGCGATGACCAGACGACGGGCACGCTCCGGTCCAGACGGCCCCGCCACGCCCTCCAATGCCCACCAGGTCGTGGTGTGCCCATCGCGGAAGGCGCGCTCCACCGGCACCCAGGCGCCGGGCTGCGCGGGACTGACCCAGCCGCCGTGCTGTGCCACCTCCCAGACCGCGCCGAGCGCGTCGGCCGGCGCCCACCAGCTATGCGACGGTTTGAGGGCCACCACGTAGGGCACGCCGCGCTGGGTCAACCCGCCCGTGAAGCCGTGGTGCTCCCCGTACCGGCAATCGGCCACCACGGCGCGCAACGGCCAGTCGTCGACGACGGCTTGATCGACCAGTTCGAGGGCGATCTGGGGTTTGGTGCGGCAGGCGGGATCGGCTGTGCCCCGCGCGAACCAGTGCTGCGGGGTATACGGCTCCACGGCCAGCGGGTAGTCGACCCCCTCGTCCGCCCAGAGGCTGCCCACCGAGACCACGCCGTTTTCGATCTTGCCCCGGTTGCCCCGGTACTGGCGCCCGACGTGGGCCGTCTGGTCGCCGTCCTTGCGGTCGCCCGTCTCGTCGATAATGAGCACCCCAGCGGCGTGCGGGACCGTGGCCGGATCGGCCCGCAGCAGCGCCAGCCGCCGCGCCGTCACCGCCGCGGCGTCCCACGTCGATTCACTGAGGAACCACTGCAGGCGCTGTGCCGCCGGCTGCTGGGCGCCGACCACCGGCGCGGTATGGGCCAGCGCCGTCAGCGTCTTGTTGCGCTCGGCGGCAGCAGCAAGCCGGCCAAGTACTGGCGGAAGGCGGCGCGTTGACTGGCGCGGGTGAACAGGTCGTCGAACTGGGCGGCAGACTGCTCCAAGGGGGCGGGGATCGGCGGGAACGCGGCCATGGCGAGCACCTCCGCCCGCAGCCTGCCACGACGGCGCCCCCCTGTCAACAAAGTACCGCTATGACGTCTTCTGGTACGAATCGCCCGACCTAGCCACGCGGCTGACGCTGATCCACGAGGAGGGCAGAACCAGTCGCTGTCCCCGAGTCCTCACGGACGAATGCGGATGATCGTCTTCCCCTTGCGTCGCTCGGTCGGGTTGAAGGCGGCGACGGCATCGTCGAGGGTCGCGACGTTGCCGATGTTCGTCCGCAGTCGCCCGTCCCGCACCCGCTGGACGATCTCACTCAGTTGGGCACGATCGGACTCGACAACGAAGTCGACCGCCAGGCCGTCGGCGGGCCGCGCCTCGGACGGCCCGACGATGGACACCAGTGTTCCTCCGGCTCGAATCAGGCGTGCGGACCGCTTCCCGATCTCGCCGCCGATGACATCGAACACCAGACCGACTTCGCCGACATCTTCCCGGGCGTCGTTGTCGAGGTCGACGAACTCGGCCGCGCCGAAGTCGAGCGCCTTCTGGCGGTCGGCGGCGCGTCCGGTGCCGATGACGTATGCGCCGGCCTCACCTGCGAGTTGCGTCACCATCGTCCCGACTGCGCCGGCCGCGCCGTGCGCGAGGACGCTCTGCCCCGCCTGAAGGTGGCCGTGGTCGAACAGTCCCTGCCACGCGGTCAGGCCCGAGATCGGCAGGCTCGCGCCCGCCGTGAAGTCGACGTCGCCCGGCAGCGGCGCGAGGTTGCGTGCCTCGATCGCCAGATACTCCGCCAGGGTGCCGTCGCGATACCAGTCCGCGAGGCCGAACACCCGCTGTCCCACCGATAGGCCCGTCGTGCCGTAGCCGAGCGCGGTGACCACTCCGGCCAGCTCGTGCCCAGGGATCGACGGTGTTCGGTCACGGTCGCGGCGATCGGTCCAGGTCGAGGGCCACGCGATCTCAGTCGGGACGAATCCCGACGCATGAATCCGAACGATGACGTCGTTTATCGCTGCCGGCGGCTCGGGCCGCTCCACCAGCGTCATCCCGGCCGTTCCCGCAGCCTCGTCGGTCACCACAATCGCCTTCATCCGGCACCTCCCCGTGTCGGGTCGAGGCCCTCTGCGTCGACTCACAGCCCCGTGCAAAGCATGCCCAGGGCGGGGCACACCCACGCCGGAGACGATGCCAAGCCGGGATTCCGGGGCACTCGCCTCAGGTCGCAGCGAGCAGCTGTCGCAGAGCGGCGCTACTCCGAGCCCGGCGGCTTGGAGGGCCTCCTTGGGATCGAGATAGGAGCGAATCCGAGTCGCCTTGCCACCCCTGAACTCCATTACGGCACCGAAGGGGTCTCGAACTCGGCTCCGCTTTCCTTCCCCGCGGAGTCGACGACCTTGACCATCGCTTCCGCGTCGCGGCGGTTGAACGCGTCGATAAAGCCCTTGAAGCTCTCCGCGTTCTCTCGCGACATGGCAGGCGCAGTATCTCTGTCCGGTCGACACTCGGCGTGCGCTCTCTCGGCTAACCTCCTCTCCGAGCGATGAGGCTCGCTCCATAACCGCGGCTTCGGGCCGCTGATGGCCTCTACCCCCTGTCGGACAGCCCCGACCCGGAGGTCATCACCGTGGAGCCAACTCAATTAGCCGCCGTCCTCGCCGGAGTCGTGGTGCTCGCGAGCATGCTGTCCGTCGAGCTCGGGATATCCGTCGCGCTGCTCGAGCTGGGGCTGGGTGTCGTAGCCGGAAACCTCTTCGGCCTCGATCCCAACACCGACTGGCTCGTGTTCGTCGCGAGCTTCGCGTCGATCGTGTTGACCTTCCTCGCCGGGGCGGAAGTGGACCCCGACGACTTCAAGGAGCGCTTCGGCGCAACCGTGAGCATCGGACTCGTCTCGTTCATCGGCCCGTTCGTCGTCGCGTGGCTGATGGCGTGGGGGGTCCTCGGCTGGGAGCTCAAAGCGTCGCTGATCGCCGGTACCGCGCTCTCGACGACCTCGCTCGCCGTGGTCTACGCGGTCCTGGTCGAGACCGGCCTCAACCGAACCCAGGTCGGAAAGCTGCTCATGGGCGCGTGCTTCGTGACGGATCTCGGCACCGCGCTCGCGCTTTCGGCGATCTTCATCAAGCCGAACGCTTGGTTCCCTGTGTTTCTCGTTGTCTCGGTCGGGCTGATCGTCGCGCTTCCGAGGCTCGCGCCATGGTTCTTCGGACGCTACGGGAACCGAGTCATCGAGCCCGAGATCAAGCTCGTCTTCGTGTGCCTGTTCGTGCTGATGGTGGTCGCCGATGCGGCGAAGGGACACGCCGTCCTGCCCGCCTTCGTGCTCGGCTTGGTCATGTCGCGCCACTATCAACGCCACCGCACCGAGCAAGAGCGGCTGCGCGTCGTCGCGTTCGCGTTCCTGACCCCGTTCTTCTTCCTCCGCGGTGGGCTCAACGTGTCGCTGGGTGCGGTGTTCGCAAACCTGGGGCTGCTGGCCCTGCTGGCGGCGGCGAAGATGGTGCCGAAGATCGGGCTCGTATTGCCGCTGGCGCGCCGACACGCGCCCGAGCACGCGACGTTCACCACCCTCCTGATGTCAACGGGGCTGACCTTCGGGACGATCTCGTCGCTCTACGGGCTCAACGCCGGGATCATCGACCGCACGCAGTTCTCGCTGCTCGTCACCGTGGTGGTGCTCTCGGCGATCGTCCCGACCGCGATAGCGCAGCGCTGGTTCTCCCCGGACGTCGAGCTGGAGGCCGCCAAGGACGGCGAGGCCCGCGCCGCACGGCGACCATCGCCGCAGCCCGTCCCGGCGGGTGAGCGCACATGAGCCCGTACGACTTCACCAACGTGCTCGTCCCCGTCGACGGCTCCGAAGGATCTGAAAAGGCGCTCGACTGTGCGCTGTCGATCTGTGCTGCGCTTGGGGCGCGGCTGACGGCGCTCGCCGTGGAGGGCAAGCTGCCCGCCTACGCCGCCACCGCCGGCGAGGTCGAGGAGGTCAAGCGAGAGAAGGATGACTTCTTCCAGCGTGTGCTCACCCGAGCGACACAGGAGGCCGACGCGCGAGGAGTCGAGCTCAAGGCGGAGCTGGTGCCAGGGCACGCGGCGGACGTGATCACCCATTACGCCCGCGCCCACAGCCACGACTTGATCGTGATCGGCCACCGCGGGCACTTCCTCGGCGACTACCTGCTCGGATCGACCGCCGACCGGGTCGCACACCACGCCCACTGCCCTGTGATGGTCGTTCGCTAAGCCCGGGAGAGGCGACGGCGCTCCGCGACACTTTGCGTGATGACCGACACCGATGAGTCCACACCGACCCTCTACGAGTGGGCCGGCGGCGAGCCGGCGATCCGCCGGTTGATGGATTGTTTCTACGACCGCGTCGAGCGCGACGATCTGCTCGCCCCGCGCTTCTTCCCCGACGGCGTGAATGAGAACCACCGCACGCACGTCACCGCCTGGTGGTCGGAGGTGCTTGGCGGTCCCGCCGGCTACACCGACGAGCTCGGTGGGTACGAGCGCATGCTCGCCCACCACCGCGGCCTCGCGATCACCCCCGAGGAGCGTTTTCGCTTCGCCTCGCTGCTCAGCCTCGCCGCCGACGACGCCGGCCTCCCAGAGGACCCCGAGTTCCGCTCGGCGCTGGTCGCATACGCCGAGTGGGGATCCCGGTTGGCGATGCACAACTCCCAGTCGGGAGCGCAGGTTGTCGAGCACGCCCCCGTGCCGCGTTGGGGCTGGGGCGAAGCGCCCCCGTTCCAGCCGTAGCGGGGAGGTTCGAGGCTTCGGCCGGACCGCGAGGACGACCACGGTCCCCTACGGACGCCGGCGAGGGGTTTGCCACGATGGCCGCTGGTCCCCGGCGTGGGACGGTGCCACCAGAACCGCGCCATCCGCCTGTTGATCGTGCCCAAAGGGGGACCGTCATGGCCACCGCAGCACATGCTCCACGCGCCGGTACCAGTCCCACGCACCGAGCGGCGAACCTCGCACCGCTGACGGGCGCCGGAGTTCTGGTGTTCGGGTTGGCGGGCCTGATCGTCTGGGAGGGGCCGGCTGATCGCCCCGAGTACAACGCGCCTCCCAGCCTCATCCTCTCGTACTTCCACGACCGGAGCACCGTCGTCCTCGGCGGACTCCTGCTCGCGCTCTCCGCCGCCTGCTTCCTGTGGTTCCTCGGCTCGCTGCGCGTGGCCCTGCGCGAAGCCGAAGGAGCCGGCGATGGTCTCGCCACGGTGGCTCACGGAGGCGGTGTCGCCGCGGCGACGTTCGTGCTCCTGTGGCCGGCGGCGAACATCCTCGGGGCGCTGTACGCGTCGCAGCTCACCCCGAACGGCGCGAAGACCGTCTTCCTGTCCGGCAACGCGTTCGCCTACCCGCTCACGATTACGGCGGCGGTGTTCCTGGCGGCCACCGGCCTGATGGCGCTCAGGACAGCAGCGCTGCCAGGCTGGCTGGCCTGGGTGACCCTGGCGCTCGCGCTCTGGCTCCTGATCCCACCGCTCGGCGGAGCCGCCGGCAACCCAGAGAATCCCGCCTTCTGGACCGGCATCGGCGCGCTGCCAGTCATCCCGTTGTGGACAACCGTCACCGCGCTCGTCCTCATGCGCAAAGGCCATCACCGATAGATCCACGACCCGGGCGCCGCGAGAGCGACGCTTGCCGCGGGTCCGCCCGGATGGGAGACTGGAGTCGATCCCGCCCGAGGAGCGTGCGGTGTCCAGGTTCCACGCTGTCAGCGCGGCGCTCGTCGCGCTTGTGATTCTCTTGCTGGGGGCCGGAAGCGCGTCCGCCGCGGTCGATCATGTGGTGGTCACGGGTGGCCTGGTCGTTCCCGCGGGCCAGACCGCCGGCGACGTCGTCGTACTCGACGGGACCGTGACGATCGCCGGACGCGCCACGGGCGATGTGGTGTCGGTGGCCGGGCCGGTGCGAGTCACCGGTCGTGTTGACGGCGATCTGATCGTTGTCTCGGACCGAGCCTTCCTCGGTCCGGACGCCCGCGTAGGCGGCGACCTGCGCTACGGCGACGAGTCGCCTGTGCTCGCGCGCGGCGCGAGGGTGGACGGCAAGATCAGCAACGAGGACTGGGCCGACGCAGCGAACGGGTGGGGCTGGGTGAGCGCGTTGGCGTGGTGGCTCGCGGTGTCCGTGTCCACGCTGATCGTCGGCGCGCTCCTCGTCTGGCTGGCGCCGGCCGCGCTATACGCGGCGGAGCGGGCCGTGCGCGAGCGGCTCGGCGCCACGATCGGGTGGGGCGTCGCGATCGCGATCGGTGCGCCCCTGCTGGCGATCCTGGCGCTCGTCACGCTCGTGGGCATCCCGCTCGGTGTCGCGCTGTTGTTGGGCGCGATCCCCGTGCTGCTCGTCGCCTACGTGACGACCGCGTGGATCGTCGGGCGCCGGGTGCTGCGCAACCGGTCTGCATCGGCCTGGGCGGCGCTGCTCGCCGGCTGGGGGATCCTGCGTGTGCTGGCCCTCATTCCCGTCGCCGGCGCGCTCGTCTGGCTGGCGGCGACCGTTGTGGGACTGGGAGCGCTGGCCGTCGCGCTATGGCGGGCGCGCCAGACGGGCGCGCCGATGGCGAAGCCCGAGACGCCGGCTCCAGGCCCTGCCGCACCAACCGCCTGACGTCGCGCGGTGAGCAGGGCGCCCTGCGGGATGCTCCCGACCGATTCGCGGGAGTCCCCGGATGCCCGACCCGTCTGTCGCGCCGTAGGGTCGAGGCCAACGAGGAACAGGAGATCCCAGATGGCCGTCTGGGTGCGTGCATGACTGCCGTGGGGACTCACATCGAGCAGCTGGAAGCGGCGGAGGCGGCGTTTCGCCGCGAGCATCCGGGCTACGCCGCGACGGCTTCGATCGACGAGCTTCGTGCCAGCGACTTCGCCCGCTTGGAGCGCGGCGGGCACGTCTACCTCGACTACACCGGCGGCGGCCTGTTCGCCGAGTCGCAGCTGGCCGAGCACTTCGAGCTGCTCCGCAGCAACGTGTTTGGGAACCCGCATTCGATCAATCCCACCTCGGCGGCGAGCACGGAGCTGATCGAGCGCGCTCGCGCCTACGTGCTCGACTTCTTTCGGGCGTCGCCGGATGACTACGTCGCGATCTTCACGGCCAACGCGACCGGCGCGCTGCGCCTCGTCGGTGAGGCCTACCCGTTCCACCCCGGCGATCGCTTTCTGCTCACCTTCGACAACCACAACTCGGTAAATGGGATCCGCGAGTTCGCGCGCGCCCGCGGAGCCGAGACCACGTACGTGCCCAGCGTCGCGCCTGATCTGCGCGTCCACGAGGGCCTGTTCCCGCGCTACCTCACGGACACCGCCGGCGATCACCACAACCTGTTCGCCTACCCGGCGCAGTCGAACTTCTCCGGCGTTCAGCACCCACTCGAGTGGATCGAGCAGGCACACGCCCACGGCTGGGACGTGCTGCTCGACGCGGCCGCGTACGTGCCGACCAACCGGCTCGACCTGAGCCGATGGCGCCCCGACTTCGTCGCGGTCTCGTTCTACAAGATGTTCGGCTGGCCAACCGGCATCGGGTGCCTGATCGCTCGCCGCGACGCCCTCGCCAAGCTCGAGCGACCGTGGTTCTCGGGCGGCACGATCGTGGCGGCCTTCGTCCAGCGCCAGTACCACCATTGGGCGCCCGGCCCTGCCCACTTCGAGGACGGCACCGTCAACTATCTCGGCCTGCCGGCAATCGAGATCGGCCTGCGTCTCCTCGATCGAGTGGGCCTCGAAACCATCCATGCGCGCGTGCAGCAGCTCGGCGCCTGGCTGCTCGACGCGCTCGGCTCGCTCGAGCACAGCGACGGCGCACCGGCTGCGACGATCTACGGGCCGCGAGCCTGGTCCGGACGGGGCGCCACGATCGCGTTCAACTTCCTGCACCCCGACGGCCGCGTCGTCGATGAGCGCTACGTGGACCGCGTCGCCCGCGAGCACAACGTCTCTCTCCGCACGGGCTGCTTCTGCAACCCCGGTGCGGGCGAGGTCGCCTTCACCATCTCGCGTGAGACCCTCGTCGGTGGCGAGTTCGGCGAAGGCATGATGCTGGACGACTACGTGCGCGCCATCGGGCTGCCGTCCGGCGGGGCGGTTCGCGCCTCGCTTGGGCTCGCCTCGAACTTCGCCGACGTCTACCGCTTCATGCGATTCGCGGCGGAGTTCATCGATCTCAAGGACGTGCCCGACGACCTGCCGCCGCGCACGACCTGCTGAGGCGCCGCGCGTATCTCAGTCGGCGAGGACGGCCGACATGCCCTTGAGCCCGACCTCCATCATCTGCCAGCCGAGCCCGGCGTGGAAGGGCTCGCCGGCGTGGAAGCGCATCGGCACGGTCGCGCCGAGCATCTTCTTGCCGAGCCGCCAGGTCGTGCCGGTGCCGACCTTGTAGTCGCCGTCGGCGTCGGGACGGACGGTGACCGGTCGGGCTGGGTCGCCGGTCAGCTCCAGTGGTACCTGGGCGAAGGTGGCCTTGTCGAACATCTCCATGATGCACATCGAGATGGGGTCGAAGGGCCGCTCGAACGCGTGCGCCCCGGCGTCGGCCGCGATGTGCTCGGCGACGGTATCGGCCTGCAGGAAGGCGAGGAACGCCTGCTTGACGGGGAAGTCGCCGGCGTCGCCGGGCGCGTAGATGTCGGGCTGTCCGGCGACCTGCCGGGTGGTCGGCTCAGTCTCGAGGAAGCCTCGGTCGTCGGAGGGCAGCGTGTCGTAGCGCACCGCCGAGACGTAGGGCGGAAAGGCGATCAGATGGTCGAACGCGCGCACGCTGCCGTCGGCGTAGCGAGCCTCGCCCGCGGCGACCTCGGTGACGACCTCGCCCGTGTGCCCTTCGATCCCGCGCTCGGAGAACTCGGCGGAGACGACTTCGTGCAGGCGCGGCCCGAAGGCCTGGATGTATGACTGCTCGAACGTCGACCAGGTGATCTCGACCGGCTGGCGCGCATCCTCGCGACGCAGCCAGGTCTCGAACATCAGCACGAGCTCGTACAGCGGCCCGGCGCACTTGTTGTTCGGCGGGATCAGGAACAGCACGCGACTGCGGCGCCCCGCCCGCCCGTCGTCGCGTACGCGCTCGATGCGCTCGCGCACCCCCAGCATGCTCTGCGGCGTCCAGATGGTCGCGGCGTGCTCGCCGAGACCAGGGATCTCGTCGGGGCGCATGTCGGCACCGGTGGCGATCACCAGCTTGTCGTAGCCGACGCCGCGCCCGTCGGCGAGCAGGACCTCGTGCGCATCCGGATCGACGCCGCTCACGCTGCCCTGGACGAACTCGACGTGGCGACGCCGAAACGGCTTCGACAGGTCGACGACGAGGTCGTCGGGGTCGGCGCCGAACGGCACGTAGATCGTGTTGGGCCGGAACGTGAACGCCTCCCGCTCCGACACGAGCGTCAGCTCGGCGCGGTCGCGCAGCCGCATTCGCAGCAAGAAGGCGGTCTCGAGGCCGGCGAAACCGGCACCGAGGATCGTGATCCGGGGTCTGTCGCTCATCCCCGAATCCTCCGTCGTGCGGTGTCGCCGCGCATCCGTGGCTTCACAGGAGCGCGGTCCGTAGCCCTCCGCAGTCAGGCGCGGAAGTCGAGCACCTGCTCGGGTGGCGGGAAGCCCTCGCTGAGGTCGATCCCGTGCACGTTCTGGATGTGCTCTCGGAACGAGACGTCGTAGGGCTCCTGCGAGCTGGCCAGGGTTCCGAGCGCCGCGGCGACGTCCTCGGCCTCGATCAGCACGACCGCGACGTCTCCGTCCGGGGTGCTCTGCAGCCAGACCGCCTCGCGGGTGATTCCCGCGCGGCGCCGGGACGCCTCGTGATCGGCTTTGTGCTCGCCGCTCTGTGCCGACGCCAGTGCGTCGCGGTCGGCGTCGGTCTTGCCCGGCAGTAGCGGAGCAGCGAATGCGATGGATTGGCGCATCTTGGAAACCTCCTGGAGGGCCTCCTCGCGGTTGCGGAAGGCTTTTTACGGACTATCCGCTCGCCCTCGAACGTGAATACGAAGGCGCACGGCTCGTCCACGGCGAATCGAAAGGACGCCGACCAGCTCGGCGGTGCGGATCCCCTGCTCCAACCGCGCGATCCTAGCCGCGGTGGATCGCCGATTGCTACCCCTTCACCAATCCGTATCACCTGGCTCGAGCCGGCCGGGGAGGCCTGAGGATCAGTCGCCGGGCGGCACCGCGAGCACCGGGCAGCTGGCGAGGTGGAGCAGCCGCTGGGTGACGCTGCCGAGGAGCAGTCCGGCGACTGCCGACTGACCTCGCGTACCCACGACGATCAGGTCTGCGTTCGCCTCGTCGGCGATCCGTTCGATGCCGTGCGCGGGCCCGCCGAGCATGATGTTGCGCATCTCGACGCTGGTCTCGATTCCCTCAGCCGAAAGCTTCTTCGCCTGCGCCCGAATCTCGGCTTGGATCTCGTCCTCGGTGGCAGGGACAGGTCCTCCGCCCTTGCCGGCGACGTCCTGCTCGACGTGGGCGATCACGATGTTCGCCCGATCTCGCTTGGCGAGCTCCACTGCGAGCGGAATCGCTCGCCGCGACCCTTCCGAACCATCGAGTGCGAGCACGATCGTCTTGAACATCAGTCCTCCTTGATCAGCTGCGTCGATACAAGATCGCCCGCCGCAGCGAGCTTCCGTACTCGTACGGTTGTGGCGAGCCGCTCGATGTCCTCGCGCTGCCCGGACCCGAGCCCGCGCCGCGTCACGTTGAGGGCGCCGGCGGCGACAGCGAGCCGGAGCCCGTCGAGGAGGGGGAGCCCTCTGGCGACCCCGACCGCCAGCCCGGCGACCATCGAGTCGCCGGCGCCGTGGCGGTCGATCGGTTCGAACCGCGGGCCGCTCAACTCATAGAGCGAACCCTCGATGCTCGCAAGCGCCGGCTGCTCCGCGCGCGAGATGAGGACATTGTGCGCGCCGCGCATCTCCAGTTGCGCGATCTCGGCCGCGAATCGGTCCACCGAGTCGAGCGGCCCGTCGATCATCTCGGCCAACTCTTCGTGGCTCAGCTTCAGAACGTCGACTCCGGCGGCGAGCACGCCCTCGAGCGATGCGCCGGTCAGATCGGCAATGACGGGGACGTCGTTGTGACGCAGGTCGGCCGTCAGCCGGCGGTAGACGTCGCCCGAGAGGACATCCTCGTGCTCCGGCCCGGTCAGCACGGCCACCCGGGAGCTCAGAGCCGCGGCCATCATCGCCCCGTAGAGGCCGTCGACCTCGTGCCGCTGGAGCCTCGGACTGCGAACCTGCGCCACCGGAGCTCGCTCGCCGCTGCGGCGGTCGTGGATGTATGAACCGTTCCAGCCCGCGCTCTCAATGGCTCGGATGAGTACGCCCGGGCCCTCGATCACTCCTTTGAGCACGCGCCCGGACTCACCGCCGAGCGGCAGGCACAGCGTCACCTCTGCGCCCAGCACGCCCGCCATCCGGGCAACCCAGAAGCCCTGTCCGCCGGCGTGGAGGTGGATCTCGTCGTCACCCTGACCCGCCTGCTCGACCGTGATCGTCAGTACCGGCGAGGGCGCGAACACCGCCACCTTGGGAAGCCGATCAAGGCGAGGCGTCGAGCGCGACTCAGACATGGGCGGCGCCGAGGTCTTCGCTCATCGCGTCCGCAACGAGTGCCAGCAGTTCCTCCCGCAGAGACGGCGCCGAGGCGATCGTGAAGCGAGCGCCGGGTCCGTAGGGGGAGCCATCGTGGTCGTAGACCTCCGCGCCCGCCTCGCGTGCCATGAGCACCCCTGCGCTGACATCCCAGGGCAGGTTCGACAGCATCAGCGACGCATCGAGCCGCCCGGCCGCGAGCCAGGCCAGGTCGAGCGCCTCCGACCCGTGCACGCGGACGCGCAGGCTCGCCACTGCGAGCCGCTTCAAGATTCCGAGGTGGACGGGGTTCTCCCGCTTGGCCGCCGGACCGACCGCGAAGTCCGTGACGCCGACGACTGCCTCCCGCAGTTCTCGCCGCGACGCGATCGAGATCTCCGTGCCGTTCAGGTAGGCGCCACCGCCCGCGACGGCGACGAACCGCTCGCCGATGAGCGGCAGGTCCACGATGCCGAGGTGTGACTCCCCATCTACCACGAGGGCCAACGAGACGGCGCAGAGTGGACTGTCGTGGGCGAAGTTGACGGTGCCGTCGATCGGGTCGAGAACCCAAAGCGGGCTGTCCTCGATCACGGACGCGCCGCCCTGCTCCTCGCCAAGGATCGGAATCTCGGGAGTCGTGGCTCCGAGCACCTCCCTTATCGCCCGCTCGACCTGCAGGTCTACGGCCGTGGCGAAATCCCGATCCCCCTTGGCGATCAACGCGCCCACATGACGGCGGCCCTGGCGAAGCAGCTGCGCTCCGCGATCGACCGCCTGTTCTGCGGCCAGGAGCAGCGAGATCTCGGGGCGCTGGACCATGGCGACGTTCAAACCGGTGGCTTCAGAAGCTCCCGCGCGCTCATGGCTGGAGACGCTAGGAAGACGGGGCCGCCGGGTCATCGTGGCTGCCCGCTCAATCGCCTACGTAGTTCCTACGTTCAGCGACCGTGGGTGGGCCCGATGCGCCGGCCGGTACGGGGTCCTACCGTGGGGTTTGATGGCGGCGCGCGGACAGAAGACGCCGGAGGGCCCTTCCGTCTTCCACGCCAGTATCCGGCTGGGCCGGGTCGCGGGAGTGGAAGTGGGGCTGAACTGGAGCTGGCTCGTGATCGTCGGGCTGATCGTCCTCTCGCTCGCGGCGGATGTGTTTCCGACCGAGAACCCTGGCCTGTCGGACGGGACATACGTCGCGATGGCTGTCGCCGCGGCGTTGCTGTTCTTCGTCTCGCTTTTCCTGCACGAGCTTGGACATGCGGTCGTGGCACGACGCGAAGGGATGGAGATCGAAGGCATCACCCTCTGGCTCTTCGGCGGCGTCGCGCGCTTCAAGGGAACGTTCCCGTCGGCGGGGGCGGAGTTCCGGATCGCAATCGCCGGTCCGCTCGTGACGCTCGTGCTCGGCGGCCTGTTCCTGTTCCTCGGCTGGTTGCTGCCCCTGCCGAGCGCCATCGACGGCGTGATCAGCTGGCTCGCCTACGTGAACCTCTTCCTGCTGGCGTTCAACATGCTGCCGGCGTTGCCCCTCGACGGGGGGAGAGTGCTGCGGGCAACCGTGTGGTACCTGCGCGGGGACTTCACCCAGGCCACCCGCTTCGCCGGCACCCTGGGGCGAGTCTTCGGCCAAGCGATGATCGCCCTCGGCATCCTCGGCGCCCTGGCATACGGCGCACCCGGGGGTCTCTGGCTCGCCCTGATCGGCTGGTTTCTGACCATGGCAGCCAGCTCGGAGGCGAGCCTCGCCACGTCGCGTCAGGCCCTCGCCGGCCTGCGCGTCGCGGACGCAATGACGGCAGACCCGGTCGTGGTGCCCGCATCGCTCACCCTGCGCAAGTTCATGGACGACGTCTTCGCGCACAGCCGCCACTCGGCCTACCCCGTGGTCGACTCGAAAGGTGCGGTCGTGGGGATCGTGTCCTTCCGCTCCGTCGCGGCGGTGCCGCCGTCGGACTGGGACGCGCTGCAAGTCGCCCACCGCATGCAGCGTCTGGACGAGGCGCTCGAGTTCGACGAGGGCACCCCCCTATCCGACGCCTTCCTCGAACTACTCGGGACCAGCCTCGGGCGCGCCGTCGTTTCAAGCGCTCACCGACCCACCGGCATGGTGTCGCTGACCGACGTCCAGCGGCTGCTCGAGCTGCGCCAGCTGACCACAAGGCATACGTGACGAGGCGGCCCCGGGTGCTGCCTCGCTTGGCCGACGTCCCTCAGGAGCCGGCGTCTCCGTGCTTGAAGTGCTCGACATACATGTCAGAGCTCGGATACACCCTGCTCTCGTGACCGTCGTCCTGCCATCGAACCAGGTAAGGCGGCGCGCCGTCATCGCCCAGCACCTCGAGGATCTCGGCGTCGCGCTCCGGCTCGCCCTGGTGGTGTCCTCGGACCACAAGGCGATCGCCGGGGCTCGCGCGCAGTGTTGACCTGGATGAAGTCATCGACCGGCTCCTTTCCGCTCTTCGATGACATCGTCGTGTCCCTTCGGCCTACGCACATCGGGGTCGAGTCCGGATCGAGTCCACGGACAAACTACGGGGGGCGTCGTAGCCCGACGAACGCGCCACCGCTCTTCAAGGGAGGTCACCGGCAGGATCACGAGCGCTGCCCCCATGGCAACGGCCAACGCGGTCAAGTCGAGCTCGGCTGAACCGAACACGTCGTGGGCAACCGGAAGCGCGACGAACAGGGCCTGGAGCAGGAGCACCAGGGCGATGCCCGCGAACACCGCGGGGTTCGAGAAGTGCCCGAGCTCTCTGTTCGGACGGGTGAGCGATCTGCAGGTGATCAGGTACAGCGCCTGGAGCAGCACCGCGCCGGTAACGGCCGTGGTCTGCGCGCGCGCCAGCGCGAGCGCCTCGCCCGCGCCGGCATCGAGCTGACGCTGATGCTCAAACGCGTACAGGCCGAGCGCCACCGCCGTCAGCGTCGCCGAGACGAGGACGGTCCTCACGAGCAGCGGACGGTCGAGAAGAGTGGTTCGCGGGTCCCGGGGAGGACGGCTCATGAGGTCCGGCTCTGGGGCCTCGAGCGCAAGCGGAAGGGCGAGGGCCACTGCGACGATCAGGTTGATCCAGAGGATCTGGACCGGCTCGACGGGCAGCTGCGGCTCCCCACCGCGCAAAGGAAAGGCCAGCGTCGCGATCGCGATGATGAGCGCCTGGCCGAGGCTCGTCGGCAGCACGAAGGTCAGCGCCTTGACGAGGTTGTCGTAGACCCGCCTGCCCTCCTCGATCGCCGCGCGAAGCGTGGCGAAGTTGTCGTCGGCGAGCACGATGTCGGCGGCCTCCTTTGCCGTCGCCGTGCCCGCCTGGCCCATGGCCACGCCGACCGCCGCTCGTCGCAAGGCGGGCGCGTCGTTGACGCCGTCGCCGGTGACCGCGACGACCTCGTCGTCGGCTTGGAGCGCGCGCACGAGCCGGAGCTTGTGCTCGGGGGTCGCCCTCGCGTACACGGCAGCGGTCCGCGCGCACCTGCGCAGCCCCTCGTCGTCGAGGCGGTCCACGTCCGCTCCCGTGAGCGTAGGCCCTCGAACTCCGACCTCCCCCGCGACCGCGGCCGCGGTACGGGGATGGTCGCCCGTGACCACCAGTACGCGCAACCCGGCGTCCTGGCACGCCGCGACCGCGTCACCGGCCTCGGGGCGCGGTGGGTCGATCATGCCTACGAGCCCGAGCAGGCGCAGGTCCTCGAGCCCGGTCGCGATCTCTCCGGGCCGCACCAGCGTCCGCGACGCGAAGAGGAGGACACGCTCGCCGCGTCCGGCGAGCCGCTCCACCTCGCGTCGCGCCGCCTCGCGCTGGCTCTCGTCGCAGCGTGGAAGCAGCGCCTCGGGCGCGCCCTTGACGTAGAGCACCGCGCCCCCGGTCGGCTCCGAATGCAGTGTGGCCATGAAGCGGCGGTCCGCGTCGAAAGGCAGCGTCTCCAGCCGCTCGTGGATCGTCCGCTCCCGGGCCGGATCCACGCCGGCCTGATCGGCCCCCAGAAGCAGCGCGGCGTCGACCGGGTCGCCAAGCGCCCCGCCGGCGGCCGTCGGCTTGGCGTCGTTGCAGAGCACCGTCGCCCGTGCGAGCTCCTCCGACTCGCCGGCCGGCGTCCAGCGACTCTGCACCGCGAGCTGATTGCGGGTCAGAGTCCCGGTCTTGTCCGATGCGATGACCGTCGTGCTGCCGAGGGTCTCGACGGCAGGCAGGTGCCGGATGATCGCCCGACGGCGTGCCATCCGCTGCACACCGATCGCGAGGGCGATGGTGACCACCGCGGGCAGTCCCTCCGGGACGGCGGCCACGGCCAGGCTGATGCCCACGAGCGCTGCGTCCGCGACCGGGAAGCCCCGGAGAGCGGCGGCAAGGACCAGCAGCAGCGCGGCGATACCGATGGCGAACGTGATCGCTCGGCCTACGCGGTCGAGTTCGCGAGTCAGCGGTGTCTTGAGCGGGTCGGCGGCCTCGAGCAGCGAGGAGATCCGTCCCAGCTCGGTGTTCGCTCCGGTGGCGAACGTGATTCCGTGACCAGTGCCCGCGGCGACTAGCGTGCCCGCGTAGACGACGCTGCTCCGCTCCGCAGCCGGGGCTGAAACGGGCGCGGGCGCATCGGATTTCGCAACGGGGGCGGACTCACCGGTCAGGGCCGCCTCCTGGGTGCGAAGCGCCTCGGAGGCGAGTAGCCGGATGTCCGCCGGCACCCGGTCGCCCTGGGCGAGCGACACCACGTCGCCCGGAACGACCTGCTCGGACGGAATCTCGGTCCAGGCGCCGTCCCGCCGAACCCTGACCGGCTCCGCGATCAGCTCGGCGAGCGCGGCGATCGCACGGCCGGCGCGGTACTCCTGGCCGAAGCCGATCAGCGCGTTCAGTACGACCACCGCGATCACGACGAGTCCGTCCTCGAGTTCGCCGAGCAGAAGCGCCACCCCGGCCGCCAGAAGCAGGGCGTACATCAACGGACTCTTCACCTGCTCCAGCAGTAGCTCGAGTGCCGACGGTCCCGTCACCCGCGGTAGCTGATTTGGCCCCTGGCGGTCGAGGCGGGAGGCGGCCTCGACCGAGCTCAGCCCTCGCTCATCTGCCTCGAGTGCCTTCAGCGCGGCGGCGGTGGATTGGGCGTGCCATGGAAGCGCTGCGTCTTCCCGCTCGCGGCGACTCGGGCGTGCGGATGGATGTTCGGTCACCTCACGCGCACCTCCTCGCCGGCGCGTTGCACGCCTCGACGAGCCTATGTCCCCGGCCTCCCCCTCGCATCCCACCCCACTGCGGAAGCCGCTCCGTAGTTCTCCGAGCCCAGGTTAGGTGGATCGGGCCGATGACCGCGGCTGTCAGGGCGGAGAAGCTGTTCTTGGCCCGGCGGCCACCAGGAGGTCCCATGTTCCGCAAGATCCTCATCGGCTTCGACGACAGCGAGCAGGCTAGGGACGCGGTCGCCTTCGCCCAAGTGATCGGCGCCGAGACGGGAGCCGAGCTGGTCGTTGCGACTGTGCTCCCTCAGGATCCGCTGACCGGCGAACGAGATGTCTTCCCCAGCCAGTCCGATGCGCGGATGGAACGCGCCGCGGAGGAGGTTTCCGCCGCCGTCGGCGCGCGACCGCTCACGGTCCCGAGCGCGTCGCCGGCGCGCGGTTTGCATCGCCTGGCCGAGGAGCTCGAGGCCGATCTGATCGTGGTTGGCTCCTCCCAGCATGGCGGCCTTGGGCGTGCGGTAGCCGGGACCACCGCGCAGCGCCTTCTCCACGGCTCGCCTTGCGCCGTCGCGGTCACGCCGAACGGCTATCGCGACACCGGCGAACGCCTGCGCGTGCTCGCTGTGGGCTACGACGGATCCCCCGAGGCAGAGGAGGCTTTGGAGGCCGCTACAGAGCTCGCGCGGCAGGCGGATGCCACGTTGCGGATTCTCAGCAACTATGAGCCTCAGGGCTTCGGTGCGCCGGGAACGTCGGGGTATCCGGCGGACCACCGGGGCAACACACTGCGCGCCCATTTCCAGCGGCGCTTGGACGCCGCGGTCGCCGCGGCTCCGAGCGAAGTGCGCGCCGCCGGCATACTCCTGCAAGGGGAGGTCGCGAGCGCGCTCTGCGCCGAGGCCGAGAAGGGCGTCGACGTTCTATTCATCGGCTCCAGGGGCTACGGGCCGCTGCGGCGAGTCCTGCTTGGGTCAGTCTCGTACACGCTGATCAGGGCTACACCCTGTCCGCTGATAGTCGTTCCCCGCGGAGTCCACGAACCACCGGAAGACCTGCAGCTCACAGGTGTGGCGGCGCGTGCGGAGGGGAGCTGACCAATGCACGACAAGTCCTCCGTAACGCCGCTGCAACACGAGGAGAGCGAGCTCAGCCGCACGCCTCGACAGGAGCTCTTCGACCGCATCGTCTGCGGAGTCGACGGCAGCCGGACCTCCCGAGCCGCGGTCGAGCAAGCCGTCACGCTTGCCGGGCCGGCGACCTCGCTCCAGTTCATCTGCGTGCGCAGCTCCGCTGGCCAGGGACGCCTCCAACAGTCGACTATCAGCGCTCGTCGCGCCGATCAGGCGGTGGCTGCCGCGACGTCCCTCGCCGATAAGGCCGGCATCGACGCCGGCGGCCGCATCGTCGACGCCGACGACCCCGCGTCGGCGCTGATCGAGGCCGGATCCGGCGCCGACCTCCTGGTCGTCGCCAGTCACAGCAGCTCCCGTCTCGGCGGCATCCTGCTCGGGTCCGTGGCAACCACGGCGGTGCACGACGCGGGCGTTCCCGTCCTCGTTGCTCGCTCCTTGCCGAAGGGCACGCGCTTCCCGGAGCGCGTCCTCGTGGCCAGCGACGGGTCGGCGGACGCCGCGCGCGCGGTGGAGCTGGCCAGCCGGCTAGCGCGCCGGCACGAGTCGCGGCTGTACCTTCTGGCGGCGGGCCTGCGGGCTCTCCCGCACGCCGAGGAGCTCGGCCGCCACGCAGCCGCGTTGATGAGGGACCCCGGCCTGGAACCGACGCTCCTGTTCAAACGGGGCGACCCCGAGGACGAGATCCCGAGGGCGGCTCGCGAGGAGGGAGCGGCCCTGGTCGTCATCGGCAGCCGCGGGCTGTCGGGCGCGCGCGCGCTGGGGAGCGTGAGTGAGTCGGTCTCCTCGCACGCGAGCTGCTCCGTTCTCGTCGCTCGCCCCAACGCCAACGCGAGCGTGTCACAGGAAGGCGCTGAAAGGAGCGGCCATGACTGACCAACATCCCGCATCGGTGAAGGCGTACTGGGCGATTACGCCGTCCGCAGCGATCGGGCTCGATGATCTCGCTCTGCTCGCGGCGCTCCTGGCGATCATCGTCGGGACCGCCATCGGGTTGTTCACCCGCATGGGGAGCGGCATCGGCACGCACCCCTGGGGCAACCGTCGCAGCCTGCTGGCACCAGGCGCCACCGATCACGACGAACTGTCGGGGCGCGACGAGCGCGAGCACGCCGATCCGTCATTCGGGGCCCACTGATGGACGGGTCAACGATGCCCCGCAGCATCACGGTCGGATTCGATGGCTCGGAGGCGGCACGCGCCGCCGTCGACTACGCCCTCGCACACGCCGGCCAGGACGGGCAGGTCATCGTGGTCCACGCCTTCGGACCGCCGCCGGACTGGATGGGCGAGCCCGGATATCAGCGGATCATCGACGAGCATGAGATGCGCGGTCGGGCGCTCATGGACGCGCTGCGGCTCGACCTCGAGCAGCGTGGCTCTGCAAACGTCGAGTACGAGCTCCTCGCGGACATGCCCGCGGAGGCGATCGCCCGCGTCGCCGAGGTCCGCGACGCGGACGAGATCGTCGTCGGCTCGCGCGGGTTCGGGCCGCTCCGCGCGGTGCTCGGCAGCGTGTCCCACGAGCTGCTCCACCGTGCGAACCGCCCGGTCGTGGTGATCCCGAACCGACTTGTCGAACGGCTAGCGCAGGCCGACGCCGACTGAGCTCGAGCCTGATGCCCGAAAAGAGGGGAGATAGGTGACCGTCGTCTGGTTCCTGATCTGGTTGATCGCCAACAACGTCGGCGGCCACGAGCCACTGGCACTCGACCCCGTGAACGGCTGGACGGCAACGCTGATCCTGGCGGTTGCTCTCGATCTGGCCGCGGCCCACGCGACGCGAACAGTCGACCGGGGAGCCCGGGGTCCGACCTCACCTACGCAGTGACGAGACATATCCTGCTCGGGTGCGACTGGACCTCGGCCGAATCCGCGACGCGGTGCCGGTGATCGACCCGGTGTTCTTGAATACGCCGCAGTACGAATCCGCTCCGCTCGGCGACGCGTTGGGGTGCTCGATGGTCCTCAAGGTCGAGACGCTGAACCCGGTGCGCAGCTTCAAGGGCCGGGGCACCGAGACCGTCATGGCCGGGCTGGCCCAGCGGCCGAACGGGATCGCCGCCGTGTGCGCCAGCGCCGGCAACCTAGGCCAGGCGCTCGCGTACAGCGGGGCGCGGCGTGAGATCCCGGTCACGGTGGTCGCGGCTCGCAGTGCCAACGCGCTGAAGGTCGAGCGGATGAGAGCTCTCGGTGCGACCGTGTGCCTCGAGGGCGACGACATCGAGGACGCGCGCCGGCTCGCCGTCGCCATGGCCGAGGATGAGGGCGCCTGCCTCGTCGAGGACAGCCTGGAGCCGGCCACCTGCGAGGGGGCGGCGACGATCGGCCTCGAGCTGCTCGAAGCAGAGGAGCAGGTCGACACGCTCGTCATCGCGCTGGGGGGCGGCGCGCTCGCGAGCGGCGTCGGCTACGTCGCCAAGTCGCTTGCCCCAGATGTCGAGGTCATCGGCGTCCAACCCGAGGGGGCGCCGGCCATGGCGCTGTCGTGGCGCAGCGGCCAAGTCGTGGAGACCGAGACCATGGACACGATCGCCGACGGCGTCGCCGGGCGCTGCCCGATCCCGGAGGTGCTCGAGGATCTCCTGGTCGTGCTGGACGACGTCGCGCTCATCAGCGAGGACGCGATCAAGGCGGGCATGCGCCTGCTCTACCGGCATGCCGGCCTGGTCGTGGAGCCGTCTGCTGCACTCGGCGTGGCCACCGTGCTCGAGGACCCCGAGCGCTTTGCCGGGCGACGCGTGGCCACGATCGTCTGCGGCAGCAACGTCGCGACCGGCGACTTCGAGCGCTGGGCCCTCTAGAGCGGCCTGCGGCGGCGCCGGACCCCCCTTACGAGGGGCTCATCCCTCTCGATCGAGGGGCGTGAGGCGCGCATCCCAGGGAAATCCTCTTAAGGAATGGCGGAGATCACGCCCGCAGACGATCGCGCTCGCTTCGAGGTGCTCCCCTTCGACGACATCGCCGCGGAGGCGGCGCGGCTGCCGCGGCCGGCGAGGGTGACGGTGACCTGCTCGCCCAAGCACGGTCCCGACCGCGGGCTGGAGACGGCGGTCCGGCTGCGACAGCTCGGTCACTCGGTGACGGTCCATGTCGCTGCGCGCATGGTGCGCGGCCGCGAGCACCTCGACGCGCTGCTCGCGGGCATGGCCGACGCCGGGATCGAGGACCTGTTCCTGATCGCCGGCGACATCGACGAGCCGGTGGGCGAATACTCGTCGGCAGTGGAGCTGTTACCGCTCCTGGCCGACCATCCCGAACGCCCCGAGCTGATTGGCATCCCCGGCTATCCCGAGGGTCATCCGCTGGTCTCCGAAGACGAAATCGAGCGCGCGCTGCACGCCAAGAGCCGGCTGGCCGACTACGTGGTCACGCAGATGTGCTTCCACGCGGAGGCGCTGCGGGGCTGGATCGAGCGGGAACGCGAGGACGGTCTCGAGCTGCCCGTCGTGATCGGCATGCCCGGCAAGGTGACACGCCGCAAGCTGCTTCGCATGTCGGTGCGCGTGGGCGTCGGGCCGTCGCTCGACTTCCTGCACAAGCAGAAGGGGCTGCGCTCCCTGCTCTCGCGGCGCTCGACGGCGGACCGGCTGTTCGAGGGCATCGCACCGCTCCTCGACGATCCCCGGCTCGCGGTCGCGGGATTCCAGTACTTCACGTTCAACGAGCTGCTTCAAACCTGGGAGTGGCACCAGAGGAACAGGAGAGAGGGCCATGACACCGAGCAACTTGCAAGAGCTGCTGGATGAGTCCGGCAACACGGTCGAGCTGCTGCGTAACTCGCAGATCGGCGCCTACGTGTATCCGGTCGTCCCCTACGAGTTCAGCAACTGGCGCCGGGAGCAGCGCGCCTGGCGCGAGAGCGTGGTCCTGTTCGACCAGTCGCACCACATGGTCAACCTGTTCCTGCGCGGTCCGGAGGCGCAGAAGCTGCTGTCCGAGAGCGGGATCAACAACGTCGACGACTTCCCGGTCGACCGGGCCAAGCAGTTCGTGCCGACCACACCGTCCGGCCACGTGATCGGGGACGGCATCCTCTTCCATCTCGACGAGGAGGAGTTCGTCTGGGTTGGCCGGGCGCCCGTTGGCAACTGGCTCGCCTACCGCGCGGAGAGCGGTGGCTACGACGTCGAGGTCGAGAAGGACGACCGCTCGCCATCGAACCCCTACGGCAAGGCGGTCACACGCAAGTACTGGCGCTTCCAGATCCAGGGCCCGAGGGCCTGGGACGTCATCGAGAAGGTCCACGGCGCCCCGGTCGAGCAGCTCAAGTTCTTTCACATGTCGACCATGAACGTCGGCGGCCGTCAGGTGCGCACGCTGCGGCACGGCATGGCGGGCGAGCCCGGGCTTGAGCTGTTCGGCCCGTATGAGACCTACGACGAAACGCGCGAGACCATCCTCGAGGCCGGCAGCGAGTTCGGCATCGAGCCCTGCGGCGCGCGCGCCTACGCCTCCAACACGCTCGAGTCGGGCTGGATCCCGTCACCGCTGCCCGCGATCTACACGGGCGAGGAGCTGCGCGGCTACCGCGAGTGGCTGCCCGCACAGGGATACGAGGCCACCAACGCGCTCGCCGGCAGCTTCGTCTCCGACGACATCGAGGACTACTACCTCAACCCGTGGGAGCTCGGCTACGGCCAGTTCGTGAAGCTCGACCACGACTTCATCGGCCGCGACGCGCTCGCGCAGATCGAGCCCGAACAGCAGCGCAAGAAGGTCACGTTGGCCTGGGACGGCGCCGACGTCACCAAGATCTTCGCCTCGCTGTTCGACACCGACGACGACCCGTACCAGTTCCTCGACGTGCCGATCTCCAACTACGGGGCGTCGAACTTCGACTCGGTGCTCGACGCCGGCGACGACCTCGTCGGGCTCTCGCTGTTCACGGGCTACAGCGCCAACGAGCGGCGCGTGCTGTCGCTGGCCACCGTCGACCCCGCGGTCGAGATCGGCGACGAGGTGCGCGTGGTCTGGGGAGAGCCCGGCGGCGGAACCCGCAAGAAGACAGTCGAGCCGCACCGGCAGCTGGAGATCAGCGCAACCGTGAGCCCCGTGCCGTACTCGGACGACGCGCGGCTGAGCTACGCCGAGGGCTGGCGCACAGCGGGCCGGCGCTAGGGCCGGCCCACGTCGAAGCGATCCAGGCTCATCACCTTGTCCCAGGCCGCCACGAAGTCGTCCACGAACTTCTGCCCGGCGTCGTCGCTGGCGTAGACCTCCGCGAGCGCGCGCAGCACCGAGTTCGACCCGAACACCAGGTCGACGCGGGTGGCGGTCCACTTGACTTCGCCGCTGTCGCGGTCGCGGCCCTCGAACGTCTGCTCGTCGTCGGACGTTGCCTCCCACGCGGTGTCCTGGTCGAGCAGGTTCACGAAGAAGTCGTTGGTCAGCGACCCGGGACGCGTGGTCAGGACGCCGAGCTCCGACTGGCCGTGGTTGGCCCCCAGGACGCGTAGCCCGCCGACCAGCACGGTCAGCTCCGGTGCGCTCAGCGTCAGCAGCTGGGCCCGGTCGACAAGCCGCTGCTCGGCCGGTCGCCCGTTCGGGCTGGGCAGGTAGTTGCGGAACCCGTCCGCCGCCGGCTCGAGCACGGCGAACGCCTCCACGTCGGTCTGCTCCTGCGACGCGTCGGTGCGCCCGGGCGTGAAGGGCACCCGGACCTCGAGCCCCGCCTCCCTCGCGGCCTGCTCCACGGCCGCGCATCCGCCCAGGACGATCAGGTCGGCGAGCGACACCTGCTTGTCGAAGTCCTGCTGGATCTTCTCCAGCGCCTGCAGCACCGCCGCCAGCGCCGTCGGGTCGTTGACGTCCCAGTCCTTCTGCGGCGCGAGCCGGACCCGCGCCCCGTTGGCGCCGCCGCGCTTGTCGGTGCCGCGGAACGTCGACGCCGACGCCCAGGCGGCCGAGACCAGCTGCGACACGCTCAGCCCCGAGGCGAGGATCGCCTCCTTCAGCGCCGCGACGTCCTCCGCGCCGATCAGCTCGTGGTCGACCGCGGGAACGGGGTCCTGCCAGAGCTGCGGCTCCTCGGGCACCTCGGGGCCGAGGTAGCGCGCGATCGGCCCCATGTCACGGTGCGTGAGCTTGAACCAGGCCTTCGCGAAGGCGTCGGCGAACTCCTCGGGGTTCTCGTGGAAGCGCTTCGAGATCGGCCCGTAGATCGGGTCCAGCCGCAGGGAGAGGTCGGTCGTGAGCATCACCGGGGTGTGCGTCTTGGTCGGGTCGTGCGCGTCGGGGACCGTGTCCTCCGCCGCCGAGTCCTTCGGAACCCACTGGAACGCGTCGCCGGGGCTCTTGGTCAGCTCCCACTCGTGGCCGTAGAGCGTGTCGAAGAAGCTGTTGTCCCAGGTCACCGGGGTCGGCGTCCAGGCGCCTTCCAGACCGCTGGTCGTGGCGTCGTTGCCCACGCCCGTGCCGTGTCCGTTCGTCCAGCCCAGACCCATCTCCTGGAGGGGAGCGGCCTCGGGCGCGGGGCCGACGACGTCACCGGGGCCCGCCCCGTGCGTCTTGCCGAAGGTGTGCCCGCCGGCGATCAGCGCGACGGTCTCCTCGTCGTTCATCGCCATGCGGCGGAACGTCTCGCGGACGTCCCGGGCGGCGGCGAGCGGATCGGGGTTCCCGTTCGGCCCCTCCGGGTTCACGTAGATGAGGCCCATCTGCACCGCGCCGTACGGCTCCGCCAGCAGCCGGTCGCCGCTGTAGCGCTCGTCGCCGAGCCACTCGGCCTCGTTGCCCCAGTTGATCTGCTCGGGCTCCCACACGTCCTCACGTCCGCCGGCGAACCCGAAGGTCTTGAAGCCCATCGACTCGAGCGCACGGTTGCCGGCCAGCACCATCAGGTCGGCCCACGAGAGCTTGCGGCCGTACTTCTGCTTGACCGGCCAGAGCACCCGGCGGGCCTTGTCGAGGTTGGCGTTGTCCGGCCAGCTGTTGAGGGGGGCGAAGCGCTGCTCGCCCGACCCGGCGCCGCCACGGCCGTCGTGGATGCGGTACGTGCCCGCGCTGTGCCAGGCCATCCGGATGAAGAGCGGCCCGTAGTGACCGTAGTCGGCCGGCCACCAGTCCTGCGAGGTCGTCATCACCTCGTCGATGTCGCTCTTGACGGCGTCGAGGTCGAGCGTCTGGAACGCCTCGGCGTAGTCGAAGTCCTCGCCCATTGGATTCCCGGCCGGCGGGTTGGGGTGGAGAGGGGAAAGGTCAAGCTGGTTGGGCCACCAGTCGCGGTTCGTCCGGCCGGTTCCACCGGTGACGGGGCACTTGCTCTCGTTCTCCACGTTGGTTCTCTCCTTCGGGTATCAGGCTGCTTGGGGGGTGGAACAGCTCGGGCACAGGCCCCAGTAGACGACCTCGGCCTCGTCGATCGAGTAGCCGTGGTCTTCGGAAGCGGTCAGGCAGGGCGGGTCGCCCACCGCGCAGTCGACGTCGGCGATGGCGCCGCAGGACCGGCACACGACGTGGTGGTGGTTGTCCCCGACCCGCGACTCGTAGCGCGCCACGGAGCCCGCCGGCTTGATGCACCGCACGAGACCGGCGGTGGTCAGCGCGCGCAACACGTCGTAGACGGCCTGCGTGGACACCTCACCGAGGTCCTCGCGGACGACACCGATGATCGAGTCGGTGTCGGCGTGCGGATGGTCGTAGACGGCGGTCAGCACAGCCATCCGGGGACGCGTAACGCGCAGGTTCGCGCCGCGTAACAGGTGCTCTACCTCCAGGCTCGTGGGCACGCGCGCAGTCTATGCGCGTTTTCTGGAGTCAGTCAAGAAAGCCCTGGCGCACCGCGTGGACGCCAGGCCCTGGAGTCAGTCGGTCCCCCAGGGGTTGTCGATCACGAAGCGCCAGCTGCCGTCCGTCTGACGACGCAGGACGTCGGCATTCTTCGCCTCCAGCCGCACCGGCTCGCCGTCCGGCCCGGTGCCGTCGAACGACCAGACGCCGACCACGAGGGCCAGGTCGTCCGCCTCCAGAACCCGGGTCACCTCGAGGTCGAGCGTGCCGTTCATCGAGATGAAGCCGGACAGCGCCGCGCTGATCCCGGGAGCTCCGGGAGCGAGGCTGCCGGGCTCGGTCGCGAACGCTGCCTCGCTCTCGTAGAGCGGCATGAGGCTGTCGAGATCTCCGGAGTTGATCCCGGTGACGATGGATTCGAGCACCTGCTCGGGCGTGGCGGTGGACATGACGGCGTCTCCTTTCGATATACACTTGTGTGTCATGGAAGTGGCACCGTACATCGACCGAGAGAATCTGTCAAGATTCACGACACATACATGAGTCCTCAAACTCAGACCAAGCGCAAGTACGAGCTGAAGAAGCGCGCCCGGGACATGGCCGAGACGCACCTGCGGATCACCGAGGCGGCGATCGACCTGCACGGGAGCGTCGGCCCGGCACGGACGACGATGAGCGCGGTGGCCAAGCGGGCGGGGGTCGAGCGCCGCACGCTCTACCGCCACTTCCCGACCGAGGTCGACCTGTTCGCGGCCTGCTCGTCCCACTACTTCGCCGCCAACCCGTGGCCCGACCTCAGCGGCTGGCGTGCGATCGGCGATCCAGAGCAGCGACTCGAGCGAGCCCTCGACGAGCTGTACGCCTACTACGAGCGCACCGAGCCGATGTTCACCAACGTGCTGCGCGACGCCGAGGTCGTCGACTTCGCGCGCGACGCCGTGGGCCCGCTGGAGGCCTACCTCGACGAGGCCGCTGCCGTCCTGGCCGTGGGACGCAAGGCTCGCGGTCGGCGGCGAGAGCTACTCGGCGGTGCCCTGCGCCACGTTCTCGCCTTCTCGACCTGGCGTTCGCTCTCGGCCAACGGCATCGAGCGGTCGGACGCGACGAAGCTCATGACCGCCCTCGTCGAAGGCGCGGGCGCGCCCTAGCTATCCGAAGGTGAACGAGTACGCCTCGGCGCCGGGCTCGTCGAAGGTGACCTTGAGGACGCGTTCGCGAACCGTCCCGTGCTCGCGCACGAGCTGGTAGAGGCGGCCGTCCTCCAGCACGCCGTTGCCGGCCTCGTCGACGTCGATGCCGTGCGAGTCGCCCGGCGGCTCGCCGTCGACCAGCACGTGGAACGGGATCGGCACGCCGGCGCCGTTGGCGAGGACGAGGTGCGCGTCGCGCGCGTGGTAGCGGTAGCCGATGCTCCCGCCGGCCTGCTCGAGCACGACCTTCTCAGGCCCGACATTCCACTCGCCGTCGAGCGACGCGGAGCCGTCTCCGCGTCCGTACCCCAGGTACGTCTCGGGCGTTCCGAGGTGGTCCCAGTCGGCGTCCGCCTCCACGCCGACCCCGTCGACCGAAACGAGCTCGCGCTCGACCCCGAGCAGCCGCTGGATGACCTCCTCAGACCGTTCGTAGCGCCCTTCGCCGAAGTGCTCGTCGCGGATGACCCCGTCCGCGTCGACGAAGTAGAGCGCCGGCCAGTAGCGGTTGGCGAAGGCGTCCCAGATCTCGTACTCGTTGTCGACCGCGACCGGGTAATCGATCGCCCGCTCCTCGGTCGCCCGCCGCACGCGGTCCACGTCGTGCTCGAACGAGAACTCGGGCGTGTGGATTCCGAGCACGACCAGCCCGTCGTCTCGGTACGCCTGCGACCACGCGCGCACGTACGGCTCCTGGCGCAGCCAGTTGATGCAGGTCAGCGTCCAGAAGTTGACGAGCACGACCCGGCCGCGCAGCCCGGCGGGATCGAGCGGCTCGGAGTTGAGCCACGCGATCGCTCCATCGAACCCGGGCATGTGGACAGGTGCCGACACCGTCGCCGGGCGCAGCATCTCACCCGCCCGAGCGGGGCGCCACCCGAGCTAGGTCGGCTTGAGTCCCTGCGCGTAGGGCTCGAGCCCGTCCATCGCGCGGGCGATCGCCCAGTTGTGGTTCCAGCGGAACAGCGGCCGCAGGACCGGCGTCAGCACCCGCAGCAGCCGGCGGTCGGCGTGGACCTGCCAGTCGAAGCGCACATGCGTGCCGCTTTCGGTCGACGTCAGCGTCCAGGTGCCGCGGCCGCGGAGGTCCCCGTCCACGTCGGCGGTGATCGTCCGCGGGGGGTCGATCTCCGCGATGACCGAGCGAGTGCGCAGGTGGTACGGCAGGCGGCCCTTGAAATGCTGGCGTGACTCCTTGCCGACCGCGGGCGGCCCGTCCGATTCGACGTCGAGGTAGACCGGGCGCCACCAGACCGGGTAGCTGCGCGCGTCGGCGATCGCATCGAACACCGATTCGCGCGGAGCGGCGACCTCCCACTCGTCGACGAAGAGGTAGGGCCGAGACGCTCCGACCGCCGCGAGGACGGACCCGGCGAGGGCGCGCTGCAGCCGGAGCGGCGGGCGGGTCGCGTGACCCGAGCCCGAGAAGTCGCGCACCAGCTCGGCCGCCGCGACCGGACGCGGGAAGCCGAAGCGGTTGATCCTGCCCGTCGCGCACAGGTCCGACATCCGCTCGAGGAAGGCCTCCGTCTCACCCGCCGGACGCACCAACACACGCACGCGACCCTCCGCCTCGCCGGCGGGCAGCTGGCTGTGCGGCGCCCCGGCGGGCACTTCCACCGAGTCGCCCTCGCCGAGCAGGTGGTCGCGGTCTCGGATCACGACCCTCATCGCGCCCTCGACCACGGTGAGGCGCTCGGTCTGCGAGCTGTGAACGTGGCCCTGAGCGAGCAGCCCTCGGGCGCGCCCGACCACGTCGAACTCGAGCAGCTCGCCACCCGTCTCACCGCCGGTGCGCCGCAGCTCCACCCGCACCCCAAGCGCATCCATCTCGAGCACGTCGCCTGCTTTTGCCATGCCCGGTATTCGCAGCGCGGCGAGCGTCGGATCACAGGTCCTTCACGTAGATCACGAAGTCGCACGGGGTCGCGAGCAGCGGCGCCAGCTCGGGATAGGCCTCGTCGATCGTGCCGGTGCGCGCGACTCGGTAGCCGAGGCGCCCGTACCACCGCGCGAGGAACTCCTTGCTCGGGTGGCTCCACTCGCGCGGGACCAGCACTTCGAGCTGCATCGCGCGCAGGCCGGCGGCTCGGCAGCTTCGCTCGGCAAAGGCCACGAGCTCCGTGCCGATCCCGAGACCGCGGCGGGCGGGATCCGCGGCGAGCATCCCGAACTCCCCGGTCTCGTCGTCGAACCGCTGCACGCGCACACAGCCGACGACCGCACCGTCCAGACGGGCAACGGCGATCTCACCGGAGCGGGTCAGCTCGGCCACCTCCGCGACGGTCGTGCGTGTCGCGCCCGCGACCCACAGCCCGTCCTCGGCGACCGAGTAGACCTCGTTGGTGAGGTCGGCGATGCGCTGCATCAGCGAGGGGTCGTCGCCGGCGGAGGCGGACAGGAGCTGTACGTCGATCGGCGGTGCCAACCTCGCCAGAGGCTAGAGACGGGCCTCCAGCGGATCGTCCTGCTCGACGCCTTCGCCGCGCTCGGGTGGGACGGGCTCCGGATCGCCGAGCGCCTCATGGCGGTCGCCCGCGCGGACAAACCGCCGCGGGCGCAGCGTGAGGCGGTCGCCGAGCTCAATCGGGTCATGGCGAGCCTGTCCGGCTAGCGCCCGCCACCACAGAAGGCCCACCACGAGGGCGCCCAGGGCAACGCCGAGGATCGCGTCCAGTCCTCCGGGCGCATCGCGCCCAACGGGCTCGATCAGCGCCAGGATCACGCGGCCGCTCTCCGGCGGTCGGCCGCCCGGGTCACCGGACAGGTGCCCTCGTAGTGCCCGCACACATGGGCGTCGCAGAGCCGGCAGGTCTCCATCGCCGCTCGCGTGTCGATGGTCGTTGCGTCGAGCAGCGCGCCGATGATTCGGTCGAGGTCGCGCACGTCGGCGGCGTCGAGCCTCGCGACCGCACGGGTCAGGGCGCGCGACCGCGCCTCGAGCGCCCGCTGTGCCAGCTCGCGGCCGGCCGGCTCGAGCCGCACGAGCGCGCGGCGCCCGTCCGAGGGATCCGACTCGCGCCGCACCAGGCCGGCCGCCTCGAGGCTGTCGACCACCCGGACCGCGCGCGAGTGCGAGACGCGCATCGTGTCCGCCAGCACGTCCACCGACTTTCCGTCCGCCCACTCGTGAAGCGACACCAGCGCGGCCGGAGCGCCGCCCGCCATGCCCGTCGCCGCCTCGGTCGCCTCCCTGATGGTGTCGCTCAGCTTCAGGGCGGTGGCCCCGAGGCGATTCGCGACCTGCGAGATATATGCCTCAGGCATACAAATAGAGTACGGCAAATCGGCAGCGCGCGCAGCCGGGCGCCGCGGACCTGGGACCATTCGCGCGTGAGCTCGGGCAACAGCAAGCCCGTCATCTACGTCACCGGGCATCGCAACCCGGACGCCGACTCGATCGCGGCCGCGATCGGATACGCCGAGCTGAAGCGGCGCCTCGACCCGCGCAGCAAGTACCTGCCGGTCCGGCTCGGAGCTGTGAACGCCCAGACACGCTGGCTGCTCGAGCACTCGGACGCGCCCGAGCCCGACCTGCTGCCACACGTGATGCTGCGCGTGTGCGACGTGATGCGTGGAGGCTTCCAGGTCGCCCGCGAGCACGAGCCCGTGCGCGAGGTCGGCCTGGCCATGGCCGCTGGCGAGCTCGACCTGATGCCGATCGTCGACGAGGACGGGACGCTGGTCGGCGTCATGACCGAGCGCGCGCTCGCCCGGCGCTACATCCGCGAGTCGCGCGAGGTGTCGGCCCTGGTGGCCCCGACGTCTGTGAGAGCGCTCGTCGGCGTGCTCGACGGCGCACTGATCGCGGGCGAGGAAACCGACATCGCCGGCCGCGTCTGGGCCTACTCGATGGACGTCGCGTCGCCGAGCCAGATCGCATCCGGCGACGTGGTCGTGGTCGGCGACCGGCCCGACGCCCAGCGGCTCGCGATCGAGCGCGGCGCCGCACTGCTCGTGCTCAGCAACGACACGACGCCGACCGACGAGATCCTCACGCTCGCGCGCGAGCGCGGCACCGCGCTCGTGTCGTCGCCGCTCGACACCTACGTGTCGGCGCGAATGATCACGCTGGCGGCGCCGTCGAGCGCGTTGATGGACCGCGAGCCGCTGACGGTCGCCCCCGAGGACCTGGTCAGCGACATCTCCGACCAGGTCAAGGGCGTGCACTACGGCGGCGCCGTGGTGGTGGACGGGTCGCGCCGGCCGGTCGGCATGGTCACGCGCTCGGACCTGGTCAGCCCGACGCCGCGGCGCGTGCTGCTCGTCGACCACGCCGAGCACGCCCAGAGCGTCCCCGGCGTCGGCGAGGCAGAGATCGTCGAGATCCTCGACCACCACCACGTCGGCTCGATCGAGACGACCGTGCCGGTGACCGCCACCTTCGACCCGGTCGGCTCGACCGCCACGCTCGTGATCGAGCGCTTCCGCCAGAACGGCATGGAGCCGAGCCGGCCGACGGCCACAATGCTGCTCGGGGCGATCCTGTCGGACACGGTGATCCTCAACTCACCGACGACCACCGAGCGCGACCGGGCGGTCACGGCCTACCTCGAGAGCGTCCTCGCGCTCGACGCGATCGAGTTCGGCAGCGCGATGTTCGAGGAGACCTCCGACGTCTCGGGCCTGCCGCCCGACGAGATCATCGGCCGCGACGCCAAGGAGTACGAGGCGGGCTCGCACACGATCTGCATCGCCCAGGTCGAGACCGTCGGCAAGGGGCTGCTCGAGCGCAAGGGCGAGCTGCTCGCCGCGCTCGGCGCCGGCCGCGAGAACAAGGGCTATTCGGTGTTCGCGCTGATGATCACCGACATCGTCACCAAGGGAACCGACCTGCTCGCCTCCGGCGACCGCGCCACGCTCGAGCGCGCCTTCGACGAGCCCGTCTCCGACGGTCACGTGAGCCTGCCGGGGATCATGAGCCGGAAGAAGCAGGTGGCGCCGCGGCTGCTGGCGGCCGCGGCGCGCTGATCAGTCCCTGCCGAACGAGCCGATCTGCTCGGCCACGCTCGCGACCGGCGGCTCGTCGCAGCGGGCGGCGAGGTCCTTCTGGAACTCCTTGAAGGCGGCCAGGCCGGGCAGGGGCGGGTCGTCGCCCTCGGCGACGTGGACGAACGTGACGCCGTCGTCGAGCCTGAAGGTCGCGTAGCGGAAGCCGGCGGGGTCCGTTCGGTGCAGCTCCTCGTACACCGCGCGGACCAGCCGCTCGTTCTCCTCGACCCGGTCGGGCTTGACCCGGTAGCGAACGACGACCCGTCTCACGACTCGCCCTCGAGTGCCGGTCGCGCACCGATCACGAGCTCGCCGTTCTGCTTGCGGGCGGGCAGGAAGCTGCCCGCCACCGCCCCGGCCAGCGCCAGCGCCGCCGCCACTCCAACCGCCGGTGTGAAGCCGTCCACGAATGCCTGCGGCGTCGCGTAGCTGCCGGCCCCGGCGAACACCGCCACCGCGATCGCGATGCCGAAGACGCCACCCAGCTCGCGCATCACGCTGTTGGTGCCGGAGGCCTTGCCGACCGCCTCCTCGGCCACGGAGCCGAGCACCGAGTTCTGCGCCGACGGGATCGCCATCGAGATGCCTATGCCCGCGATCACCATCGGGATGACCAGCTCCGAGTAGGCCATGCCCGGGCTGGCGATCAGAGCGATCCAGATCGTGCCGGTCGCCTGGATCAGCAGGCCGCCGACCATCAGCGGCCGCTCGCCGATCCTGTCGGCCAGCGCGCCGGCCAGCGGGCCGACGAGCAGGAACGTGCCGGTCCAGGGCATCAGCCGCAGGCCCGCCTCGAGGACGTCGTAGCCCATCGCGGTCTGAAGCAGCTGCGAGAAGAAGTACACCTCGGCGAACAGCGAGCCGAACACGAAGAAGATCGCCACGTTGCCGGCCGTGAACGAGCGCGCCTTGAAGAAGTCGATCGGGATCATCGGCTCCTTGGCACGTGCCTCCCAGGCGACGAACGCGACCACCAACAGGACGCCCGCGGCCAGCGCGGCCACGACCTCGAGCGACCCCCAGCCAACCTCGTTGCCGCGCACCAACCCCCAGACCAGCCCGAAGGCGCCGGCCGTGACCAGGCCGAGGCCCGTCAAGTCGAAGGCGGTCTTGGGGCCGTAGCTCTCCTTCACGCGCGCGAGCACCAGCGGGGCGCCGATCAGCGCGATCGGGACGTTGACCCAGAAGATCCAGGTCCAGTCGAGCCCGTTGACGACCGCGCCGCCGACCAGCGGGCCGCTTGCCACCGCGATCCCGGTGACGGCGCTGAACAGGCCGATCGCGGTACCGCGGCGCTCGGGCGGGAACGCGGCGCTGAGCAGCGCCAGGCCGAGCGACATCATGAACGCGGCCGCTGTGCCCTGAACCGCGCGAGCGGCGATCAGCGCCTCGACGTTGGGTGACAGCGCCGCCGCGGCGGAGGCCGCCGCGAAGCCGATCAGGCCGACGGCGTAGAGCCGGCGGCGCCCAAAGCGATCGCCCAGCGCGGCCGCGGTGACCAGCATCACGGCGAACGCGAGGTTGTAGGAGTTGACCGTCCACTCGAGCTGGGACACCGAGGCGCCCAGGTCGGTGCGGATGACGGGCAGCGCCGTGGCGACCACGAGCGTGTCGATCGCCCCCATGAAGGAGCCGATCGCCGCCAGGGTCACGACCCACGCCGTCGCCTTGCGGGTGTTGGGTGCTAGAGGGTTCATGCCTGTAGAGATCCGGGTGTCAGGCCAGATCCATCGGCAGCCCGAAACCTGCGAACAGCTTCGCGTCGCGGAAGCTGTCGAGCTGGGCGATGCGCCCGTCTGCGGCAAAGGTGAGCACGACGATCCCCTCGGCCGTGAGCGGGCCCGGCTGCTCGGTGCGGTAGGCCCCGAGCGCGACCTGGCCGTTGGCCGAGGTCTGCCGGAGGCGCCAGCGGCGCCCCGGGATCAGCGGCGCGCGAGCGAGGAAGTCGGCGACGGGGTCGCGGCCTTGGAACCAGGTGGGCCAGGGCGGCATCGCGAGCACGGCGTCCTCGGCGAGCTGGGCTCGGATCGACTCGACGTCGCCGCTCTCCCAGGCGCTGACGAAGCGCGCGACCGCTTGCCGGATCGCCTCGTCGCCGAGCTCACGCATGGTCTGCTGCTGGCTTTGGTCGGGGAGGCGCTCCTCGGTGGCCTTGCGGGCACGCTGGAGGGCGCTGTAGATCGAGGCGGGGCTCTGCTCGAGCGTCTCGGCGACCTCGCCGGGGGCGAAGCCGAGCACGTCGGTCAGGATCAGCACGGCGCGCTGGAGTGGCGGCAGGTGCTGGAGGGCGGCGGTGAACGCGAGCTCGACGCTCTCGCGCTGCTCGTAGCGGGCCTCGGGGGAGGCAAGGCCGCCGTCGTGGAGCAGCTCGTCGGGGTAGGGCTCGATCCAGGTCGACTCGGTGAGCGGGGCGGCGAGCTGGTCGTGCGGGTCGGCCGGCGGCCCGTGGTCGATCGGGAGCACACGGGCGGGGCGGCGCTCGATGGCGCGCAGCGAGCTGTTGGTGGCGATGCGGTAGAGCCAGGAGCGCAGCGAGCTGCGCCCCTCGAACCTTGCGAGGCCCTTCCAGGCGCGCAGGAGGGCGTCCTGGAGGGCGTCCTCGGCGTCGTGGAGCGAGCCGAGCATGCGGTAGTTGTGGGCGAGCAGCTCACGCCGGTAGGGCTCGATCAGCTGCTCGAAGGCCTGTTCGTCGCCGCGCTTGGCGGCCGCCAAGAGGTCGGTTGAAGCCATCTCGCTTGTGTAGATCCGGCTCGGGCTTGAAATCCATCGCCGCGTCGCGATGGATCGCGCCGGCCGCCGGGATCTACCGGAATGTGATTGTCCACCTCGAACTGCACACGGCGAACCTGGGACGGGCGACCGCCTTCTACACCGAGTTGCTCGGCTGGGGGCCCGAACGCGTCGTAGCCGGCGGCCAGGCCTACCAGGCACTCGACCTGGGTGGCGGCGAGCTGGGCGGCGGCGTCGTCGAGTGCGGCACCGAGCGCGCGGGCTGGCTGCCTTACGTGGCGGTGCCGTCCGTCGGCGCGGCAACCGCAAGGGCCGAGGCGCTCGGCGCGGCGGTGCTGCTCTCCCCCCGCGAGGGCCCGGCCGGATGGCGCAGCGTCGTGGCGACGCCGGAGGCCGGCGAAATCGCGTTCTGGCAGTCGAAGCTGACTAGTCGGTCACCATCCGGAACGTGAACATCCGGTCGGGCTCGATGCGCGCGTAGGCCACTCCGGAGTCCAGGAACTTCGCCCAGCCCTCGCCGTAGCGCGGAACGTAGATGTCGAGCAGCGCCTGGCGGAAGTCGGCGTGCTCCGGGCTGCCGACGTCGACGGGGACGGCGTTGCCGTGGACCGTGACCGCGAGCTCTTCGCCGGGCAGGTGCGTCGCGCTCACGTGGGGGCGCTTCGCGATGTGCTTGAAGCGCACCGAGTCGGGCGCCGAGCCGAAGTGGAACGCGCCGCGGAAGAAGACGCCGTCGACGGGGCCGACAATCGGGCGTCCGTCCGCGGTGGCGGTTGCCAGCGCGAGCAGGCACATCCCGGTCAGGCTGTCGGCCATCTGCTCGGCGGTCATGCGGCGCTCCGGCGTGATGATGCGGTGCAGGTGGGTTCCGGCCTGCTCGTAGCTGCGGTCCAGCAGCTCCTGAAGCGCCGCGAGGTCCTCCGCCGTCTCGTGCACGGGCCTATCCTGCCAGCCCGTGCTTCGACGCATCCGCTCCCGGCTGCGCCAGCGCTTTCGCGACCCGGTCGCCGCGAAGCACGACGCCGAGCTGCGCTGGTGGCTCGAGGAGTGGGAGCCGGTGCTGCGGGCCGGCGGCTTCCACCCCGGCGACGCGCTCGACTTCCTCGACGAGGAGCAGCCCGCCGAGACCTACGAAGGGCGCCGCTGGCAGCAGGCGCGTGCCGAGGTGCACCGCGTTCTCGCCGAGGCCGGCATCGACGACCTGCATTTCTTCGACGACAAGGTCGTCGTCGACATCGGCCCCGGCCCGCTCGGCTTCCCGGACGCCTGCCCCGCGAAGCTCAGCATCGGCGTCGAGCCGCTCGCCGACCGCTATCGCGAGCACGGCCTGCTGATCGAGGCGGACTCGCCGGCGGAGTACCTGGCGGTCGGCGCCGAGCACATCCCGCTCGAGTCGAACACCGTCGACGTCGTCGTCGCCCGCAACAGCCTCGACCACGTGGACGACCCTGACGCGGTGCTCGCCGAGATCCAGCGCCTGCTCAAGCCCGGTGGCACGCTGATCCTCAACTTCGACGCCGGCCACGAGCCGACCGCGACCGAGCCACACACGCTCACGCGCGAGCGGATCGCAACCGCGCTGCGCGAGATGACGATCGTGAGCGAGCGGGCGACCGGCGGCGCCCACGGGGGCGGCGGCGAAGTGGTCGTAATGGTGGCGCGGCGGGACTAGCCGCCCTTCACCTGCTCCACGAAGCCGCGCACGTCGCCGGCCGGCTCCGTGTAGGCCTCGCCCAGCGCCGCCTCGACGGCGCTCATGTATTCCGACGCCCAGGCCGGGAAGTCGTAGTCGATCGCCTTCAGGAACTCCAGCGTCGCCGCCAATCGGATGTCGGCGATCGTCGGCTGGTCGCCGCCGATGAACGTCTTGCCGTCAAGGAAGAACGCGCGGTAGACGTCGAGCGGGTGTGCGATCGCGGCCTCTGCGTCCTTGGCCGCCTTCGCCTTCATCGCGTCGTCGGCCTCGGAGGTCGCCACCTCGCCGGCGTACTGCGGGAAGCCCAGCGTCGGGTAGGTCGCACGCGCGACGAGCGGATAGAGCGTCCCGATCAAATAGAACATCGCGCTGTCGACCATGGCCCGCTCGGCCGGATCGGTCGGGTAGAGGTGGTCGAAACCGTGCTTGTTGCAGAGGTATTGCATGATCGCGCAGCTCTCCCAGAGCGAGCCGCGTGGCAGCCCGTCCTCCTCGAGCATCGGCGTCAGCAGTGCCGGATCCTTGTCCGGGAACGGCGGCACGTCCTTCTTGCCCCAAACGTCGCGCTCCTCGAAGTCGAGCCCGGCCGCGCGCACGAAGATCCGCGCCGTCAGGTTGTTGACGCTCGGCGTGAGGATGTTGAGCGTGTTGTCAGCCATATGGATCCTTTGGCGATCTGTCCTCCGAGAGCGACGCCCGCGATCGCGTTACGAGCGTCTCGATTGCATCCGCGAGGTGCACGCGGTCGATGTTGTAGTCGCCGCGCTCCACGCGGATCTTGTGGGCCTCGAGCAGCACCTCCGCGTGTGCGAATCCGGCCGGCGGCTCGAACCGGTAGGAGGCCAGCTCGATCAGCAGCCCGAGCGGATCCTCGAAGTAGATCGAGTCCATGAAGCCGCGGTCCTTCACGCCGCTGTGGCGGATGCCGCGCTCGTCGAGCCGCTCGACCGCCTGGTAGAAGGTCGCCTGCGACACGGCGAAGGCGATGTGGTGCACGCAGCCGGGGTCGGTCGGCGTCCGCTCCGGGTCGCCCGCGCGCTCCTCGTTGGTGAACACCGTGATCAGGCGGCCGTCGCCGGGGTCGAAGTAGAGGTGGCTCTCCGACTCGTTGTCGAGGTTGGGCTGCTCGAACACGAACGGCATCCCGAGCACCCCCTCCCAGAAGTCGATCGACGTCTGGCGGTCCGCCCCCACCAGCGTGATGTGGTGGACGCCCTGGCTCTGCAGCTTTCTCACTTGACCTCCACCAGCCTCGACTTGTACTCGCTCCGCTCCAGGCTGCCCGCCGGCACCAGCTCCACCCGTGCCTGCACCACCAGCAGCTCGCGCAGTCTCTCGCGAATCGCCCCGGCGAGCGAGTCGTCGGCCTCAGCCCCGGGGGCCAGCTCGACGCTCACCGGCAGCGGCGGCTCCTGCTTCACCCCCGGCGCCGCCGGCCGGACGAGGATGTGGCCGCTGACGCGGGGCGCGAACGCGCTGACGACCTCGCGTACCGCCGACGGGAACACGTTCACGCCGCGCACGATCAGCATGTCGTCGGTCCGCCCGATGCAGCGCACGCGCGGGCCCTTGCGTCCACACGGGCACGGACTCGTCCGCACCTGCACGTGGTCGCGGGTGCGGAAGCGCAGCAGTGGCGCGGCGCGGTGCTGGAGGTGACTCAGCACGAGCTCGCCGGTTGCGCCGTCCTCGAGCGAGAGCGCGTCGCCGGTGCCCGGGTCGATCAGCTCCGGGTGCACGAAGCCATATGCACCCAGGTGCATGCCGTCCTGACGCTCGCACTCGCCCCACAGCGACGGGCCGATGTCGCCGATCCCCATCGCCTCGGTCACTCTCGCGCCCCAGCCCTCCTCCAGCATCGCCCGGAAGGCAGGCTCGCCGCCGCCCGGCTCGCCCGCGACCAGCACGCGCTCGACGCTCGAACCGCGCAGATCGAAGCCGTGCTCGGCCGCCCACTCGACCAGGTACGCCGCGTACGACGGAGTCAGGGCCGCCACCTGCGGCTTCAGCAGCTCGATCGCCTTCACCAGCCGGGCGGTGTTGCCGGTCCCCACCGGGATGTGAGCCAACCCGAGCCGGTCGAAGGCCGCCAGCGCCGCGCCCGCGACGAACGGCCCGGCGTTGTAGGTGCTGACGATGCGCTCGCCGGCGGCCACGCCCGACGCGCCGTAGCTGCGCGCCGATCCCGTGATCCAGTTGTCGAGGTCGCCCGCCGTGAGCGGGATGTACGAGGGGGTGCCGGTCGTGCCGCTGGTCGAGTAGATGCGGACGATCTCCTCGGGCGCGGCGCAGAGGTGGGTCCCGACCGGGTTGTCGGGCGTGGCGGTTGCCTTCAGCTCCGCCTTCTCGGTGAGCGGCAGGCGCGCGATCGCGTCGAGTCCGCCCGCCGCCGCGGCGGACTCGATCCCGGCGGCGGTCAGCTTGTCGCGGTAGAACGCCGAGCGCTCGAACAGGTAGTCGAGCTGCGCCCGGTACGCGGCGTCATCGCTCGTACTCGACCGCCTCCTCAGCCTTGGCCGCCATCAGGAATCCGATCGGCTCCTCCTGCTCCTCGGCGAGGTGTGCGAGCAGGCTGGCCGTGCGCGCGAGGATCGGCACCGCCTTCACCGTGGCCGGCGGAAAGCCGAGGTCGAGCATCACGGCCGCGATCGGCATCGAGACGTTCATCGTGAGCGGCTTGCCCCATGCCTCGGCGACGCCGTCGCGGAAGGCGCGCGCCAGGCGCACGTGCGCGCCGCTGACGCCGCGGGCGTCGGCGAGCTCGAGGATGCGCTCGGCGCGGGGGTCGACAGGCCGGTGGACCGGGTGGCCGAAGCCCGGTGCCTTGTCGCCGGCGGCGTGGATCTCACGCGCGAGCTCGCGCGCGACCGCCTCCGGGTCCCCACCGCGCTCCTGCGCCCGTACGAGCAGGCGTGCGCATTCCTCGGCGGTCCCGAGGATGACGGGCCCGCAGCCGAGGATTCCGGCCGCGACGGCGCCCTGGAGCGAGTCGGGATCGGCGGCGAGCGTCATGCGCGCGGCGACGTTGGTCGGCATCAGCCCGTGCTCGGCGATCGCCACGAGCAGCAGGTCGAGGAAGAAACGCTGGTCCTCGGTCGGCTCGCTGCCGGTGAGCAGCAGGTGGAAGTACTCCGTGAAGCCGAGGTTGCCCATCAGCTCACCTGTGAGGTCGCGGCCGCGCACCTCCACTCGGTCCGGATAGGCCTGGCTGATGTGGCTGACGGGGTCCACGGCGTGGCTGCGAATCCTGCCACGCGCGAACGCCCCGGCGCGGTGCCGGGGCGTTCGGGTCCTGCCGGGCCAGTGGGTGTGGCTACTTCACGCCGTAGGCCCGCTCGAGCTGCTCGGGCGTCATGGTGCGAAGGGCCTCCTGGTAGGCCTTCGCGCGGGCGGCCGGGCCGACCTCGCTGTGCTGCGCCAAAGAGGCGGCGATCTGGGCCTCGTCGGGGGCGCTCACCGCGCCCGGGCGCGAACCGATCGCGGCGGCGACGGTGCTCTCGTCGGGACCGCCCTGCGGGCGAGGCTGCTCCACCTGGCTCTGGAACGGGTCGTTCAGGGTCGGGTAGGAACGGCTTCCGGACTGGGAGATCGCGGCCGCGACGGCGCTCTCGTCCGGCTTGACCGACTCGCGGGCCGGCTGCGTCCGGTCCTGGAGCGGGTCGCCCAGCTGCGCGGTCGGCGCGTGCACGGTGGTCGCCGTGGTGGCGGTCTCGTCGTCGAGGCTCAGGACCACGACCGTGGTGCTCAGACCGACAACCGCGACGACCATCACGGCCAGCAGCGAACGAAGCTGCCGGTAGCGGGAACGAAGGACGACTGCGGGATGCTGCGCGGGGATCGAGTTGCCCATGACTGCCTCCTGTTGATTGGTGATCGACATCGGCGCCGATGGTGCGGGGTGGCGGTTGCAGCGCGGCGACGAACTGGCAACAGGTCGGCAACAGCTGTACGTTGCGCGCTACTCGGCTCGCTCCCGGTGCTCGCATGGATTTCCGCATCCTCGGACCGCTCGAGGTCCTCGAAGAGGGCCGTGAGATCGCGCTCGGCGGCAGCAAGCAGCGGGCGCTGCTCGCGGTGCTCGTGCTGCACGCCAACGAGACGGTCAGCACCGACCGGCTGATCGAGGAGCTCTGGGGCGAGCAGCAGCCGGCCACCGCCGCGAAGACCGTCCAGGTGCACGTCTCGCGGCTGCGCAAGGCCCTCACGGCCGCCGGTGACCTGATCGTCACCCGCGAGCACGGCTACCGCCTTGAGCTCGAACCCGACTGGCTCGACGCGCACAGGTTCGAGCGGCTGCTCGCGCGGGCGCGCGACGAGCTCGGCTCGGAGCGCCCGGAGCAGGCGGCCGGGCTGCTGGAGCGCGCGCTCGGGCTCTGGCGCGGCGAGCCGCTCGCCGACCTCGCCTACGAGCCGTTCGCCCAGCGCGAGGTCGCGCGGCTGGCCGACCTGCGCCTTGCGGCGCTTGAGCTCCAGATCGACGCGAAGCTCGCGCTCGGCGGCCACGCCGAGGTCGTGGCTCAGATCGAGGCGCTGATCGCCGAGCACCCGTTCCGGGAGCGCCTGCGCGCTCAGCTGATGCTCGCCCTCTACCGCGCGGATCGTCAGGCCGACGCGCTTCAGGCCTACCAGGACGCCCGGCGCAAGCTGGTCGAGGAACTGGGCATCGAACCGGGCGAGCGCCTGCGCGAGCTGGAGCGCGCGATCCTCGCGCAGGACCCGGCGCTGGCGCTGGTGGTGCCGGAGCCCGCGGGGGTGGTGCCGGAGCCCGCGGGGGCGGTGGCGGAGCCCGCCCACGCCCCTCCGCCTACCGAGCCGCCGCCGGCAGACCCGGCCTCGCCCGGCGCGCGCCGGCTCGTGAGCATCGTCTTCGCCGACCTGGTGGGCTCGACGGGTCTGGGCGAGCGCCTCGATCCGGAGTCGATGCACGCCCTGCTCGACCGCTACACAGAGGCATGCGGCGCCGTGATCGAACGCCACGGCGGCTCGGTCGAGGGGTTCATCGGCGACGCGGTGGTTGGCGTCTTCGGCTTGGAGACGCTCCACGAGGACGACGCGCTGCGCGCGGTCCGGGCGGCGGTCGAGATGCGCGAGGCCGGTGCCGAGCTGAGCGCCGAGCTGGAGCGAGAGCGCGGCGTCGGGATCGCGATGAAGTTCGGAGTCGAGTCCGGCGAGGTGTTCCTCCGCGCCGGGGCGCGCAGGTCGCCGTTCGCCGCGGGGGACGCTTTCAACGTCGCGTCCCGGCTGGAGGGCACGGCGCCCGAGGGCGAGATCCTGATCGGCGAGAACACCTACCCGCTCGTGCGGGACTCCGTCCGAGCCGAGCCGTTGGAGCCGCTCGCCCTCAAGGGCCGCGCCGCCAAGGTCCAAGCCTGGCGGCTGCTCGGCCGCGAGCCCGAGCGGGGAGAGCGCCGCTCGCCGGCGAGCCCGTTCGTCAACCGCACCGGTGAGCTCGAGTCGCTGCGCGAAGCGTTCGCGCGGGCGCGCGACGACCGCGCCTGTCGGGCGATCACGGTGATCGGCCCCGCCGGGATCGGCAAGTCCCGCCTCGTAGAGGAGCTGGTGGCCGAGGTGTCCGACGAAGCGACGGTCGCGATCGGCCGCTGTCTCGCCTACGGCGAGGACGTGACCTACCGGCCACTGGCCGAGATCGTCGGCCAGCTCGGTGGGAGCGACCCGCGCGCGGGCGTCGAGCGGCTGCTCGGCGAAGAGGAGGCGACCGCGCAGCTGGTGCTCGGCGCGATCGGGCTCTCCGAGGTGGCGGCCCAGCCCGAGGAGGCGCAGTGGGCCGTTCGCCGGCTGCTCGAGCGGGCTGCCGCCGAGCGGCCGCTGCTGGTGGTCGTCGACGACGTCCACTGGGCGGACCCCACGCTGCTCGACCTGCTCGACTACCTGGTCGCCTTCTCCGGCGATCACCCGATTCTGCTCGCGTGTCTCGCCCGCCCGGATTTCGTCCAGTCCCGCCCCGGCTGGGTGACCCCGCAGCCGAACCGGGCGCTGATGGTCGTCGACCCGCTTCCACAGACGGAGGCACTCGAGCTGGTGGCGGGCGCGGGGGCGGCCGGGGACGCGGCTGCCCGGATCGTCGACACAGCCGAGGGCAACCCGCTCTTCCTCGAGCAGCTGGTGGCGGTGGGCGCCGACGACGGCGGCGCCCTGCCGTCCAGCATCCAGGCGGTGCTCTCAGCTCGCATAGACCGCCTCGACGCCGGCGAGCGCGCCGTGCTCGAGGTCGCGTCGGTGCAGGGGCGCAGCTTCCACGTCGGCGCCGTCGACGAACTGCTCGAAGAGGACGAGCCGCGGACGGCGACGTACCTGGTGTCGCTCGTCGGGCAACAGCTGATCCGCTCGGAGCGGTCCGACCTGCCCGGCCAGGACGCGTTCCGCTTCGCGCACGCGCTGATTCGCGAGGCCGCCTACAACGGCCTGGCGAAGGAGCGCCGCGCGGCTCTGCACGAGCGGGTCGCGCGCTGGCTGGAGGACAAGCCCGGCGCCCAGCAGGAGACGATCGGGTTCCACCTCGGCGAGGCCCACCGGCTGCTGACGGAGCTCGGGCTCGCGGGCGAGCGCGAGCGCGACCTCGCGGCAAGCGCGGCGGCACGATTCGAGTCCGCCGCAGGCGCCGCGCTCCAGCGCGGCGACGCGCGCACGGGGGCACGCCTGCTCGAGCGGGCGGCGGCGATGATGAGGCCGGACGATCCGGCGCGCGTCGAGCTCCTGCCCAGGCTCGGCGAGGCGCTGCTGGACGCCGGCCGGCTGGCGGACGCGGATTCCGTCCTGACCGAGGCCATCGCGCACGCGCCCGAGGGCTCGCCGCTCGGGGCCCGCGCGCACGTGGAGCAGCAGCTGGTTCGCCTCCAAGCCGGCACCGGCAGCGCCTCCGATGAGGTCGTCGACTCTGCCCTGAGCGTGCTCGCGACCGACGACGACGAGTTCGGCCAGTGCCGCGCGCTCTGGCTGCGTGCGCTGCGCGCGTGGATCGAGGGCCGCTGCGCCGACGCCGACGAGGCCATGCGCGGAGCGGCCGAACACGCCCGCAGCGCGGGCGACCAGGCGGCGCTGTTCGAGCTTCTGGGGTGGCGGGCGTCGGCCGCCCTGTTCGGCCCCACGCCCGTCGGCGAGGGCATCCGGCTCTGCCACGACATCCGCGAGCAGGTGCGCACCAGCCCGGTCGCGGAGGCGCGCGTCCTCCAGCCGACCGCCGCCGTGCACGCCATGGCCGGGGACTTCGACGAGGCTCGCAGGTTGGTCGCGGCCTCAGACGCGATCCTGGGCGAGCTGGGCGATCTGCAATCCGCGGTCGCGCAGCAGGAGGCGCTCGTGGAGCTGCTCGCCGGGGAGCCGGCGGCCGCCGAGGCGCGCTTGCGCACGGGCTACGAGCGGCTCATGCAGATGGGCGAGAAGGCACTGCTCGCCAGCACGGCCGCAATGCTCGCGCAGACGCTCTACGCCCAGGATCGCCTGGACGAGGCGGCGCATGTCTGCGAGGTGAGCGAGCAGGCGGCCGCCGAGGACGACATCTCCGCCCAGGTCGGGTGGCGCTCGGTGCGCGCCAAGCTGCTCGCTCCCGAGCGCTGGGAGGAGGCGCGCGACCTCGCGACGGAGGCGGTCCGGCTGGCGGAGCGCACCGACTTCCTCACGATCCACGCGGACGCGCTCGTGGACCTGGCCGAGGTGCTGGGCCGGGGCGGGCGCGGAGACGAAGCGGCCGCGTCGCTGGCGGCCGCTTTGGAGCTGTTCGAGCGCAAGGGCGACGTTGCGTCAGCCGCACGCGTGCGCGCGCTCCAGGGAGACAACCGACAAACGGAGGAGCATCGTGCTCAAGTTCACGACGGCGAGCATCAGTGACGGCAACCTGGTGGTGACCGGACCGGCCGACCCGGGCTCGGGCCTGCCCGTGAAGCACCTTCGCTTCCTGGTGGCCCAGGGCGACGCCATCGTCGAGAACGACGCGTTCGTCTCCGGGGACGACTGGCGCGGCGAGGCGCCGGCCGGCGATCTCAAGCCGGGTCCGGCGCACGGCGTCGGGCTGGCGGTCATGGTCCGCGAAGGCTCGCCCGGCAGCTACGAGACGACCACCTGGGTCGAGCCGATCACCCTGAGCTAGAAGAACGCGTCCCGGACCACGGCCCCCCAGGCGGTCGGAGTGGTGTTGTCGGCGCCGGTCATCGCGTTCGCGTCGAACCACGGGCCGAACAGGAACGCGGCCGCGCCCACGTAGTTGGGCTGCGCCGAGAAGCGCCCGGCGAAGAAGCTCGCCGCGGCCGCGCTCCACGAAGCGCTGACCGTCGACGGGTCGCCGTTGTAGTTGCCGAACTCGGTCTCGAAGATCAGGTGCTTCGTCTGGCCGCCGCCCTGGGCGGCGACCCAGGCGCCCGCGTTCCAGGCCTTGCCTGGGTAGTTGCTCGCGTAGTCGTGCTTGGCGAAGGCCAGCTGGTGGGCGCCCATCCCGGGCCGCGCGGCGTCATAAGCCTCGAGCGCCGAGTAGCGCCCGTCGTCGTAGCCCTGACCGCCGCCGCCCGAGTTGGCCCACCAGACCGGGTCGATGACGAGCATCCCGCGGTACCCGAGCGTCTCGCGGAAGTACCTGATCGATCCCTGCATGTTCGCCGTCCACGCGTCCCAGCTGACGTTGTTGGGCTCGTTGGTGACCTCGTAGATCACCATCGGGTCGTTGCCGAGCGCCGCGCGGATGTCGGCGAACAGCTGGTGCACGCGCGCACCGTTGCCGGCCCAGCCGGCGTCCGAGTGGGCGCCGTCGAGGGCATCCCACGAACACGGCATGAAGTACATGCCCTGGCCGACGACGGCGTCGCGCCAGTCCTTGATGCGCTGGATGATCTGCGCCTTGTTCGTCGCCGAGTTGTAGTCGTCGGCGAGCACGCGGAAGCGGACGAGGTTCGCGCCCCAGGACCTGATCGTGCGCACGACCTGCGCGCGGTTCGCGTACTGGCTCGCCCCGAAGCTGGTGGTGACCGGGTCCTGGAGCCCCCAGACGTTCACGCCCTTCAGCTGCAGCCGCGGACCCGACACGGAGCCGACGCGCAGCATCGCCGCCTCGCGACCGGCGGCGGGGACCACGACCGGCCTAGCCGATCCGGCCGTCGAGAAGCTCCTGGCCGCGGAATAGACCGGCGGCCCGTCGCCCGACGGTGGATTGACCCCCACGCGGAACTCGTAGGTGGTGTCGGGCCGCAGGCCGTTGACGGGCTCGGAGATGCCAACGCCCTCCGTCTGCGCGGCGCCCCTCGGGCAGGACACGCTCTGCTCGGCGCCGACCAGCCTCCAGGTCGCCTGGCCCGCCTCGCGCAGCTCCCACCAGACGGGGCCGTACGGCTCGGCGGCGCACCCCACCTGCCCGTTCAGCGTCGCCGACGTGGTGGTGACGTTCGTGGGCGCCTTGGTCTGCATCGTGCAGCCGGCAGCGAACACGGCCAGCGCCATGGCAAGCGCCAGGAGGGTGGGCGTACGGAGCATGCGAGATGAACGTCGGGCGGCGGGGGAGGCGGTCTTAGGGGCGGGCGAGGCCGTGCACTCTACGCGCTAACTTGCTTCGCCGTGGCGCCCGCGCCGTTCCGCATCGGCCTCCAGATCCCGGACTTCAACTTCCCCGGCGTCGAGCCCGAGGGGCTGCTCGAGCGGCTCACGGCGATCGCGCAGACGGCGGAGTCGTCCGGCTTCGACTCGGTGTGGGTGATGGACCATCTCAACCAGATCCCGGGGGTCGGGCCGCTCGACAACTGGATGCTCGAGGGCAACGTCGCGCTGGCCGCGCTCGCGTCCGTCACCTCGAACGCGCACCTCGGCCTGATGGTCGGCGGCGTGACCTACCGCAACCCGGCGCTGATGGCCAAGCTCACCACGACCATCGACGTGCTCTCGGGCGGCCGCGCCGTGCTCGGCATCGGCGCCGCCTGGTTCGAGACCGAGCACCGTGCGTTCGGCTACGAGTTCCCGCCGATCGCCGAGCGCTTCGAACGGCTCGAGGACGCCCTGCGAATCGCGCGGGCGATGGTCACCGAGGACCGGGCCACCGTGATCGGCAAGCACCACCGCGTCGAGGACGTCCTCAACCGCCCGCGCCCGATCCGCGGCGACATACCGATCATGATCGGCGGCAGCGGCGAGCGTAAGACGCTGCGGCTCGTCGCCCAGTACGGCGACGCCTCCAACGTGTTCGGCAACGTCGCGAAGGTGCGCCACCTGGTGGGCGTCCTCGAGGGCCACTGCGAGGCGGTCGGGCGTGACCCGGCGGAGATCGTCAAGACCAAGCTCGGCACGCTCGCGATCGCGGCCCCCGAGGAGCAGGCCCAGGCCAAGCTCGAGCCGAGGCGCCGCCTCGGCGTGTCGGAGGAGCGGCTCGCCGGTTTCGCGATCGCCGGCGAGCCCGACGCCGTCGGCGAGCAGGTCGCCGCCCACCTCGACGCGGGGCTCGACGGCCTGGTCGTGAACATGCCCGACGTGCACGACCTCGAGATGGTCGCGCTCGCGGGCGAGACGTTGTCGCGCGCGATCCCGCGCCCGGGCTAGGCCCGCCCGTAGATCAGGATCGCGACGCCGTCGCCGACGGCCTTCGAGTCGATCAGCTCGAGCTTCTTCTTGTCGCCGGTCTCACCGAAGAGCGCCTTGCCGCTGCCGAGCACGACCGGGAAGACCATCAGGCGCAGCTCGTCGACGAGGTCCTTGTCGATCAGGGCCCGCGCCAGCGATGCGCTTCCGTGCACGACGATGTCGCCGTCGTACTGCTCCTTCAGCTTGGCGACCTCCTCGGCGAGGTCGCCGCTGAGCACGGTCGTGTTGTTCCACTCGGGGTTCTCGAGCGTCGACGAGACGACGTGCTTGGGCATGCTGTTGAACAGGTCGGCGAACTCTCCCTCGCGTGACGGCCATGCGTCCGCGAAGCCCTCGTAGGTGACCCGCCCGAGCAGCAGGGCGTCCGAAGCCCTCGTCTCGTCGATCTTGAACTGGTCGCCCTCGTCGCCGCGGCTGAACTCGAAGCTCCAGCCGCCGTACTTGAAGTCCTCGGACCCGCCCGGATCCTCGACGACTCCGTCGACGGAGATGAACTCGGTTACGACGATCCTGCCCATGCTCACACCTCCGGCCGGTAGGCCACGTAGACGACTCCGTTGTCGTACGACTCGCTGGCCGACAGCGAGAACTTGACCTGCGCCCCGTCCTCGGGGAAGAGCCGCGGACCCGCCCCGCGCGTGAGCGGGAACGTGAACAGGTGCAGCTCGTCGACGAGGCCGTCCGCGAGCATCGCGCGCACCAGCCTGCCGCTGCCGCTCACGTAGAGGTCGCCGTCGACCTCGTCCTTCAGGCCGCGGATCCGGTCGGGGTCGTACGGCCCGACGATCTCCGAGTTGCGCCAGGTCGCCTCGGTCAGCGTGCCGGAGACGACGTACTTGGTCGTGTCGTTGAAGAACGGCGCGCCCGGGTCGTCCTCCACGGTGCGCGTGGACCACGCGGGCTCGAACATCTCGTAGGTGGTGCGCCCGAGCAGGATGCCCCGGCTCCGCTCGGTAACGGCGCCGATGGCCTCGCCCATCCTCGGATCGAAGCCGTAGTCGAACGTCCAGGTCGGCGCGTCGATGACGCCGTCGAGGCTGATGAACTCGTGCACGTGTATCTCGCCCATATAATTCAAGCTATCACTTACTCAAGTGACTCCTTGAGCAGCACGTTCGCGGCGCTCGCCGATCCCACCCGGCGGGCGATCCTCGGCCGGCTGGCTGAGGGCGAGGCCACGGTCACGGAGCTGGCCGAGCCGTTCCCGATCACGGTGCAGGCCGTGTCGCAGCACCTGAAGGTCCTCGAGCAGGCCGGCCTCATCACCCGCGGCCGGCGCGCACAATTGCGGCCCGCCCAGATCGACGGGGAGCCGCTCAAGGACGCGGCCGACTGGCTGGACGACTACCGCCACTTCTGGGACGCCGGCTTCGATGTGATGGAG
>JBQGCL010000162.1:0-3392 GCA_052038485.1 Thermoleophilaceae bacterium | reverse complement strand
GAGGAGTATCCCGTCTGCCGCTTCTACCGCGACGCCAAGATCCTCACGATCGGCGAGGGCACCGACGAGGTGCAGCAGATGGTGATCGCGCGGGCACTCGGCTGCTAGGAGCTCGCCGCAAGACGTCGAAATACCCCGAATGGCCGATCGCTTCGAGTCCGGCCGCATCGAGGCATTCAGCGACGCTGTCTTCAGCATCGCGGCCACCCTGCTCGTGCTCGAGATCGCCGTTCCCGAGTCGGGCTTCGACGACCTCTGGCAGGGGATCGTCGACCAGTGGCCGTCGTACCTCGCGTACGCCACCAGCTTCCTGACGATCGGGGCGCTGTGGCTCGCCCACCACGCTCTGTTCCGTCGCAGCGAATACGTCGACGCCGTCGTGGTACGCATCAACCTGCTGCTGCTGATGGCGGTCGCCTTCCTGCCTTTCCCCACCCGGCTCGTCGCCGAGGCGATCGACGCCACCCAGGCCGAGCGGGCGGCGGTCCTCTTCTACGGCGCCACCCTCTTCGCGGTGTCCGCCCTGTTCACCGTGATGGGCCGCTATCTGGTGAGCCGCAAGGAGCTCGTGGTTGAAGGGCGTGCCGAGGAGATCGAGGCGCTCAATGCCCGGCTCGCGCCCAGCCTCGGCTTCTACGCGGCGATCCTGGCGCTGGCCGTGGTGGCGCCCGCGGCGGCCGCCTTCGGCTTCCTCGCGATCGCGCTGCTCGCCGTCTTGCGCCTGTAGGGCCGCGGCGCTAGCTTCGTTCGTGCACTGCAACCCACCGAACGGAGGAGGACTCCATGGCTGATGCCGGCCTGTTCATCGGATGGGGTGAGGTGGTTCGTGGCCGAGAGGGTCGGGCTGTCGACGGCTTCAACGAGTTCGTCGAGTTCCTCGGTCGCCAGCAGGGCGACGGGGGGATCGAGAGCTTCGAGATCTGCTTCCTCGAGCCACACGGCGGCGAGCTCGCGGGCTTCGTCCTCGTGCGCGGCACCACCGAGCAGATGAACGCCCTCGACGACCAGGACGAGTTCCTGCACCACATGACGCGTGCGGGGCTCCACGTCGAGAACCTCGGCGTCGTCCGGGCGGCCCTCGGCGAGGCCATCGCCCGTCAGATGTCGATCTACCAGGAGGAGGTCGGGGCGCTCGCCTAGCCGCAACCGGCGCGTGGCGGGGGCGGGCGCCTAGTCTGCCCCGCCATGCGCCGTGCCCTCGCCCTGTGGCTGCTGCTGTTCGGCGTCTACGCGGCCACGCTCGGTCTCGACGGCCACCAGGGCCACGAGACCCGGTACCTCGCCGCGACGCGCGTGCTCGCCGACGAGGGCAGCACGGACGCCGCCGACGACGGCCTCGGCTTCCCGCTGCTGATCCTGCCCGCCTACGCGATCGGCGGCGCCGACGCCGTCGAGCTGTTCCTCGCCGCCGTGGCGGCGCTCGCGCTCGTCCTCGCCTACCGCCTCGCGCTGAGGGCGGCGCCCGACCCGTGGGCGCTTGGCGCCGCCGCCGCCGTCGGCCTCAGCCCGCCGCTGCTCGCGTACAGCACCACGATCTACCCCGAGCTGAGCGTCGGCGCCGCGCTCGCCGGCGCGGCCCTGCTCGCGCTCCGGCTCGACGAGCGCCCCGGCTGGCGCCCCGCGTTCGGCTGCTTCCTGCTGCTCGGTGCCGTGCCCTGGCTCGGCGTGCGCTTCGTCCCCGCCGGCGTCGTGATCGGCGTGGTCGCCGCCCGCGCGCTGTGGCGCTCGCGCCGGCGCACGCTCGCGATCGGCAGCGTCGAGCTGGCCCTGTTCAGCGTCGCGTTCTGCGTCGGCATCAACGAGGCCCTCTACGACAACCCCACCCCCTACGCAACCGCCGAGGCCGCGACCGGCGCGGGAACTGCATCGGACTACGTCGAGCGCGTCCCCCGCCTCGCCACGCTGTTCGGCGACCCCGGCTTCGGCCTGCTGCGCTGGGCGCCCGTCCTCGCGCTCGCGTTCGTCGGCCTCTGGTGGCTGTGGCGCTCGCGCCGCGACCACCTCGCCCACGCGGTTGCCGGCCTGCACGCGACCGAGCTGACCGTCGGCCTCTGCGCCGCCGTTCTGGCCGTCCAGCTCGGCGTCGCCGTCCTGCTCGCCCCCGCCACCGAGGGCGACTGGTTCCCGGCCCGGCACCTGATCCCCGCGCTGCCGCTCGCAGTGCCGCTGGTCGCCGTAGGGCTGCGCCGCCTGCCGCGTCTGGGCGTCGCCCTCGCCGTGGTCACGCTCGCCCTGAGCGCGTGGCTCTACGTCGACGTCCGCTGGGGCGACGGCGACCTGCGCGCCGCCTCCCACCAGTCCTCGAGCCGCGCCACGAACACGCTCGGCTTGTCGGCGTAGAGCCGACTGCCGTAATCGAAGGCCTCCTCCTGGAGCTGGGCGCGCCGGTCCTGGAGCAGCACGTCGAAGCCGCGCAGCACGGGGTCGTCCCCGTTGAGCTCGGCCGTGTGCCGGTGCGCCCACTCGCGCAGCACGGTCAGGTCGTGCTCGTCGCCGAGCCGGTCGGACAGCTCGTGGGCCTCGTCGGCGAGCGCGCTCAGCACCGGCTTCCAGCTGTCCTGGAGCAGCAGCAGGTGGTACCAGAGGTCCTTCACCCGCTTGCGCCACTCATGCATGTGCTCGGGGCTCGGCTGCTTGCGCGCCGCGCGGAAGGCGCGCCGGCCCTGGCGGTAGACCCGTCCCAGCCCCTCCTCGAACGCCTCGAAGCCGTCGGTGTCGAGCGTCCAGCCGTCCACCCGCCCGAGCGCCTCCGCGAGCCGCTCGGCGGCGGTCCTCGAGGCCGGCTTGAGCGCGCCCGCGGAGGCGCGGAACCGGTGCGCCACCAGCGCCGGGCGCAGCTTGCTCCCGGCGCCGGGCAGCTCGCCGTAGCGCTGTTCGAGGTCGCTCAGCGTCGCCAGCATCACGTCCGCGTCGCGCACGCCGGCCAGCTCGCGAGCGGTGTCCCGGAAGGCCGCGTTCTCGGCCGAGTAGACGCGGTCGCCCAGCTCGCCCCGCACCAGCCGCAGCAATGCCCGCAGCTTCTTCATGTCCTTGCGCGCCTCGTGGACGGCCTCCTCGCGCGTGCTGTCCGAGTTGCCGCGCAGCTCGTCGAGCGCGTGCTCGATCCGCCCGCGGGCGATCCGCCCTATCTCGTCGGGTACGGGCGCGCCCGGATCGATGCGGAACGCACGCGCGGACATGCTTCGAGCCTACCCCCAGCGGGGCTAGCGATCGCGTTCGAGCAACTTCGCTGCCGCGCTCGCCGGGTCGAGCCTGCGCGCAACCACCTCGTCCAGCAGCTCCTGCACGGATTCATCCGCGCGCACCCGCTCCTCGAGCCCGCGCCGCATCCGCGCCGTCGCCAGCGCCAGCACCTCGTTCATGAGGTTGCGCCGGCGGCGCTCGGCGAGCGT
>JBQGCL010000161.1:0-12973 GCA_052038485.1 Thermoleophilaceae bacterium | reverse complement strand
CTTCGAGATCCCCTACGAGCACCCATCGCTAGAGCCGGTGCTGCGCGACACGCTCGGCGCGATCGTCTTCCAGGACCAGGTGCTCGAGGTGGCCACCGCCTTCGCCGGCTTCCGGGCCGGCGAGGCCGAGGGGCTGCGCCGCGCGATGAGCCGCCGCCGGTCGGAGGCGGCGATCCGCGCCTACGAGCAGAAGTTCATCGCCGGCGCGGTCGAGCGGGGGGCCGAGCAATCGACGGCCGAGCTCGTCTGGTCCCAGATCGTCGGCTTCTCCGGCTTCGGCTTCCCCAAGGCGCACTCGGCCGCCTTCGGGCTGCTCGCCTACCAGTCGACCTGGCTGCGCGTGCACTACCACCCCGAGTTCCTCTGCTCGCTGCTGAACGAGCAGCCGATGGGCTTCTACCCGCCCGACTCGCTGGTGCACGAGGCCCAGCGGGCCGGGGTGGAGGTGCTGCCGCCGTGCGTGGCGGCGAGCGCGGCCGCCTGCCGGGTCGAGAACGCCGCCGTGCGGCTCGGGCTCGGCTACGTCAACGGGGTCAAGGAGCAGGAGATCCGCTCGCTCGCGGCCGAGCGAGACGGGGGCGGCCCGTGGCGCTCGCTCGGCGACCTGGCCGCGCGCTCGGGTGCCTCGGCCGAGACGCTCGGCAAGCTGGCCTGGGCGGGCGCCTGCGACGCGCTCGCCGAGGGACCGGAGGCCGGCCGCCGCCGCCAGGCGCTCTGGCAGCTGGGCGTGGCGGTGCCCGGCGTGCCGGTGGCCGAGGGCACCCAGCTGGCGCTGCCGCTCGAGCCGCACGCGGGGCCCGAGCTGCGCGCGCTGACGGCCTGGGAGCGGATGCTGGCCGACTACGGCTCGACCGGCGTGACGCTGCGCGAGCACCCGCTCCAGCTGATGCGGCCCGGCCTGCCGGTCGACCTGAGCACGAGCGCGGAGCTCGAGCGCGCCCGCGACGGCCGCCGCGTGCGCGTGGCCGGCCTGGTCGTGGCGCGCCAGCGTCCCGCCACCGCCAGCGGCATCACGTTCATGCTGCTCGAGGACGAGCTGGGCACGATCAACCTGATCGTCCCGGTGGCGGTCCACGAGCGTTTCAGGCTGGCGGTGCGGGCCGAGCCGCTGGTGCTGGCTACCGGGCGCCTGGAGCGGCGCGAGGGCACGACCAACGTGGTCGTCGACCGGATCGAGCGGCTGGAGCGGCCCGATCTGCCCAGCGCCGAGATCAGGCACATCGAGCCGCGCCGCTCGTGGAGCACGGATGTGCCGGAGCACCCGGCTCGGCCGGGTGCGCAGGAGACAGCTTCAGTTGTGGAGGAGGCCGAGCTGCGCGCCGTGGCCCCGGCGGGGCACAGCTTCGGCAGGCGGGGACGGTAGGCTCGCGCCATGGGACTCGCCTTCCTGCTCGCCGCGGTGGCCGCCGCGCTTCCGAGCCAGTACGCCCTGCCGGGGGACAACGTCTTCCCCGAGGGCGTCTCGCTGCGCCCCGGGACCGACCAGTTCTTCGTCTCCTCCACGAACACCGGCACGATCTACAAGGGCACGCTCGACAAGCCTCGCTTGAAGGTGTTCCTGAAGGGTGGCGAGGACGGGCGCGCGGCGGCGAACGGCCTGCGCGCCGGGCGCGAGCACTTGGTGGTGACGGGCAGCGTGACCGGCTACGTGTTCGTCTACGACTACCGCGGCCGCCTCGTGCGGCGCTTCGCCACCGGCTCGGGTGGGCTCGTCAACGACGTGGCGCTCGCGCCCAACGGCGACGCCTACGTGACCGACTCGACGCGCAGCGTGATGTTCCGGATCCCGGCGAAGGCTCTGTCGAAGCGCAGTGCGGCGACGAAACGGATCAAGCCGTTCGTGAAGTTCGAGTTCGCCTACTCCAACGGGGTGGTCACAGCGGGCGACCGCTACGCGCTCGTGGTCAGCACGTCGGCGGGCGTGCTCGCGCGCGTGGATCTGAAGACGAAGCGGGTAAGGACGGTCGCGACCCCGGCGCTGCCCGCCGGCGACGGCATGGCCCGCACGGGGCACACGCTCTACGTGGTCAACTCGGCGTCGAAGGTGACTCAGCTGAAGCTGTCGCGCGACTGGCTGCGCGGCTCGGTCGTCCGCGACATCGAGAGCACGAGCTTCCGCTTCCCGACGACCGTGCAGATAGCCGGCAAGCGCCTGCTGGTCGTCAACTCTCAGTTCGACAAGCGCTCGCTGACGCCCGAGCTGCCGTTCACGGTGTCGGCGGTTCGTCGTCCGTAGCGTCGCTGTTGCGCGTGCGCTTCAGCCAGTCGCCGAGCTGCTGGCCGACCTCCGAGATCGACGAGCCCGCCGCCCCGAACGCGCCTGAGATTCGGTCGGCGTAGTAGACCCCCGCCGTGTCGGCCTCCTCGCGGGCCGACGGCTCTTCGCCCACCCGCAGGTAGTCGCCCCGCACCATCCGGTCGTAGTCGCCCTCGCGCACCCAGTCGAGCAGCAGCCGCACCCGCCGCACCGGCATCGGGTGGGTCACCTGCAGCTGCTGGAGCAGGCGCGTGATGCGCTCCAGCCCCGTCCCGCTCTCCGAGTACTCCATGCCCTGGGCGATGAACGCGTCGAGGTTGAGCTCCTCCGCCTCCTCGCCCGCGGCGAGCACCATCAGAGCCCGGCAGACGGCCTGCGGGTCGCGCGTGACCAGCGCGGCGGCGCGGTCGCAGGACAGCTCGGCCGCACGCGACCACTCGAGCAGTGCCAGCTGGATCGCCATCAGCGGAAGCCCGGCCAGGATCGGAAGCCGCACCGCGTTGCCCAGCATCAACAGGATCACCAGCGCGGTCCGATACATCACGTGGTCGGAGTGGATGTGGGCCGCCTCGTGGGCCAGCACCACGCGCCGCCCCTCCTCGTCGAGGATGCGCACCAGCTCCGAGTTCAGCAGCACGATCGGCTCGCCCGACCCGATCGTGAACGCGTTGGCGATCGGGAACTGGGTCAGGTACAGGTCCGGCACCTCGTCGATGTCGAGCGTGTTGAAGACCTGCCGCTGCAGCACCCAGATGCCTGGCAGCTGGTCCTGGCCCAGCTTCACGGCCGATCCCAGCGACGCGGCGCGCAGGGCGCGTTCGTAGCCGAGCGAGATCAGCTGGCGCACGACCTCGTCGAGGTAGGGCACCTTGGCGAGGGCGGCCGTCGCTGCCCGGTCGGCCGGGTGCTGGTACGCACGCGGCGATATCCGGTCGAGCTTCCAGGCGACGTCCGGGACGGTCACGAGATCACCTTAGTACGGTCCCTCCGTGGCCGGGACGATCCGCGTGGGCACCTCGAGCTGGGCCGACCCGGGCTTCGTCAAGGAGTGGTATCCGCCCAAGATGGCGGCCCGCGAGCGGCTGCCCTGGTACGCCGAGCATTTCGAGTACGTCGAGCTCAACTCGAGCTTCTACGCGGTGCCCGATCGCACGACCGTGCACAAGTGGGTCGAGGAGACACCGGACGGCTTCGTGTTCGACGTGAAGGCGCACCGGCTGCTCTCGCGCCACTCCGCGCCGCTCGACTCGCTGCCGCCGGAGCTGCGCGACGACGCCCGGACGACCGGCCGCGGCCGGGTGCAGCTCACGCCCGGGCTGGAGACGGCGCTGGCGCGGCGGATGGTGGAGGAGACGGCGCCGCTTGCCGAGGCCGGCAAGCTGGGCGCCTACCTCGTGCAGCTGACGCCCGCCTTCAGCCCGGCCAAGCACTCGCTCGACGAGCTCGACAACCTGATCGAGGCGTTGAAGCCGCACCGGGTGGCCGTGGAGCTGCGCAACCGCAACTGGGTGCGCCCGGAGCGCCGCGACACGACGCTCGGCTGGTTCTCCGAGCACGAGCTGGCCTTCGTGTGCGTGGACGCGCCGCCCGACGAGCACTTCTCGATCATGCCGTCCGACCTCGACGCGGTGACCACCGAACAGCTCGCCTTCATCCGCCTGCACGGGCGCAACACCGACGGCTACCTGAAGGGGAAGTCGGTGGCGGAGCGGTTCGGCTGGCGCTACGAGGACGACGAGCTCGAGGAGATCGCCGGCCGGGCGCGGTCGATGGCCGAGCAGGCGGGGGACGTGCACGTCGCCTTCAACAACAACCGCGGTGACGACGCCCCGACCGCGGCGCAGCGCTTCCGCGCGCTGCTCGGCCAGGCGCCGGCGGGCGAGGAGCAGCTGCGGCTCTAGCCGCGGCGCAGCTCGAACCAGACCCGGGTGGCGTCGTCCTGCTGGTTGACGCCCCAGCGCTCGGCGAGCCGCTCGACGAGGAACAGGCCCCAGCCGCTCTCGTCGGTGCCCGGCGAGCCGGTGTCGGCCGGGTCGAAGCCGGGCCCCTCGTCGGTGACCTCGGTCAGGACGACGCTGCGTCCGACGAGGACCTTCAGGAGCACGGTCTCGGCGTGTGCGTGCCGGACGCTGTTGGCGACCAGCTCGGTCACGAGCAGCCGCAGCGTCTCCATCAGTGGTGGGTCGATGTCGGCCCGCAGCTTCGAGAGCGCACGCCGTGCGCGCCCCGCGGCCTCGGGCCCACCGTGCAGGCGAAGGCTGATGCCGTCGTCAACACTCGAAGTGCTCGAACTCACGAAATCCCCTGCCAAGGATCTGTTACGGGTCTGCGTAGCGATGCGGGTGCTCCGGTTGCGCCGACTTGACCCTGGTGTACCCAGACCCTAGCCCTACGCAACATAACTTCTGTGATGACGGGTACTTTCTTGCACCCTTTGGGGTCGGTACCCATTCAAGGCGCGACCCTGAGCACGAGAACGGCGATGTCGTCGCGGGGGCTGCCGTTCTGGGCGGCCACCGCGGCGTCCTCGACGCGGGCTGCGATTGCGTCGGCGCCCTCGCCCGCGCAGGCCGCGACGAGGTGGGCGAGGCCGTCCTCGTCGAGCGTGGTCGGCGCGCCGCGGCCCTCGATCACCCCGTCGGTGTAGAAGACGAGCGCGTCGCCCGGTGACAGCGACAGCGAGCGGTCCTCGAAGCTCGGGTCGGGCAGCACGCCGAGCAGGCTGCCGGGCTCGCCGACGGCCTGGACCGAGCCGTCCGCCCTCAACAGCAGCGGGAGCGGGTGCCCGCCGCTGGCGAACCCGATCCGGGCTCCCTCGGCCATCGGCTCGAGGTAGGCGTAGGCGACCGTGCAGAAGCGGCGGTCGCTGCGCTGGCGCAGCATCGCCTCGTTGAGAAGGGCGAGGCTGCGGCTGGGGAGCCGCTCGCGCATCGCGGCGGCGCGCAGCGTGTAGCGCGCCAGCGCGGTGATGGCGGCGGCGTCCGGTCCCTTGCCGCAGACGTCTCCCATCACGACCGTCCAGCCGCGCCCGCCGCTCTCGAACAGGTCGTAGAAGTCGCCGCCGACCTCGTTTCCCTGGCCCGTGGGGCGGAAACGGGCGGCCGCCTCGATGCCGGGGATGTCGGGCAGCTCGGCGGGCAGCAGGCTCTGCTGGAGCGTGCGCGCGATGTAGGCGCGCTCGGAGAACAGGCGCGCGTTGTCGACGGCGACGCCGCAGCGGCGCGCGAGCTCCTCGGCCAGCTCGAGGTCCTGCTCGTCGAAGCGCCGCCCGGACTGGTCGGTGGCCAGCGTCAGCGCGCCGAGCGTCTTGCCGCGCGCGACCATCGGCACGACCAGGGCGGAGCGCATCCGGAAGGAGCGCACGTGCTCGGCCCGCTGGCGCTCGTCGTCGGTCTGCGGCACGAGCTGCGGGATGTCCGGGTAGAGCTCGGACTCGCCGGTGCGCAGGACGTTGGCGACGCCGCGGGGGGCGTCCGCGCGCGTCGGCATCTGACGGTCGAGCTCGGCGGCCTGCTTGACCAGCTCGGGGTCGCGGTGGGCGAGCGCGACCAGCTCGATGCCGGCCTCGCCCGGCATGTGCACGGCGACCCAGTCCGCGACCTCGGGTACCGCCAGGGTGGCGACCTGGCCGAGCACCTCGGCCGGCTCGAGCGAGGCGCCGAGCAGCGCGCTGCTGTCGGCGAGGAAGCGTTGGGCTCGCTCGGCGCGCTTGTGCGTCGTGATGTCCTCGATGACGTTGATCGCCATCGTCACGAAGCCGTCGTCGTCGAGGATCGGGGTCGCCTTGACGGCAGACCAGCGCTCCTCGCCGGTGGCGCGCAGGCGGAAGCGGACGACAGCCTCGGCGCGGTTGCCGTCGCCCGCGAGCGCTCGGCGGCCCGGCAGGTCCTCGGTCGGCATCGGGTTGCCGTCCTCGTCGAGGATCTCGAAGCGGTCGCGGATCCAGTCACCGGGGGCGTCCTGGAGCTCCTCGTAGGACTCGAAGCCGAGCAGCTCCAAGGCCGCCTCGTTCGCGAACATGAGCTTGCCGTCGGGCGCCTGGGCGGTGACCGCGTCGGCTACGCCGCTGAGGATCGCCTGGAGCTGGTCGCGGGCCTGGGTCGCGTCGAGACGGGCCAGCTGCTCGAGCCTCAGCCACTCCTCGCGCTCCTCCTCGGCGCGCTTGCGGTGGGTGATGTCGCGCACCGTGCCGGTGAACATCGGCGGCTCGGCGCCGGCGACCAGGTTGATCGCGAGCTCGACGGGGAACTCGCTGCCGTCGGCGCGCATCCCGGTCAGCTCCACGCGGCGGCCCAACAGGGTGCCCTTGCCGGTGGCGGCGAAGTGGGCGAGCGCTTCGCGGTGGCGCTCGCGCAGCCCGGGCGGGATGACCAGCTCGGCGAGCTCCTTGCCGACCACCTCCTCGGCCGTGCGGCCGAACATCTGCTCGGCGGCGCGGTTGAACTCGATCACCAGGCCCTCGTGGTCGATCGTGATGATCGCGTCCAGCGAGGAGGCGAACACGGCGGTCTTGCGCGCCTCGCTCTGGCGGACCGCCTCGGCCGCGGCAACGCCCTCGACGAACTCGCCGATCAGCGTCCCGAGCGCGTCGGTCAGCACGAGCAGGTCGGGGTCGGGATCCCGCGCCTCGTGGGAGAACAGCTCGATCACGGCGACGCACTGGCCGTTGGCGCGGATCGGGAAGGCCAGCGCGCCGCGCAGGCCGACCTGGCGGGCGCCCTCGACGCGGGTGAACTGGTCGGACTCGAGCACGTTCGAGAACCAGGCGGGCAGGCCGCTCTCCCAGACGGCGCCGGGCAGCCCGAAGCCGTGGCCCATGACGAGCTGGCGCGTCTCCCGCTCGAACTCCGGGGCCTCGAAGCCGTCGCGCATCCAGGTCGCGGTCACGCGAAGCGCCCGCTCGCCGCGGACCTCCCAGAGGTGGGCGACGTCCCAGCCCATCGGCTCGGCGATCGCCTGCATCAGCTCGGAGCCGGCCGATGCGAGCGAGTCGGCGTCGGCGAGCACGCGGGCGACGCCGTACTGGACCGCGAGGCGGGCGGTGTCGCGCTCGCGGTCGGAGCGCAGGCGCGCGATGCCGACGGCCAGGCCGCTGACGAGGCCGACGGCCGCGAGCCGGGTCAGCTCGTCGCTCGAGCCGAAATCGCCGGTGGTGGCGCTCAGCGGGATCGCCACCGCGATCGCGAACAGGGCGACGATGGCCGTGTGGCCGGGGCTGGCGCCGAATGCGGCGATCACCGGGCCGATCAGCAGCAGCTCGATCAGCACGGTGTCCTCGCCGACCGCGAGGTCTACGGCCGCAACCGCGCAGACGGCGATGAGCGAGAGCAGAAATACTCCGCGCCCGTCACGCACTCCGCCCGTGTGGCCCTGCGAGCCCAACCGGCTTCCCAGACTAACCGCGTATGTTGGCTTCGCCTATATAGGGAGTTCGCAATGCAGGATTTCGACCGTGATCCCTCGGGAGTTGTGCGAATTCGGGCCGCGAACCCGTCGCCGCTGACCCTGGACGGGACGAACACGTACGTGGTCGGGCGCTGGGTCGTGGATCCCGGGCCGGCCGATCAGGATCACGTGGCGGCCGTCCGCGCGGCGGCCGCCGGTGGCGTCGAGGGCGTCGTCCTGACGCACGGGCACGCCGACCACGCCGACGCCGCGCCGCTGCTGGACGCGCCCGTGTTCGCGCCCGGCGACGGGGAGACCGCCGGCCCGTTCACGGCGATCGCGACACCCGGCCACTCGGCCGACAGCGTCTGCCTGCTGTGGCGCGAGCGCGTCTGCTTCGCGGGTGACACCGTGCTCGGAACGGGAAGCGTGTTCATCGCACCGGGCGAGGGGTCGCTGTCGGCCTACCTGGTCTCGCTGGAGAGGCTGCGCTCGCTGGGGCTCGAGGTGCTCTGCCCGGGTCATGGTCCCTACGTCTGGGACCCGGCGGCCAAGCTCGACGAGTACATCTCGCACCGCTTGGAGCGCGAGCGGCGCCTGCTGGATGCGCTGGCGGCCGGCCTGCGCAAGCAGGACGAGCTGCTCGACTCGGCCTGGTCGGATGCCCCGGCCGAGCTGCGCTACTTCGCCAGCCTGTCGCTGGCCTCACACTTGGAGAAGCTCGGCGAGGAGGGTCGGCTGCCGGAGGGCGTCGAGCGCTAGGCGCGTACGACGAGACGCGCCCCCGCGGGCGGGGGCGCGTCGTCATCCGGCGGTCCGACCGCGATCAGCGCTGGTGCAGCTGCGCGGCGGGCCCGTGCGGGTCCGTGCGGTTGGCGCTGTCCTCGTCCTGCGTGCTCGAGACGGCGCCGATGGCCGCCGCGGTCGCGGCCTCGTCCTTGATCTGGCCGGCCCGGCTGGTGGAGCCGGCGCTGATCGCGGCGGCGGTGGAGGCCTCGTTCTTGCCTTCGCCGCTCTGCACGCCGAGACCGTGGCTCATGTAGGGCACGACGACCTCGGGACGGGCGATCGTCGCCGATCCGTTCGCCATGTCGTCGATGCCACGCACGCCCTCGCCCGGGCCGGCCGTGTCGACGAAGACGACCTTCTCCGGGGCCTGGACCGTCGCCTCGTCGTCGAAGAGCGCGTTTCCTCCGACCGCGATGCCCGCGCCGACGAGCAGCGCGACCAGCGGGGCGATCAGGGAGCGGCGTGACGGGGACTGATACCGCGGTGCTGCGTATTCCATTTTTGTTCCCTCCTGGGGGCGGTTCGTTTGGGAGCCGCCGAGGTTGTATCCGGCGGCGGCGGGGCGCTCCGCAACCGCGCTCACAGTCGGACGAATGTCACACTGGAGCAAACAGTGCGTCTCGTTTATCCAGATTGGACAACGTGCCGCCTGTCGGGAATGCGAGAATCGATGGGTGTCCGCGCATCGCGAGCAGGCCCACCTCGACGCTCCGCTCGATGTCGTTTGGGGCCTGGTCGGCTCGCCGCGCAGATATCCGGAGTGGTGGCCGCGCGTGATCGAGGTGGAGGGCGAGCGCTTCGAGGAGGGCGACGAGTACACCCAAGTGACCAAGGACCCGGTCGGCTCGAGGTCCGAGACGAGCTTCCTGCTCGAGCGGCGCGATGACCTGCACCAGATCCGGATGAGCTGCCAGCTGACCGGCATGTACGCCGACTGGGTCCTGACGTCGGCCCAGGGCGGCACGTTCGTGGAGGTCGAGATGGGCATGGAGGCAAAGCGCATGGCGGACCGGATCTTCGACCGCGCGATGGGCAGGGCCTACTTCCGCCGCTGGACGAACCAGTCGCTCGACGGATTGCGCGAGGCGGCGCTCGCCGCCCGCGTCGGGTGACCGGACGGGCCTAGTTGCCCGGCGCGCGGTACCCGACCGACCGCTGTGCGGCCGCGTCGACTTCCTCGGGGGTGAGCAGCACGATTGTCTTCGCGACGGCGCCGCCGGACGAGTTGACGGCGAGCGCAACCGCGGCGGCGCTCTCGTTGTCCGGCACGTCGGCGATCACGTAGGCGTCCGCGTCGCCGAAGCCGAAGTGGAAGCTCTCGAGGCTCCCGCCGACGCTGTCCAAGGCGGCCTTGACGGCCTCCACCCGGCTGGAGCCACCGGCCGACTGAAGACCTTTCACGCCCTCGGTCGTGTAGGTCGCGGTGATCAGGTACTTGGGCATGGGCCTGCCCTCCCTGGTTTGGTTTGCGAGCCGCGCCAACCTTCTCATGCGGCGGTTAACGTGTGCAATCGATGAGGCGCATGCTCCTCGTCGCGCTCGCCCTCGCCGCCCTCGCAGCCACCGGCTGCGCGAAGGGCACCACGGGTCCGCCGCGTTTCATCAGCACCACCGACGCAAGCGTCGAGGGCAGCTTCGCCACGAACACCGGCGGCCGGGTCGAGCACTGGGCGGAGTACGGCCCGACGCAGGCGTACGGCTCCGAGACGCCGCACGTGGCGACCGAGCTCGACCCGGGGCAGTTCACCGACTCCACGACCGCTCAGCTGACCGGGCTCCAGCGCGACACGGTCTACCACTACCGCATCTGCGCGAGCGATTCGGACCAGCAGGGCGGCCCCGGGTGCGGCGAGGATCGCACGCTGCGGACCCAGCAGGCGGGCTGCGGGGACACGGTCACGACCGACGTTCGGCTGACGGGCGACATGTTGTGCCAGGGGCCCGGGCCGCTCTACAAGATCGGCGCGGCCGGCGTGGAGATCAACCTCGCCGGGCACGGGGTGACGGGCGTGCTCTCGCCCTTCAACGGACCCGCTGGCATCGTCAACCCCGACGGCTACGACGACGTGACCGTGCGCAACGGGACGCTGGGAGGGTTCAATCCGGCCTTCGAGGCCACGGGCGCGGACCGCAACCGAGTGCTGCACGTCGTGGCGGGGTCGTTCGCGGGCGTGAGGATCGCCGGAGGCGCCGACAACGAGATCCGCCACAGCACCCTGAGGGGCGGCTCCGGCGGCGGGCTCGCGGCGGGGGGAACGCAACGCCTCGTCGTCGCGGACAACGACATCGCCGGCGTCCTGACGGCCGCCGCGAGCGTGAACGGCGACGGCGCGCGCATAGTGCGCAACCGCTTCGAGGCGATCTCGCTCCCGGTCCCGTACGAGGATGTCGCCCTCCGGATCACAGGCACCGGCGCCCGCGTCGCGGAGAATCAGGTCGGCGGGAAGTGGCAGGGCGGCTTCTTCATCCTGGGGGCGGACCACGTCGTCGTCGACAACGAGCTGACCGGCGTCGAGGGGGACGGCATCTTCGTGGATCCGTTCTCGACCAACGTGAGGCTCGCCCGTAACGCGGTCGCCGGCGTAACGGACGACGGCTTCGACATCCAGGCAACCGGCGTACGGCTGGGCGAGAACAGCGCGAACGGCAACGGCGACTGGGGGATCGACGCGGTCCCCGGGGTCACCGACCTGGGCGGCAACACGGCATCGGGCAACGGCCAGGCCGCCCAGTGCCGCAACGTCGTCTGCGGCTAGTCAGCTGCGAGCCAGGGCTTCGGAGAACTCGCGGTTCTCCTCTTCGCTGACCGGCCGCTCCTGCTCGTCCGCATCGACGACGGTCAGCTCGTGGCGAACCCCGGTGGGCTCGCCCTCGGCCGGAGGACCGACCCGCTCGCCGAGCAGGGCGTCCCAAGCCTCCGTCGCCCAGGCCGCCGCCTCCGCCGGAGTCTCGGCGTCCTGGAAGCTGATCAGCTGGTCGAACCGATCGAATAGCCGGACGCGGTAGGGCATCGGCGTAGACGATACGCAAGCGGGGAAGAACAGGCCGTTAGGTCCCCGGGATCGCGAACCGTGGCATGTCGCCCTCCAGCTGGGGGAACAGCCTGCGCGCCGCCCGGGCGCTGGGACGGTCGGCCATCGATGGCAGGGCCTTGAAGTCGAGCAGCAGCCGCACGCTCGACAGGATCTGGAAATCGGCGGCGTTGGGCTCCCGGCCGCCGATCGTGCCCTCTTCGACCAGCGCGTCGGCCAGGTCGAGCAGGCCCGGCAGGCGGCGGATGTCCTCGGGAATCGTCTCCTCGCTGCCTCCCGAGTCCGCACAGCGCAGGACCGCCACCGGCAGGGTCAGCGTGGCGACGATGGTGGGCGCCGGCACGCGGGCGACGTCGGTGGCGATCCAGCGGCGCACCAGGACGTCGCGCATGGCGCCGAAGCGGAAGATCCGGCGCGGGATCGGCTGCAGCTCGTCGTGACCCCAGCGCTCGGCCCGCTCCACTGCGCGCCGCGCGACCGGCTCCGCGGGGAACAGGGGGCGCTCGGGGATCAGCTCGTCGAGCGCCTGCGAGATCTTCAGCGAGCCCTGGACGTGGCGGCCGTCGGCGAGCTCGAGCGCCGGCACGGTCCGGCCCTCGAAGCCGGCCGCGCGGACCAGGTAGGGATGGAACCCGGTGAGCAGGTCGATGCGGCGGTGGGGCAGGCGCTTGTGGGCGAGCATCCCGACGGCCGCGTACGACGGGTTGGACAGCGCGGTGATGTAGAGGCGGACGGGCGTTTACGCACCATAACCGGGGTATGCTCGCGACGTGGCCGAGGCGGCGTCGTCGCAGACCGTGGACCGGGTGAGGCGGGGCTACGAGTTCTGGAACTCCGGAACGCCTGACCTGATGTTGGACCTCTACGCCGAGGACGCGGAGCTCGACCTGTCCGCCGTCTTCACGGACATGGGCGTGTACCGGGGGCGGGACAGCATGCGCCGCCAGCTGGACGCGCTCTGGGAGGCGTGGGAGGGCGTCAGGCTGGATCCACTCGCCGTCTTCGACGTCGGCGGGGGACGGTTCGTCGTGGACCTGCGCTGGTGGGGCCGAGGCAAGCGCAGCGGCGTAGAGGTCGATCAGCGCGCCGCTTTCCTCTACACCTTCCGCGCCGCGGACAACAAGATCGTGAGAGGCCAGCTCTTCCCCAGCGTCGAGGCCGCGATGGAGTTCGCGTAGGGCGGCCCGCGGCTACTCTTGCGGCCGTGGTCAGCACCAACCAGTTCTGAAACGTCTCCGAATGCACGTTGCGCATGCTGGTGCGCAGCGTCACGCAGGGTCGTCTGCGAGATACTCGGCGGGCGATGTCCCAGGCGAACGTCGGGCGCGTGCGTCGCATTCTGGATGAGTTCACGGAGACGCAGCGGTTGTCGGATCTCGTCTCGCCCGACCTCGTCTGGCACGTCGGATCGTGGTCCGCATGGTCAGGGCAGCCCGAGTTTCATGGCCACGACGGGTTCTTCGAGTTCTTCGCCGAGTGGGTCGACGCCTATGAGGACTGGACCCAGGAG
>JBQGCL010000160.1:0-2075 GCA_052038485.1 Thermoleophilaceae bacterium | reverse complement strand
TCGGCCAGCGGAACGCCGTGCTCGCGCTCGCCCTCGAAGATCGGGTGCCCGTGGGGGCAGGTCTTGGCGTCCCCGATCGCCTTCAGCATGCGCTCCTCGACGACCGGTGACATCCAGTGCTCGAGCCGCTCGGCCTCCTCGTGCACCTGGTCCCAGGGGATGTCGAAGACGTCGGTCAGGAAGCGCTCGATCAGCCGGTGGCGGCGAACGATCTGCGAGGCGTGCTCACGGCCGCTGTCGGTGAAGCTGAGGCTCTTGTCCTCGGCGCGGGTGACGTAGCCGTCGCCCTCGAGCCGCCCGATCATCTCGTGCACGGTCGGCGCCGACACCTGCATGGCCCGCGCGATGTTCGCGCCGGTCATCGGCAACCCCGCCTCTTGGAGCCAGTAGATGATCTGGAGGTACTCCTCCTCGGCGACGGTGGCCTGATCGTGGGACATCCCGCTGATCCTAACGCCCGACTAGCATGGGCCGCCGTGGAGCTCGGGCCTGGAACGCGCGTGGTGGTCACCGGTGGTTCGCGCGGCATCGGCGCCGCGATCGCGGACGCGTTCGAGGCACGCGGCTGCACGGTCGGCCGCGTGTCTCGCAACGGCGACGTGGCGGGCGACGTGGCCGACCGCGACTCGATCGGACGAGCGCTGGGCGAGTTCGGCGAGATCGACGTGCTCGTCGCCAACGCCGGCATCGCGCACTACCTGCCTTTCACCGAGATGCCGCCCGAGCTGATCGACGAGCTCACCCGGGTCAACTGGCTGGGCACGGCCTACACCGTGCAGGCGGCACTGCCGGCGATGCTCGAGCGCCGCCGCGGGCACGTGGCGATCGTCTCGTCGGGCGCCGGCATCCGCTCCTTCCCCGGCGCCGCGGTGTACGGCGCCACCAAGGCCGCCCAGCGCGGCTTCGGCGAGGCGCTGCGCCACGAGCTGAAGGGCACCGGCGTCGGCCTCACGATGGTCTACCCGGGGCAGGTCAAGAGCGGCCTGCACGAGCACGAGAAGGAGCGAATGCCCGACTGGTACAAGCTCGAGCGAGCGGCGGCGCCGGAGCCGCTCGGCAAGGCGGTCGTCGCCGCCGTCGAGCAGGGCCGGCGCGAGGTCTTCTACCCCACCAACGTGCGCCTGCTGCGGATCGTGCACGGGATGCGCCCCGCGCTCGCCGACGCGCTGCTGCGCCGCATCATGGACAGGAGCGCCGCCCCGTGAAGCTGCCGATCTCACCCCCGCTCCAGCCCCAGCTGGCCAAGAGCGCCCGCGAGCTGCCCGCCGGCGACGACTGGTGCTATGAGCCGAAGTGGGACGGCTTCCGCACGATCGTCTTCCGCGACGGCGACGAGGTGCACCTGCAGAGCCGCAACGGCAAGCCGATGAACCGCTACTTCCCCGACGTCGTCGAGCAGGCGCTCGCGCTCAAGGCGAAGCGCTTCGTGCTCGACGGCGAGATGGTCGTGACCGTCGACGGCATCCAGGAGTTCGACCTGCTCTCGCAGCGTATCCACCCGGCCGCCTCGCGCGTGGAGCGGCTCGCCAAGGAGACGCCCGCCGCGCTGGTCGCGTTCGACCTGCTCGCCGAGGGCGACAAGAGCCTGCTCGACCTGCCCTACACCGAGCGGCGCAAGCGGCTCGCCAAGCTCGTCTCCGACCCGGTCGAGCTGACGGAATCGACCTCCGACCCCGACGAGGCGGCCAAGTGGCTGGCCGGCACCGGCGAGGGCGTGATCGCGAAGCAGGCCAGCGGCGCCTACAAGCCGGGCGAGCGCGTGGGGATGGTCAAGGTCAAGCGCGTGCGCACCGCCGACGCCGTCGTGGCCGCGTTCCGGTTCGGCAAGGAGCCCGACACGGTCGGCTCGCTGATCCTGGGGATGTACGACGAGAAGGGTGGCCTGCACATCGTCGGCCACACGTCGGGCTTCCGCGCGAAGGAGAAGCGCGAGCTGCTCGGCCTGCTCGAGCCCTACCGCACGGGCGAGCGCGGGTCGGGCGAGCCGAGCCGCTGGAAGTCGGAGGAGGAGCTCGTCTGGGAGGGCCTGCGTCCCGAGCTGGTCTGCGAGGTGGCCTTCGACCACATCACCGGCC
>JBQGCL010000159.1:0-4785 GCA_052038485.1 Thermoleophilaceae bacterium | reverse complement strand
ACCGAGAAGTCGATGTCGATGTCCGGCATCGAGATGCGCTCGGCGTTGAGGAAGCGCTCGAACAGCAGCTCGTACTCGATCGGGTCGACGTCCGTGATCTGGAGGCAGTAGGAGACGATCGAGCCCGCCGCCGAGCCGCGTCCCGGCCCGACCGCGATGCCGCTGTCCTTGGCGAACCTGACGAAGTCCCAGACGATCAGGAAGTACGCCGCGAAGCCCATGTTCGCGATCACGTCGAGCTCCATCTCGAGCCGCTCGACCGCCTCCGCCGGCGGCGGGTCCCCGTAGCGGCGCCGCAGCCCCTCGTGGGCGAGCCGGCGCAGGTAGTCCGCCTCGGGCTCGCCGTCCGGGGTCTCGAAGCGCGGGATCAGCATCTTGCCCAGCTCGAGCTCGATGTTGCAGCGCTCTGCGATCTCGAGCGTGGTGGCGACCGACTCCGGCCACTCGGCGAACGCCGCGGCCATCTCGGCGGAGTCCTTGAGGAAGAACTCGTTGGTGTCGAAGGTCAGCTTCGGGTCGGCCAGCGTGCTCTTGGTCTGCACGCACAGCAGCGCCTTGTGGTTGTCGAAGTCCTCGCGGCCGAGGTAGTGGACGTCGCCGGTGGCCACCAGCGGCCGGCCCAGCTCGCGGGCGATCCTGACGATGCCCTCGTTGGCCTTGTCCTGCTCGGGCACCCCGTTCTTCTGGACCTCGAAGTAGACGTCCTCGGGGCCGAAGACACCGAGCAGCGCGTCGACGTGGCTGCGCGCCTCGGCCGAGGCCTCGTCCACCAGCCGCCGGCAGAAGCGCGACTGCAGGCAGCCGGTGAGCGCGATCACCCCCTCCGAGTAGCGCTCGAGCAGTGGCAGGTCGACGTTCGCCTTGCCGCGCTTGTAGCCCTCGAGGTAGCCCGCCGAGCTCAGCTTGACGAGGTTGCGGAAGCCCTCGTCGCTGGCGGCCAGCAGCGTCAGGTGGTTGCGCTCGTAGCGCACCTCCTCGGTCTTGCAGTCGTCCACGAAGTAGGCCTCGAGGCCGACGATCGGCTTGATCCCGTGGCGCTTGCAGGCCTGGTAGTGCTCGACGGCGCCGTTCATCACGCCGTGGTCGGTGAGCCCCAGCGCGGGCTGCCCGAACGCCGCGGCGCGCTCGGCCAGGGCGTCGATCCGGCAGGCCCCGTCGAGGACGGAGTACTCGGAGTGAACGTGGAGATGGGCGAACGACGGGTGCGACACCGGGCGGTCGACTATACGGTCGGGCTCGGACCCCAAAGGGGCACCACGCGCGGGTTCAGCCCGCTCTGTGCGGGCGTTGCCTAGGGCGTCAGGACGACCTTGCCGGTCGCTCGCCGCTCGGCGAGCTCCAGCAGCGCCGCGGAGCCCTGCTCGAGCGGATAGGTCGAGCCGATCAGCGGCCGCACGGCCCCCGTTTCGACGAGCTCGGACAGTCGCGCCATCGTGTCGGACATCCCGTTCGGCGTCGTGGCGAGGACGTTGAACGAGCAACCGATCACGTCCACGTTGCGCAGCAGCAGGCGGTTGACCTTCAGCTCCGGAATCTCGCCGGCGGTGAAGCCCACGACCACCACGCGACCCTCGGTCGCCAGCGATCGCAGGCTCTCCTTGAAGCGCTCGGTGCCCCCGACCGGGTCGACCACCATGTCGACAGGGCCGTCGAGCTGGGAGCGGAAGTCCTCGCCGACCACGGTCTCGTCGGCGCCGGCCGCGCGCGCGGTCTCGGCCTTGGCGTCGGTCGAGACGGCCGCGATCACGTGCGCATCCATCGCCTTCGCCACCTGGATCGTGGCTGTGCCGACCCCGCCGGCGCCGCCGTGCACGAGCACGGACTCCCCGGCGCGCAGATGCCCGCGGCGGTCGAGCGCCGCGACGGCGGTCAGGTAGTTGAGCGGGAGCGCCGCTCCCTCCTCGTAGCTGAGCCCGTCGGGCAGCGGAAACGTGGTCTCAGGAATTGCGGCCAGCAGCTCGGCGTGGGCGCCGAAGGTCAGGCTCGTCACGCGGTCGCCGACCGCGAAGGGACCGCCGGCGGGCGCGCGGATCACGTCGCCGGCGGCCTCCCAGCCGAGCGTGAACGGGAGCGGTTGGCGCACCTGGTACTCCCCGCGCGTCATCAGCAGGTCGGGGAACGACACAGCCGCGGCCCGGACCTGCACGACCAGGTCTCCGTCCGGCTCGGGCAGCTCGACCAGTTCGACGGCCTCCGGACCGTCCTCGCTCTGCACCTGTAGCGCGCGCATGACAGGAACCTACCGAGCGGTTAGTGTCGCCCGGTTACCCGACGCGGAGGTGCGACGTGGCTGTTGCGGTGGTGATGGACTTCGAGGGCGGCACCCTCGACCAGTACGACCAGGTTGTCGAGGCCATGGGGCTGACGCCAGGCGGGCCGACCCCGCCGAACGCGTTGTTCCACTGGGTCACGGAGACCGACTCCGGCGTGCGCGTGACCGACGTGTGGGAGACCCAGGAGGCCTTCGACGCGTTCGCCCAGGAGCAGATCGGCCCGCAGACCCAGGCGGTCGGACTCCCGGAGCCGACGATGAGCTTCCACGACGTCCACAACCACTTCATCGCGGGCGGCTAGGCCGCCCGCAGCCGCTCAGCGCGGCTGCGGCACGATCCGGATGTAGGGCTTGGGCGACTCCCAGCCGTCCGGGTACGTCTCGCGCGCCTCGTCGTCCGAGACCGACCCGGCGATGATCACGTCCTCGCCCTGCTTCCAGTTGACCGGCGTCGCCACCTTGTGCTTGGCGGTCAGCTGCAGCGAGTCGATCACGCGCAGCACCTCGTCGAAGTTGCGGCCCGTGGTCATCGGGTACGCGAGGATCAGCTTGACCTTCTTGTCGGGCCCGATCACGACCACGTTGCGCACGGTCTGGTTGTCCGCCGGGGTGCGGTCGCCCGAGTCGCCGGATACGTCGGCCGGCAGCATCTCGTAGAGCTTCGACACCTCGTAGTCGGAGTCGCCGATGATCGGGTAGTTGGGCGCGTAGCCCTGCGTCTCCTCGATGTCCTTCGCCCAACCCTCGTGCCGGTCGAGCGCGTCGACCGACAGGCCGATCACCTTCACGTTGCGGCTGTCGAAGTCGGGCTTGATCTTGGCCATGTAGCCGAGCTCCGTCGTGCAGACGGGCGTGAAATCCTTGGGGTGTGAGAAGAGAACGGCCCAGGAGTCGCCAATCCAGTCGTGGAACCGGATGCGCCCCTCGGTGGTGTCCGCCTCGAAGTCGGGTGCCTCGTCGCCGATGCGCAGCGCCATCTGTCTGTCATCTCCTATGAATCTGGACCGGGTTTAACCCAATTCTATCCGCGTGGCCGTAGAGCGTTGGGGAGAGGATCGGAAGTTGGTCGCGCTGCTCGGCGAGCAGGGCGCCGCCGGCTTCCGGGATCTGTTCGACGGCTACCCGGAGGCCGTCGGGGTGCTGTGGGCGCTGCGCGACGCGGACGGGTGCATCGAGGACTTCGCGTTCGGCTACGGCAACCCCAAGATGCTGGCCGGCTTCCGCATGCCGGCCGCCACGCCCGACCGCTACACGCTGCTCGAGGCGCTCCCGCGCATGCGCGACAGCAACGCGTTCGACGCCTACGTGCGCACCTGCGACGAGGGCGAGCCGTGGGCCAAGGAGATCACCTACGACACGCCCTTCGGCGACGGGTACATGCTCGGCAGCTTCATTCACCGCGTGACGAAGTTCGGCGACGGCGTGATGGTCTTCCTCACCGACGTGACCGAGCGCCGCCGGATGGAGGCGGAGCTGCGCACCTACGCCGACGTGGTAGCCCACGACCTGCGCGAGCCGGTGGCGAACATGGCGCTGCTGGTGCGGACGCTCGAGCAGCGATCCGATCAGCCGCCCAGCGCGCAGGTGCTGGAGATGCTGCAGGGCGGCATCGGGCGCGCCCAGGAGCTGATCGAGGCGGTGCTCGGCTACGCGCGGCTCGGCGAGCTGCGCACCGAGCCGGTCGCGCTCGGCGAGCTTATGGCCGAGGTGGCCGAGGACCTCCGCCCCGCGCTCGACGACGCGGGAGCGACGCTGGCCGTCGGGGAGCTGCCCGAGGTGCACGGCGACCCGCTCCAGCTGCGCCGGGTGTTCCAGAACCTGGTCGGCAACGCGGTCAAGTTCCGCGCCGAGGAGCCGCCGCGAGTGGAGGTGTCGGCGCTGCCCGACGCGGCCGAGTGGGTCGTCACCGTGCGTGACAACGGCCCCGGCGTCCCGCCCGGGCAGGTCACGCGCATCTTCGGGATGTTCTCGCGCGGGGACGGCGAGTCGGAGGGCGTGGGCATCGGCCTGGCGGTCTGCCGGCGCGTGGTGGAGGCGCACGGCGGGCGCATCTGGGTCGAGCCCGCCAGTGGCGGCGGAAGCGCCTTCCGCTTCACGATGCCGCGCTGACCAGCTCCTCGATCAGGTCGGCGGCGCGCTCGGTGCCCGGCGCGGCGCGCAGGCGGCTCGAGAGCGCGTCGAGCCTCGCCTTCGTCGCCGCGTCGGCCAGCAGGCGGTCGACCGCGGCGGGCAGCTCGGCCGGATCGTGGCCGTAGGTGTCGAGCCGGATGCCGAAGCCCGTCTCGTGCATGCGCTGGGCGTTGTCGTACTGGTCCCAGAAGACCGGCAGCAGCACCATCGGCTTGCCGAAGTAGAGCGACTCGGTGACGGTGTTGTTGCCGCCGTGGGTGATCACGGCGTCCACGTGCGGGAGGATCGAGGTCTGGGGCAGGAACTCCTCCCCCACCATGTTGTCCGGCAGGTCGAGCTCCTCGTGCTGGGGACCCTTGGAGACGATCACGCGGTAGGGCGAG